>UQVF01000003.1 GCA_900544365.1 uncultured Veillonella sp. | reverse complement strand
AATAATGTTGGAAGTGACACCGTAGTGGTGTCACCCCAACATTTATTATAGAGCCAGAAAATACTATAAAGTGCTTTCATATTAATTAGTATAAACAGGATCATAATCAGCAGGCACCGGAGCAACGATACTCACAAAGACAATATCTTCCGTTCCAGTATTTTTTGCACCATGACATTCACCCTTTTTAGATACTATAACTTGCCCCTTTGTAAAAGGCACCTCAGTATCCGGCGTTGGATAAAATACCCCTGTTCCTTGCAATACAACCCATATATCGTCAGAATTATGATGATAATGCTTTGGTAAGGTTTGACCAGGTTTAATAACCCAAACTGAACCACCTGTGGAATCAGTTTGATAAAATGGCGTCCTAACAGCCTTCTCCAAACTTTCAACTTTCACAAGTTCCATATCAAAAATACGTTGATTACTCATAACACTCTCACCTTATACAAAATAAATAATATATTATTACCTAAATTATACAATAAATCTGGCTCTCTAGCAAATATTACATCATCTAAGATGAGCAGATAGGGCAGATATATTAACCGTTATATCCTTTAATTTTTAATGCTTCTACTAAACGACGCAATGCCACCATGTACGCAGCCAATCTTGGGTATACTTTAAACTCTTCTTGCATAGCCCATACTTCTTCAAAGCTTTTTTTCATGTTCTTCGCTAATTTTTCGTTTACTTCTTCTTCAGACCAGTAGAAGCCAGCTTTGTTTTGTACCCATTCATAATAGGATACCACCACGCCTCCGCCATTCGCTAATACGTCTGGCAATACAGGAATACCTTTTTCAAAGAAGTATAAGTCTGCATCTTTGGTTAATGGTCCGTTAGCACCTTCCAAGATTAATTTTGCTTTTACTTCTTTCATATTGGCTTCGTTCACTTGGTTTTCTAAGGCCGCTAAGTATAGCACGTCTACATCCAATAACAATAAATCTGGATTAGGGATTCTTGTCATACCTGGCTCTTCGTAGCCTTCTAAAGAACGGCCATGAGAGTTTGCATATTCGTAAGCTTTTTCTACATCGATGCCGTTTGCATTGTACAGAGATCCATGTACATCACCGATGGCAACGATTTTAGCTCCTTCACGGTGCATCAACAAAGCACCAACGGAACCGACATTACCAAACCCTTGTACTGCAATGGTTAAATCTTTAATAGATTTACCTTGTTTTTCCAAATAGGAGAGTAATGTAAACATACAGCCACGACCAGTCGCTTCATTGCGACCTAAAGAACCACCAATGGCTAATGGTTTACCTGTTACGATCCCTGGTGTCCATTGACCAGTTAATGCACTGTACTCATCAACAATCCAAGACATGATTTGTGGATTTGTGTTCACGTCAGGCGCTGGCACATCTCGTTCTACCCCAATAATCGGAGCAATTTTACGAACGAAACCACGTGTCAATCGTTCTAACTCTCTTTCACTCAATTTTCTAGGATCTACCTTGATACCACCTTTACCACCACCATATGGTAAATGAGCAATGGCATTTTTGATTGTCATCCAAGCACCTAATGCACGCACTTCGTTTTCATCTGCATCTGGGTGAAAGCGCAATCCGCCTTTAGATGCTCCAAGAACGGAGCTATGTTGGCAGCGGTAGCCAGTAAATACTTCCACATGTCCATCATCCATTTGTACTGGAATAGCCACGTTCATTTCACGTTCAGGGTGACGCAATACTTCATAATCATTGCGTGGGATACCTAGTGTATCCGCTGCTAAGTCTAATGTTTGCAGCATATTTTCGTAAGGGTTGTAATTTGCCATAATATCACCTCGTTTTACATATAAATAGAATGTGTATACCCTAATAGTATCACAAGTATTACTATATGACTATAGGCTTTCAAGAAATCCTACTTAATTAATAGGTAAATTAATATTTTAAAAATATTTTGTAACTATTTCTAAGAAAGATACGAATGCTATCGTAGTAAGGGTACAGGCTACAAAAAAGCTGATTCCATCATCAATCAGATAGAATCAGCTGCTCTTTTGTATTAAAAAATCGTCGACAACTCAAGTATCCTGCTATTGCAATGGCAATGGATATGGTTGAAAAAGACATAAAGATAACGATAATTTGGTATTTGATAGCCTCCATAGGACTCATTCCTGCCAAAATCAAGCCTGTCATCATCCCCGGCAAGGATACAATACCCAAGGTTTTTGCACTATCGATGGTGGGCTGCAAACTAAAGATAAGGGCCGCTCGCAAGATGGCTTTACAGGCTTGCATAGGCGTAGCACCTAGGGCTAGCTTAATCTGAATCTCTTGTTGGCGACTCTTAAAGCTCGTTGTAATTTGGCGGAAACACAACCCTACTGCCACCATAGCCCCAGACATAACCATGCCACCTACTGGGATCATTTGATATGGCGTAAAAGATAAGACTCCTGCACTAAGTAACACCGCAAGGGTAATCACCGCACCAATACCAATACTAATTCCAGCAATCCACGATGCATGACGAATGCCTGTCCCTCGTTTCCCTCCATTGATAGAAGCACTGATAAGCATCACCAACAATACGCCACCGGTAAACAAAGGATGGTCGGCACCAAAAATGAAATGCAATACATACCCTACTACTACAAGTTGTACTACCGCTCGCAAGGCACTATGCAAGATTTCTAGTTCTAACCGCATTTTCTGCTGATAAGATACGATAACAGCTATGGCGATGAGCACTGTTGCCATCAGTAAGGATTCATTAGATAAGGCATTAAAGCTCCCCATGTAGCACCTCACAATCTGCAATATGACCATCTTTCACAGTGATACGACGTTGTCCCATACGAACACTTTGGTCTAGATTATGGGTTACCTGTAACAAGGTTAAGCCTTCTGTATGCAATTGCATAAGACCTTGTTCTACCCATTCTGTATTTTCTGCATCCAAGGCAGACGTCACCTCATCTAATAGCAACACGTCAGGGGCAAACAGCAAACTACGAATCAAGCAAATTCGCTGCATTTCACCACCGGATAACTCCGTATTAGACTTCTCTAACAACTGTAGATCCATATGAAACAAATCGAATAGGTCTTTGATTCTTGCTTCGTCAACAGAATGACCTCGCATGGTAAAAGGAAAGGCTAAATTCCCTCGCACGGTTTGTCCGAATAAATAGGGTTGCTGGAAACAATAGGCTACTCGTTGGCGATATTCTGTAGGGGCATACTGATCCATCGGTTGACCCTGAAAATAAATAGTTCCCCCCGTAGGAGATACCAAGGAACTTGCCAGTTTTAATATCGTACTCTTACCGCTCCCAGAAGGACCTACAATAGTGATGCTTTCACCTTGTTGAACCTCAAAAGAAATATCCTGTAAAATTGGACGACCATGAATCGCTAAAGAGATATGTTCAAAACGTAATATTGACATAGTGCACGCTCATTATAGAAATTATAAATCAATAACTAGTTCCACTGGGCAATGGTCAGACCCAAAGATATCTGCATGAATTTTCGCCTCTTGGATTTTGTCAGCAATGCTGTTGGATACGAGGAAGTAGTCAATTCTCCATCCTACGTTCCGCTCACGAGCTTTTCCCATGTAGGACCACCAACTGTACGCATCTACTGCATCAGGATATAAATAACGGAACGTATCCGTGAAGCCTGCTGCGAGTAGTTCTGTCATTTTTTCACGTTCCTCATCACTAAAGCCAGCATTTTTACGGTTAGTTTTCGGATTTTTCAAATCGATTTCTTGATGCGCTACGTTCAGGTCACCACATAGGATAACTGGTTTTTTCGCATCTAATGCTAATAAATACTCACGGAATGCCACTTCCCATTCCATACGGTACGCTAAACGAGCCAATTCACGTTGGCTATTTGGTGTATAGCATGTGACTAAATAGAACTTTTCATATTCCGCAGTGATAACACGACCTTCTTGGTCATGTTCCTCAATGCCAATACCATTCACTACAGAAATTGGTTTTTCTTTTGTGAAAATAGCCGTACCGCTATAGCCTTTTTTCACTGCACTATTCCAATATTGTTCATGGTTTGGTAGGATCATCTCAATTTGTTCTGGTTGTAATTTTGTTTCTTGTAAGCAGAACATATCTGCATCTAATGCATTGAATGCATCCATAAATCCTTTTGTCATAGCTGCACGTAAGCCATTGACATTCCAAGAGATTAATTTCATTGTTAGTACCTCATAGTATTTAGTAACAAAAATATATATTGATTATATCATAAATTTTCGATATGTGCTTTCCAAATATATCAGATGACGGCGGTAAGTTTTTGTTGGAAAATAAAAGTTTCGTCCTTTTTCTATCTGTTAAATTAATAGATTTCTCTAAAGAAATACTATAAAATTTTGGTATAATGTTAAGGCTGGTTTAAGAAATACGTAAAGGTTAATTTTCGAAAAACAACCGGTAAAAATTAAAAATACGGAAGATTAGACAGAAATCTCTACCATCATCCATGCGGAAACAAGATTATATGAAATAAAAGGAGTAACCAATGGCAGGAAACTATTCAGCACGTGAATACCGTGATAAATTATATGATGATCTTCATGTTCGATTAAGTGATACAGTCATTTTGATGTGTGCGATTTTTATTGCCTCTATAGGTTTAAATATGAATTCAACAGCTGTTATTATTGGAGCCATGCTGATTTCCCCTCTTATGACACCGATTGTTGGACTGGGATTCGGTTTAGCTATTTTTGATACCCGTTTAATCAAGCAATCTTTAAATGTTTTATTTACTCAAGTATTAGTCAGTTTGCTTGTCTCAGCTCTGTATTTCTGGATTTCTCCCTTATCTTATGCAAGTAGCGAGTTGATTGCACGAACCTCTCCAACCATTTGGGATGTTCTCATTGCTATTGCAGGTGGGATAGCAGGTGTAATTGGTTCAAGAAAAAAAGAAGCAAACAATATCGTGCCAGGAGTAGCCATTGCAACAGCTCTGATGCCACCTATCTGTACTGCCGGCTATGGATTAGCGAATGGAAATGTACAATTTTTATATGGGGCTCTCTATCTTTTCTTAATTAACTGTGTCTTTATCATGCTAACCAATATTGTTGGAACAAGAATTTTCATGAGAAAATCTCCCTTACGCTCATTTAAAGAGCTAAACATTAAAATGAGAATTGGGTTGATATCCTTGATTATATTATTAATTCTTCCAGCCACCTATTCAGCAGTCACGCTGACCATAGATCAGGCACGAAAAGAAGGAATCAAACAGTTTGTAGGAAAAGAGTTCACCAATCATACGGTCATTAGTCAAGTCTACAAATCAAGCAAAAATGAATTGGTCTTGACGATTGTTGGCAATCCGATTTCAGAAGAACAATTAGAAACGCTCCGCCAAAAACAAGCCGCTTACGGTATTCAATCTGTTCATTTGAAAGTCAACCAAGTTAATCAAATTCATAATTCGACAAATTCGGCAAAATTGGATAGTGAGACGACCAAAGAGTTTTATGAAAATATTAATAAGTATATCGATCAAAAACTCTCTGAAAAAAATTCACAAAAAGATATTGTAAAAGAAAACGAAGAAGACAAAGATTAAGGATATTGAACTTATCTCAAAAAAAGCAACGGATTTACCGTTGCTTTTTTGCATAGTTGCGATAGTCTTGCTAAACCAGAATCACCCCATATACCATTTACAGATGCCACTTTTATACGAATAAGAGAAGACAATATGAATATTGCTACAAACCTATTTATTGTAAATGAATTTTTTCTTTCCATTGTTGGATTTGTGCCACTTCTTCTGCCACGATTGTTTGTCCAATCTGCATTTGACGTGCTACGCACTCTGGCGCTGTACCGCTGTAGTTACTACGTCCCGCTACGCAAGCTTCGATAGTAATGGCATCCAAAATATCTGCCTCAAAGTGATGTGAAATAGCTTTGAAATCTTCTACTGAAAGATCCAACAGCACACATCCTTTTTCGATGCAATGTTGTACCGCAGCCCCTACGATAGCATGAGCTTCACGGAACGGTACCCCTTTTTTCGCCAAGTAGTCTGCCATGTCCGTAGCGTTGGAAAAATCATCGTCCAACACTGCTTTTGTATGGTCTCCATTGACTTTCATATGGCGTAACATATCCGCCGTAATCGAGATAGCGAAATGCAAAGTATCTATCGTATCGAAGACGCCTTCTTTATCTTCTTGCATATCCTTGTTGTACGTCATTGGCAGACCTTTCATGGTTGTAAGAAGCCCCATCAAATGACCGTAAATTCGACCTGTTTTACCACGTACGAGTTCACATACATCTGGATTTTTCTTTTGTGGCATAATGCTGGAACCAGTGCAATGGGCATCGTCCAATTCGATGAACCCAAACTCTGTGCTAGACCATAGGATTAATTCTTCGCTTAACCGGCTTAAATGCATCATCACTTTTGCCCCAAAACTGAGGAATTCTAGTACATAGTCACGATCACTGACAGCATCCATACTATTTTCATAGATGGCATCGAAATGCAACAATTCCTTCGTCATATTTTGATCAATCGGATATGTGGTCCCTGCCAAAGCCCCTGCTCCTAATGGCATTACATTGGCATGTTTAAAGATTAACGGCAAATTATCGAAATCACGGCTTATCATGGAAAAATACGCCATCATATGGTGGCTAAATAACACCGGTTGCGCCCGTTGTAAATGGGTATATCCAGGGATAATGACCTCTTTGTATTTCTCTGCCACTTCTAAGAAGGCTTGTTGCAAGTTCACAAGCTCTTCACCCATGTGTACCACAGCTTTACGGATATACATATGCAAATCCACTGCTACTTGGTCATTACGGCTACGACCTGTATGGAGACGTCCGCCTGCCTCACCAATGGCATCGGTTAAGCGTTTTTCTATATTCATATGGATGTCTTCTAATGCCACAGAAAACTCGAAATCTCCTGCATCAATTTGCTGTTCAATAGCCTGTAAGCCTGCTACGATAGCATCCTTATCTTCCTTAGAAATGATATGTTGTTCTGCTAGCATTGTGGCATGGGCAATACTGCCTGCCACATCTTCTTTATACATGCGGGAGTCAAAGGAAATAGAGGACGTGAAGTCCTCTACTGCCTTATCCGTCCCTTTGGTAAAGCGTCCGCCCCAAAGTTTCGCCATTATTTTAAACCTGCTTTCTCTTTCATTAATGCATTGATTGTCAAAGGCAATCCGAATAAGTTGATGAACCCTTCTGCATCAGCTTGGTTATATACATCATCTTCTTCAAATGTTACAAATTCTTGGTTGTACAAGGAGTATGGAGATGTAGATCCTGCGCTGATAATATTACCTTTGTATAATTTCAATGTAACTTGACCGGTTACTGTTTGTTGTGTGCTATCCACGAAAGCTTGTAAAGCGCTCATTAATGGAGCAAACCACATACCATCATACACAAGTTCTCCGTATTTGTTCGCCACCAATTCTTTATAATGGTATGTAGCTCTATCTAGGCAAAGGTATTCTAATTCTCTGTGGGCATACATGATAATAGCTCCACCAGGATTTTCATAGACACCACGAGATTTCATGCCTACTAACCGATTTTCTACAATATCCACGATGCCGATACCATTAGCTGCGCCAATTTCATTTAAAGTTTGTAAGATAGTAAGTGGAGACATGGCTTGACCATTCACCGCTACTGGAACACCTTCTTTGAAGTCAATAGTCACCATAGTTGGTACGTCTGGAGCTTCTTCTGGAGATTTGCTAACTAAATATACATCATTTTTAGGTGCATTCTTAGGATCTTCTAAATCGCCACCTTCATGGGATAAATGCCATACGTTTTGGTCCATGGAGTATGGGTGTTTTTTAGTAGCCACCACTGGAATATCATGTTTTGCTGCATATTCCATACAATCTTCCCGGGATTTCAATTCCCATTCACGCCATGGAGCAATGATTTTTGTATTTGGTGAAAGTGCTTTGATAGTCAATTCAAAACGAACTTGGTCATTTCCTTTACCTGTAGCACCGTGAGCGATGGCATCCGCACCTTCTTGTTCTGCTATTTCTACTAATTTTTTAGCAATTAATGGTCTTGCAAAAGAAGTGCCTAATAAGTATTTACCTTCATATACTGCACCTGCTTTTACAACTGGCCAAATGTAGTCGGACACAAATTCTTCTTGCGCATCAATGATATACGCTTTTGTAGCACCAGATTTGATCGCTTTTTTCTCTACTGCATCATAATCTTCTGGTTGACCTAAGTTTACGCAGACTGCGATAACTTCTGCGCCATAGTTTTCTTTTAACCAAGGAATAATAACAGATGTGTCTAAACCACCAGAATACGCTAAAACGACTTTGTTAATGTTGCTCATAATTGACCTCTTTCTTTGTGTAAATGACTGCTGTGCAGTACCTGTTTCTATCTTATGAACGTATTATACAACCATCTGTATAATAATGCAAGTATTTTTTATAAAAATTCTTTTGTATACATTTTTATTCTATTTAATCCACTTGCATAGGCATATCCTATAATCTATTACTTCACAATTCTTAAAAAAGTAAATCATACGTATCTATTTTTTTGCTAACAGTACGATACGCTAACAAACTGAATATCATCACGATTCTGCTATATGCCAGATATCTTATGTGCATATAAAAAAGCATATATCATTTTACTATAAGATTATCAGTCCTATTGTTGATACCCTCTAGATGTGATATGATGAACCCATGAAAACACTTTTTAAACTCATCCTTGTGCTCGCCATTGCAGCTGGTGGTTTATATTGGTTCGCTGGGTATACCCCAGAGGATGCTAAAACGACTACGCAACATGTATCACATACGATAAAAGAACAAACTATAGAACAAGGGGAAGATCAACTTTCCAGAATCGACCGCATCAAACGTCTCTTTCATTTTAAAGAAGCTGTAGAGGAGGCTATGGATAAACGGGTGCCACTAGAGCATCGCGTTCGCAGCGAAGACATTAGCCCTATTGTGAAACAAGCTTTAGTGGCTACGGAAGATAAACGTTTTTATGAGCATGGAGCGGTAGATTTCTTTAGCATTGGTCGTGCCTTGTATACAAATACCATAGCTGGACAAACGGTAGAAGGTGGTAGTACCATTACCCAACAATTGGTAAAAAATTTATTCTTATCCTCCAAGCGTATCATGTCTCGTAAGGTGGAAGAAGTATTTCTTGCCTATTTAATGGAGCATTATTACAGCAAAGATGAAATCATCACCATGTATTTGAACACCATTTATTATGGCACCGATTACTACGGTATTAAAGCTGCCTCTGAAGGGTACTTTAAAACAGAGCCGAAGGACCTTAACCTAAGTCAAGCTGCTGTCCTCGCAGGTATTCCACAAGCGCCATCCTACTTTAACCCTGTGAGCAATATGGATGCTACGAAACAGCGACAACGGACGGTGTTAACCTTAATGGCACAACAGGGGATTATCTCCTACGCAGATATCGACAAAGCCTATTATAAACGACTTGATGCTCCGAAGAAATACAGAGTTACTGATTAATATACCTAGGTTACATATGCTAATACCTGGATGATACAAGTACGCTTATCTTATTACCACATATAAAAGAATCTATGGCAACATAGGACAAAAAAACAGAGGAAAGTTGAACAAAATGTATCAACTTTCCTCTATTTTATTTCGTAGTATGTATTACAAGCTTTAGCTACAAGTATGTCTTTTCTATTTACTACCACCAAGCAGGAATACCTAACAACGATACCATGGTTCTGTTACCTTGCGCCTATCTTCCTAAGTTTCCTACTGGTACATAGATACTACCACTGGACATAGGAGCAATCGTCCCTTGGTCGTAAATCAATACAATATCGTGATTTTCACGGGCAAAGAAGCTATTTGGTTTACCTGCTGTCACATCTGCATAGATAGCTTTCTTGCCTTCTTTCGGTAATTGTTGCAAACCTGCTGCAATCTTTTCTTGTGGTAACCCTCCAAAATCATTCAAGGACAAGATACGTCCTGTAGTTGTATTAAAAGTAAATCCTTTTTCTACATTTACACCATTAGAAGCATTATCTTCAATAGTATAAGATGTAATTGTAACAGAAAAAATACCATTACCATCTGCTTTGACATCATAACTCATATAAAGATTTTGCCCTTCACCATCCAAATTTTTTTCATTAGCTTTATGTACTTGCTTGCGAAGTTTCTCCACATAGTCTGTAATCGTTTTATTTATAGCCTTTGTTACATAAGGACTCACAGATTGCACAGTAGGGTACGCAATATTTAGATGATTCTCTTTAACCGTCTCCGGCTTTACTGTTACTTGTAAGCGATCTGTAAATGCTTTTACTGCTGGTGCCACAATCTGCTTATGGTCTTGCCTTGCCTTCATCATTTCGCCTCGAATCAGTCGATTCGCTTCTGGTGATGCTGTATTAGAAATCTTTTCACCCACTGCTACAGGTATTTCTTTCATTACCGTTATATCTGCCGCTTGAAATGACATTGGTATACAAAGAGCCGCGAACATAGCTCCCCACACTCTTTTTTTCATCCCTATACCTCCTTATTACATAAATTATTGTTACCATAATATATACACTACATATATGAACCCAATATGAATAATTATAGTATACTCCCTCTAATAGACTTATGTATACACAATTCACTACATTTTTTATTGAAAGTCCTTGAGAATACTGTTACAATGAATAAGATAGTAGTGTATTTTAAGGAGGTATAACTATGAAGCATGATTTTATGAGTCATGATATTAGCTTACCGGAATTAACAGTCAGAGGCATGCTACTTGGTGCGATTATTACATTAATCTTCACTGCATCTAACGTATACCTAGGTCTGAAAGTAGGTTTGACATTCTCGTCCTCCATTCCGGCTGCTGTAATATCTATGGCTATTCTACGCTTCTTCAAGGATTCTAATGTTCTTGAAAACAACATGGTACAAACGCAAGCATCTGCTGCGGGTACCTTATCTGCAGTCATCTTCGTATTGCCTGGCCTATTGATGATTGGCTATTGGCAGAACTTTGACTTATTGGAAACATTGTTATTATCTGCCTGCGGTGGCTGTCTTGGGGTATTATTTACCATTCCATTACGCCGCGCTATGGTTATGAACAGTGACTTACCGTATCCAGAAGGTCGTGCTGCTGCAGAAATTTTAAAAGTAGGTTCTAGTGTTCCTGGTGAAACAGTGAAACAATCTGGGGGTATGAAAGAAATCGTATCCGGCGGTGTATTAGCTGGTGTCATCAGCTTTGTAACACAAGGTTTACGCGTATTAGGCGAATCTAAATCTTTCTGGTTCCCTGTAGGCGCTGGTGCTACACAAATTCCATTCGGTTTCTCCTCTGCTCTATTGGGCGCTGGTTTCCTAATCGGTATTGCTAGTGGTATCGCTATCTTAATCGGTATGATTATTGCTTGGGGAGGTTTCGTACCATATTTAACAAACCATCTACCAAATCCAGATAATTTAGAAGCTATCAAATTCTCTAGCACAGTTTGGAAAACAAAAGTCCGCTTCATTGGCGCTGGTACTATTGGTGTCGCAGCGATTTGGACATTGTTAACATTAATCAAACCAATTATTGAAGGTATTAAATTATCTATCAAATCCATGACGGCTACCGCTGAATATCGCAACACACACCGTATGGATACAGATATGAAACCATCTACTATCGCTATTGTATTTGCCTTAATTATTATCGGTTTAATCATTTGCTTCTACTCTTTTGTATCTGCTCTTCCAATGTCTGCAAGCCTTGCTTGGACACTTGTCATTGCAGGTATCATAGTAGCATTGTTAATCGGTTTCTTCGTAGCTGCAGCTTGCGGTTACATGGCTGGTTTGATTGGTACTTCTGCAAGTCCAATCTCTGGTATCGGTATCATCGGTATCATCGTATCTTCTCTAGTAGTATTCGCTATCGGTTCTGCCAATGACTTATTATCTACTCCAGAAGGCGTAAAATTCTCTACTGCCTTGGCGATTTTCATGACATCTGTAGTTATCTCCATTGCAGCCATTTCCAACGATAACTTACAAGACTTAAAAACTGGTCAATTAGTAGGTGCTACACCTTGGAAACAACAGGTAGCTCTTTTAATCGGTTCCTTAGCTGGTGCCGTAGCTATTGCTCCAGTACTTGACTTGTTATACCATGCGTACGGTTTCACAGGTGCTATGCCTCGTGAAGGAATGGATCCTGCCCAAGCATTATCCGCTCCACAAGCTACATTGATGCGTCAAATCGCAGAAGGTATCTTCAATGCTAACATGGATTGGACTTACATCTTCTACGGCATCGTAGTAGGTATCGTAGCTATCGTTGTAAACTTAATTTTAAAATCTACAACAAAATCCTTAACATTACCACCACTTGCAATTGGCATGGGTATCTACTTACCTCCAACTTTGGAAATGCCTCTTGTAATGGGTGCCATCATCGGTTACTTCGTAAATCGTTACATCACAAAACGTGCGAAAGAACGTGCTGGTGCTTATGCAGATGCTGACGTAGAACAATCTAACCGTCGCGGCGTATTGTTCGCTTCTGGTTTGATCGTTGGTGAAAGTATCATCGGCGTAATCATTGCTGGTATCATCGCCTTCTCCGTAAGTACAGGTGGTAGCGAAGCTCCACTTCAATTAGCTTTCACTGAAGCAAAATCCTATGGTGATACAGCTGAATGGTTAGGCTTTGCTGCATACATCTTCGTTGCCCTTTGCTTGATTCGCATTGTTATTGCTTCTAAATTTAACAAAGCAGAAGCTGAAGCAATCGAAAATATGAATAAATAACACACTACACATATCACAAAATAGGCTGTAACCATTTGGTTGCAGCCTCTTTTATTTCGCTAAAGAAATACGCAAATAACAAAGGACTGAAGTAAATTTTAATGCATCATTTTACTTCAGTCCTTATTTACGTATATCATGGTAGCCTATAAATGCCACCATCATGTATTCTTTCTAGCATACACAATGCTATCATTATGCATTGTTTCTACCATATTTATATAGCCACACCAGTCCATAGATACATCCGATGACAGTAGCAATCATACCACCAATGGATACATCCCAAAGAAATGCCAATATCACACCAATAGTAGTAGCTATAGTAGATACTATAGCACTAATGAATAACATAGCTTTCACAGACCTCACTAGCATAAATGCCGTCGCTGGTGGACCAATCATACAACCCGTTACCAAGATAGCTCCTACCGTTTGAAAGGATGCTACCGTCGTCAAGGACGTCAATGTCATAAGCCCATAGGACACTGCCATAGGCATCGCTTGGTACACCTTAGCACATACAGGATCAAAGGTGGTAAGGATTAGTTCTTTCTTAAAGAGTGCAATACAAACTGCATTGATGAGACACACCAAAATAGCAATCCATAGCAACATAGGTCCTAGGTCATAGGTATCTACGGTAAGGCGTTGGAAAGTAGCAAATGCTAAATCACCTAAAATTGCTGTGTCCACATCGAGATGTATGTGTTTCCCAAATAATGTGACTAACACAATGGCTAAGGCAAATAAGAATGGGAATACGATACCGATGGCTGCATCTGGTCGAATATAGCGACGCCGTTGCATCCATTCTACGGCATATACTGTACCAACACCCATAGCAGTAGCTCCAATGATGAGCCAAGGAGAGTTCAAATCTTTTGTCACCAAAAAGGCTAATACAATGCCCAAAAAAACAGTATGCGTAATGGCATCCACCATCATAGATAAACGGCGTAACACCAAGAATGCCCCTATGAGGCTACAGCTAATACCTGTGACCGTAGCGATACCCCAAATTTCTAATATATGACTCATCCAAAACACCTCCTTATGAGGCGTTTACCTGTAGCCAAGGTTAAACTTAACAAGATCATAGCTGTCATCACAATGATGATAATAGGACCAGTAGGAAGATTACCCCACAGGGCGCTCACAAATGTACCCAAAAAGGCTACTATACTACCACTGATAGCAGCGATAATTACCAAGGTCCGTAAGGAGTGTGTCCATTGGCGACCAATCATGGCTGGACCAATCAGCAATGAGCTAATTAATATAACCCCTACGGTCCGAATGCCGATGACAATGGTCACTACCAATGCGGCGCGGTAAAAAAAACGTACCTTTGACACCGGGATACCCATTAACTGTGCTTCAATAGGGTCAAATACGGTAAGACTCAATTCTTTCCAAAGTACAATAACCCCACCTACAATACAGGTGCCACAGATAGCCATCACCCAAATATCACTTTGCATCATAGTCACTGCTTGACCAAAGATAAACGTATTCAGACCTGCTTGCCCCGCATTTTCCATGGACTGTACACGAGTCAATAAGACTGTACCAAATCCAAAGAAAGTTGCTAAAATCGTAGCCAATGCGGCATCAAAACGAACACCTTTTTTCGATGTTGTATGCATAATCCATTCTGATAAACAAGCTGTGCAAATCGCACCAAGCAATAATACTGTGGTATCTTTCACACCTGTTAGCAAAAAGCCTGCCACCACCCCCGGTAGTGTGGAATGGGCTACCCCATCACCTAGTAAGCTTTCTTGACGCAACACCGCAAAGGTCCCTATGACGCCACATACTAAGCCTAACATCACCGTTCCCAATGCTACGATTTGAAATGTATATTGTTGTAATAGTTCCATGGTGCCTCCTAGTATGAATATGTCTCATCTAGGATATGGGACCCCACTATATCTCCAACTGGTCCCATGCCCACCAATCTGCGGTTGACGCAGAGAACTTGATTAAAATACGCTTCTAAGGTCTGTAAATTATGATGTACAATCAGCAGTGTTTTCCCTGCTGATTGCATTTCTTTCATAATTTTTACCAACACAGATTCCGTGGTTTTATCAATGCCTTTGAAAGGCTCGTCCAGCAAGTATACCTCTTGGTCTTCCACCAAGGCACGGGCTAGGAATACACGCTGTTGCTGACCTCCAGATAATTGTGAAATAGACCGTTCTGCATAGTCTAACATGCCTACTGTCTGCAAGGCTTTTGTCGCCTCGTCTCGTTCACGTTTCCCCGGTCGTTTAAACCAACCCAGTCTGCGGTAGGTGCCCATCAATACCACCTCAAACACAGTGATAGGATAATCCCAATCTACTGTTGAGGTTTGTGGTACATAGGCAATATGGTTATAAATACTATTCGTTTTCGCTCCTCCATAAGCTGAAACTGTTTTAGTATCTAATGTTAACTCAATGGTTCCTTCTACTAATGGTACCAATCCTAATATGGCTTTTACCATGGTCGATTTACCAGCACCATTAGGACCAACTATGGCCGTCATCGTTCCTTGTTCAATCTGAAAGGATACATCTTTCAGCACTACCGTATCATCATAGGCGACTGAAAGATGATCTACTTTCAAAATACACTTGCTGTCACTCATCATTTAAGAGCGCCTACAATAGTATCAATATTGGCTTTGACCATGCCAATGTAAGTGCCGCCTTCTGTGTTAGGAGAACCTAAGGAATCGGAGTACAATTCGCCGCCGATAGCCACGTTCCAACCTTTAGCCTTAACTGCTTCTTGTACGGCTTCGATTGTTTTATGAGGAACAGAAGATTCTACGAAGATCGCTTTGATTTTATGATCCACAATAAATTGTACTAAGTC
The DNA here is from genome assembly GCA_900544365.1 of uncultured Veillonella sp. GTDB lineage: Bacteria > Bacillota > Negativicutes > Veillonellales > Veillonellaceae > F0422. Next base: position 69,911 of record UQVF01000003.1, on the reverse strand, counting down.
GTTCATATCTTTTGTACCCGCTTCTGTAGCTGTGCTCACGCCTTGTAGACCTTTTACTTCAAAGCCATAAGCACGAGCAAAGTAATGGAATGCATCATGAGCAGTGACTAATACACGAGATTGTTCAGGAATTTCTTTCGTTCTATCTTTAATATATTGATCGGCTGCATCTAATTCTTTCATGTATGCTTCGTAATTAGCAACATAATCTTTTTCATGTTTAGGATCTTTTGCTACTAATGTGTCTTTTACTACTTTGGCTGCTAATTTCCAGTTTTGTACATCGAACCAAATATGAGGGTCTTTTGCATCTGGGCCTTCTTCTTCAAAGGCTAACAACGTAGATGGATCCATATCTTTAGACACTTCCACTACTGTTTTGTTGGATTTTTTTAATTCTTGGAATACTTGGCCCATTTTACCTTCTAAATGGATACCATTCAAGAAGATTACATCGCCTTTTTGTAAAGTAGATACATCACCTGCACTAGCTTGATACAAATGTGGGTCTACTCCAGCACCCATCAACCCTTGTACTGTTACATGGTCACCACCAATTTTTTGTACTAAATCTGTAATCATTGTTGTAGTAGTTACCACTTGTAATGGCTTACCATCTTGTACCGTATCCGCTTGTTTTCCACAGCCTGCAATAGCCATAATACAAACGGCAAACACAATGAACAACCGCCATAATTTAAATTCTTTCATGGTCTTTCCTCCCTTACTAAACATGTGGGATGTCCCGTACTATCCCTAAATTAAAAATTACATGAGTCTTACTTATGTATACTATATCACAACTGATAGTATTTCTCAATATAAATTTTTAATTATGTCTTTCAAAGAATGAAGGAATTAGCTATTACCTTTATTATCATTCATTTTTACGATAATGAGTTTTATCTGTAATTTAATCGCGATATACTGCCTTCAACTTTTTCTAACTTATCTAAATACCTATAATATGAGTGACAAGATTCTATAAGTCTGATATACTATAGGTATAAACGTTGATTAAGTCCATCGGGACAAAGAACCCCCACAGTTGCCACTGTGGGGGTTCTGCTTTTTCACTTACAATATCGTAAACACCGTCACTTCTCTAGCACAGTTCAACCGCACTGGGAACCAATGTCCCGACCCTCGGCTTACATAGGCAAATAATCCTTGTTCTTCGTAGAGTCCTTTCCAATACGGCTTATACACCGGCACTAGGTTCACACCCCATAGATTAATCTGTCCACCATGGGTATGTCCAGATAAGGTTAATGGGATATGTCTACGGAATGCTTCAGGGATAAAGTTGGGATGATGCGCTAACAAGATAGGATAAGCATTGTTGGGCATACCTTTCATGGCTTTGTCCAACAAGCGTACGTTTTCCTCTTGCACATCGTCTTTAAAGTGGTAATCCATGCCCACTAAATACACAGGGCGAGGCCCACCTAATATCTGTTGATGGCTATTGCGATACATATGCATCTTCGTTTGACTCAATCGCTTCCACACTCGTTCTACATCGACACGGTACTCGTGATTTCCTAAAATGTAATCAATGCCATCAGGAAAATCTTGTACACGGCTATCTAAATAGTCAGCCACTTCATCAAGATACCCTAAATCATCGATTAAATCTCCAGTGATAACCAGTCGATTCGGGTGTTCACTAGCAACGGCATTCACCATTTCTTTCAACTTATCCATACCGATGAAAGGACCTATATGAACATCGCTAAGTTGTCCAATTTTATATCCTTTCAGCACCTCTGGTCTATCTTTCAAAGCCAATTGTATCTTGCGTAGTTGCAGTTCATCATTCCCTTGAAAGGCCGCTACTGATCCTGTAACACCTACTACAGCAGGCACCACCACTGCCGTGCGTTTAAAGAAATTCCGCCGTGACTCGTCGATAGGACTATCCCCGCTGTCAGAGCGAGCCCCTAAACGCATAAGTCCATAGAATACACCGAAGATCGTCAATACTGCAAAGGTGCCGAACAGTGCTACAACCAATCCATTCAGTTCGATTAGGACCGGGCGCACTAGATCCAGCACCATGCCACCATGGATGCTGTACATAAGGCGTTGTAGGACAATCGTTCCTACTGCAAGGGCTAACCCCAGTACACCGCCATAGATTAGGTCCTTTCGTTTCGAACCATTTCTAAATAAGGTTACCCAGTATCCTGTCATAGTTCCAAAAAGAGCCATTCCAAGTACTAAGATTCCCATCAATATATATATTCTCATCTATATCACTCCTCGGTATAGATTAACAAAGATCAATGAACTTGCCATGAGGCCCTGCCCAAGGTAAGACGTGAAAGGCCTCTTTACGACAGAGAATCCAATCCTCCTTCAGAGGAATAATCTGACCTTCTGCTACAGCTTGTTGCACCGCTTCATCACCTTCCAGCACAATCGTATTCGACGAATCTATTGCCACTTCTGTCGCTTCCCCTCGGTAGCCTTTCATCGTCCATTTGCGATGGCTAAAAATATGGGTTACTTCCTTTACCATAGGCCGATCCATAGTGACGGTAACCCCAATGGATTGTAACCCCTCAATTAATTCTACTTTGCGACTCTCTGCTGTGCCACCTTCTACACTGGGAAACTCCCACATATTTTGCAGCAATCCTTCTTTGGGTCTTCGATGCAATAGATAGTACCCATCTACTGTAGAAATAATCCCTGCGTATAATTGGACAGATTGTACCTTTGTTTTCTTAATACGTATAGGCAGCACTTGTTCCGTACCTTCTGCTTTTGCCTTACAATCCTGTACTAATGGGCAAGATTCACAGCGTGGTATTTTGGGAATACAAATGGATGCACCAAAGTCCATAAGGGCTTCGTTGAAGTCGCCTGGTCTATCGTAGGGCATAGTCTCTTCTACCAAGGTAGTAATCGCTTTTTTCCCTACCGTGCCGAGAATATCTTCATGGATATTGTACAGACGAGCATAGACCCGAAGTACATTCCCATCTACAGCAGGTTCACGAAGGTTATACGCAATGGAGAGCACTGCCCCTGCTGTATAAGAACCTACGCCTTTTAAAGATTCCATTTCTTTCCGTGATCTCGGCACTTGTCCCCCATAGGTTTCTACCACTTCTTTTACACCTTGATGCAAATTACGAGCCCTAGAATAATACCCCAAACCTTGCCATGCCCGAACCACTGTATCTTCTTCGGCACTAGCTAAACTTTCAAGTGTTGGAAATTGTATTACCCAGTTTTCAAAATAAGGACGCATGGCCTCAATCCGGGTTTGTTGAGACATCACTTCCGATACCCAAATCCGATAAGGGTCTTTACTTTCACGCCAAGGCAAGTCACGCTTATGCACATCATACCAATCTAATAAATGCTGTATCCATGCCACTTGGCTTTGCTGTTCTACTTGTTTCACTTCATTCCCTCATATATCCAAGCCGTCACACGGCCTACATCGTCGCTTTCTAGCACCTCTTCTACAGTTACAAATCGCATGGATTCTATCGTACTATTATCTTCTTTGAAAGTAATGATACCTTTCAATTTCTCGCCACGCCAAATCCGTGGAATCCACTCTTCATCACCAGCCCACATATGGTTAAAGGGAGTGTTCTCCAACCTGAACCAATGTGGCTCCATCTCTTCTGATTCCAAAGGAATACCTTGAAATTGTTCTACCATATATACATAACTAATATGGCTCAACTCCGGTGAGTAAGGGAACTGAAAGTCCAACAGCGCCACTGCTTGTAGGTCCTCTTCTTTCACCAGTAAGGATACTTCTTCGAAGACTTCTCGCACGGCGCAAGCACGGAAACTTTCACCATCCTCAATTTTACCGCCAAATCCATTATAATAGCCGGCTCCAAAGCCGCGTTTTTTACGTCCTAATAAAAATAAATTATCCCCTTTGGGAAAACATAATGTTGTAGGTCTCATAGTTCCTCCTATTCTTTTTTTATTATATCATGTTTCACACTTTCATAAACCTCGCCCCCTATGATACTATAGTAATAGTGAGGTGAACTATGAAAGAACCATTAATTTTTGATATTGCTCTGGGGCAAACAAAGCCCAACAGCATGCACAATCGCGACGGGCACTGCCCATTTTGCGAACCCTCGCAATTAACCGATATACTGGATACATCTGGGTCCATCATTTGGCTCATGAATAAATACCCTGTATTAGAACACACATGGCCTACAGTTATCATCGAAACGCCACCCCATGTGCATACGGAATATTCTAAATTGCCCCTTTTAGATGCAGTCCACATTTTAGAGTTTGAGCGAATGAAATGGAAAGAGGTAAAGTCCGATCCTCGTTTTACCTCCGTCTTATTCTTTAAAAATTACGGCCCCATGTCTGGAGGCTCTATTTATCACCCACATAGCCAAATCATTGGCCTAGAGGACTATGATTACCGTGAAGATATTCACAAAGAACATTTTGAAGGATAGATCATCTATGAAGAGGATGGTCTTCGCATAACCTTATCCAATCGTCCTATCCATGGATTCTTTGAATTTAATATGCGGTTTGATCCACAATTAGATACATCCATATTAGCCAAGTATTTACAACGTACTTTACGCTATGTATTAGAAGGCTTTTCTAAATATGCAAACTCTTATAATCTATTTTTCTACGATATAAATGACGGTTATCACTATCTAAAAATTGTACCACGCTATATAACATCACCGCTTTTCATCGGTTATGGAATTTCACAAGTGTGTCACGAAACACGCGCCTTAGAAGTCATCCGTCATATACAACCATATTTACACAATTCTTTGGAGGTTTAATGAAAGTTTTTGCCATTGGCGATTTACACCTATCTGGGCAACCACCAACAAAACCTATGACCATATTTGGTCCACACTGGGATAACCACTGGGAACGTATCCAAGCACACTGGCGAGAACATATAGATCCTGATGACCTAGTCTTTCTAGTAGGTGATATGTCTTGGGCTATGCGCCTTAGTGATGCAAAGGTAGATTTAGATACCATTGCGGCCCTGCCTGGGAAAAAGTTTATGATTCGTGGCAATCACGATTATTGGTGGACAAGCCTGCAAAAAATGAATACTCTTATGGAAGGACGTATCACCTTCTTGCAAGGTAGAGGTCTATACCAAAATGGCATCGCTTTCGGTGGCACGAAAGGTTATATCTATCCGCAAGACCCTTTCTTTAAAGAAGCAGATGACCGTCACATCTATGAACGGGAATTAATGCGTACCAAAGCGGCTTTAGATGCTATGGAAACTGCTATTACTGAAAGTGGTGATGACCCCTCTCAGGTAACACGCATACTTTTACTGCACTATCCGCCAACCTTAGAAAATCATGCCAATGGATTTACGGACCTATTAGAACAGTACCATGTAGATCACTGCGTATTCGGTCATTTACACGACAAAGCATCATTCCAAAAAGTCCCCTCCCATTGGGGGCACACACAATTACACTTAGTCTCAGCGGACGCCGCTAATTTTATGATGAAGGAGATACCATGAGCCGTATCCACAAAGAACACTTACAAGCAGGGTACATCTTTGGTGACCCTCATAACGAAGAATACCTATACCTACCAGCCGGCGAAGTTGGCTCCAGCGACCCTCGATGCATCTTTGAACAAGGTCCTACAAAAGATGATCTAACCCTAGACGAAGCGTGCCGTATCATTGACCGATACACATTAAAACCATGTAAACACCCAAGCCTAGGGAAACGGTCGTTTTAACCCTAAGGAACGCAGTTGCGTGTAAGAACATCAGTGGCATTCCTTTTTTTGTCTAAATAAAGCAATACTAGAAGAGCACGACATGTTCCGGAGCAAACCTAACGTAGTATCAGTTTGTGGAGGAATATGTCGTGCTCTTCCCTTTGCCAAGCAAAAGAAATGCCACTGGTTTCATAACGAAGCCAGTGACGTCTTAAAAAGGGGGGTATTTTTATATTTTATAGTAAGGGTGTTTTATTTGTGTATTATTTGTGTTTAAAGTAAGGGTATTATAAGGAGAATTTTACTAGAATTAATATTTGCTAGTTTTTGCTTTTACATTGATAATTTCACCAGTCAATGCATCTACTTTAACTTCAGCTTCTTTACCACTGCCGTCAATCATATCTAATTCGTATACTAGACGACCATGATCTTTTTTCACAGACCAGTCCATAGCTTCATAGGTACCGCCTACTTTTTCTTGCGCTTTAGTTTCTGCCACTTCTGGCATAATGATCTCATTCACATCAAATGCTTTAGTAGTACCGTGGGCACCTTTCATAGCTTGACCATACATCATAGAACCTTGTTTTGTTGCATGTTTACCAGCCTTATCCTCTTTCAACGGTTTTACTTCTGTATTTAAAATATCTCCATTTTCACGGATATACATTTCAATTTTTAAACCATCCACGATACCGTCCACTTCATACGTTGGGTTATGTTTTCCATCATAAGAAATACCTACAATTTGTGCATCTGGATATAAAGATTTAAACTTTGTGACTACACCTTTATAATCTACATCGCTTAAAGGTAATACACTTGGTACTACACTACCCACGCCATTCCATGAACTTACTTTTGCCATTTGATCGCTTGGCACCATTTTTGCATCAGCTACACCACTTGCCATCATAAGTCCTGCACCTAGAGCCATCACAGCAGCTCCTAAACGAAATATTTTTTTCATAACTTCCTCCTTTACGTGCTATACGCATCGTACTTTGTTTTCTATTAAGGAAAATTCGTTATTTCTAACTTGCTTATATCTTACCTTTTGTCTATGAATGTAGCATGAAAAAAACATGAGCCAAGCATGAATTTACCATGAATATTACATGAAATTTTAAAGTTCCATGTATATACCCTCATTACTCCATTTATAAAGCAATACACGGTAGAGGTTATCACAATATATAGTGCTTTTATAAATACCAAAGAGACAACACCGAAGCGTTGTCTCTTTTGTATTTGTGTATGCTAGATAGTAATTAGTGTTTAACTAATGTTAAGATACCTTCCAATTGAGGGAAGAATTCTTGACCGAAGTAAGCAAAAATACCAGAAATAACTAAGTATAACAAGAAGTATTTAGATACATGAACCATAATGGAGCTTGCATCGATAGAGTGACGCAATTCGTCTGCTTTTTTAGCATCGATTTTATTTTCTTCGATGAATGTATTCAAAGCAGGACCAACGGCACCAATCGCAATGGCAATACTTTGTGGGGAGAACATTTTACCAACCCCAGCAGAACCAGAGTTAGTTGCTGCCAACCACAATGCTAATGTATCATGACCAGGAGTCAATTGATGAGCCGCTGCTGTTTGCAATGGTCCAAATAATACGTTCGCATTTGTACCAGAACCAGTCAAGAACGCACCCAATGCACCAATTACAGGCGCAAATGCAGGGTACATAGAACCAGTTGCAGCTACCAATGCATTAGCGATCATACCAGTCATACCAGAGTATGTCATCAATTTAGCAGTCACAACTACGGAAATAATTGTTACATACGTTAATTTCAATGTTTTGAAAGTGTTAGTTAATACTTGTTTTTGAGTTCCAAGACCTGCTTTTTGAATAAAACCACCAATTAAAGCAGAAATGAAAATCATAATACCAGGAGTTGCAATCCAAACAAATGTGTAAGGTTTTGCATTTACACCAGCATGGATAGGTACAGATGTTTTGAATACCATCAATGCATTATATACAGCTGGCACTAATTTAGATGTACCGATCAACAAGATAAAGATCAAGATGAATGGAGATGCTGCAATTAAGCCTTCTTTAGCATATACTGTACGTGCTGCACCACCTTCAACTTTGTACTCAGGATCGTTAACAGGCATTAGTTTTGCGATAGCAATGATAACACCCATGATTACGATGGAGGAGCCCATAACAGCAAGTTCTGGACCACCTGCATACATGTTAATTAATAGTTCAGGAATTGCCAATGCCAAACCAGCTAATAAAGTTTGTACGAATACACCTTTAATTGCTTTCACACCACCAGCAATGATGCCTACGATGAAGAATGGAGTAATTACGTTCAAGAAGAATAATTGCACTGCAATGAATGTACCCAATTCAGCTGGTTGTAGACCAGTCAAAGATGCCAATGTTGTTGTTGGAATCGCAATCGAACCGAATGTTGTAGGTACGGAGTTTGCTACCAAACAAGCCAAGATAGATTTCAATGGGTCAAAGCCTACTGCTACCATCATCGCTGCTGGAATCGCAACAGCTGTACCGAAACCTGCCATACCTTCCATGAAAGCACCGAAGCCCCACGCTAACAATACGGCTAAGATACGCATATCGCTAGTTACGGAAGACAACATAATTTTAATTGTGTCCATTGCTTTTGTATGAACTACCAATTGGTATGTGAAGATGGCTGCTGTAATAACCAAAAGAATTGGCCAAACTGCAAGAGCAACACCTTCCATAGCCCCTGTGTACATAATATATGCATTTTCTCCATAGTAGAAAACAGCTAAAATATACGTACCAATTGCTGCTGCCAAGCATGCTTTCCATGCAGGCATTTTTAATACTGCCAACGCTACGATAAGCCATAGGATTGGCAAGACTGCTAAAAATATATCCATATTAACAATCCCTTTCTATAGTGTGAATCACTGTAATTCAATTCTAGCATACCACAGTGTAATATAAACAATAAGAGAGGAAATCCACAGATTCCCTCTCTCATATGTTCTAAGATATTGACTGTTACCAGTCTCTAAGAAGTATTCCTTAGGGATACAAAACTACTAATTCTGCATCGATAAAGATTTTTAATTGTCAGCTACTGACTTCTAATTAGTAGTTGGATGCTACTGCTTTAGGTGGCTCATAGTCACCAAAGTATTTTTTAGGATCCAATTTTAACAAGTGACATACATCGAATAACTCTGCCACTGTTTTATCGATAACTGGCACACCTTCTTTACGGCAAACTTCGATAGCTTCTGCTTCTTTTTCACCATGAGTGTAGATGCGGTCAGCACCCTCAGCTTTAGGAGCTTCACGAAGTTCTTGTAAGAATGTGGAGAAGTGTTTTTTAACGTCTTCTGGGTTACCAAAGATAGCTGGATTGATAGCCATGAAACCATGACAAATGTTGGAGCGGCCACCAGTCATACATTTATTGGATGTACCACCTTGAGAGAAGATAGATGCGAAGATTTCACAAAGCATACCGTAACCATAACCTTTGTGGGAACCTAATTGTTCAGTATTACCACCTAAAGGCATGATACCGCCACCAACATGGTCAGAGATATTACCCAATACTTCACCAGCATCTTGAGATGCTTTACCATCTTTATTTAAAGCCCAACCATTAGGTAATTCTTTACCCAATTTATTGTACATTTCTAATTTACCACGAGTTACTACTGTTGTAGATGCATCGAAGAAGAAGTTGTATGGTTCAGCTGGCATTGTGAAAGCGATTGGGTTGGAACCAAGCATTGCTTTACGAGCAAATGTAGGAACCATGATTGCTTCGGAGTTAGTGCAAGAGAAACCAATTAAGCCTTCTTTTAAAGCAAGATCAGCATAGTAACCAGCGATACCATAGTGGTTAGAGTTACGAGCAGATACGATACCGATACCGGATTCTTTAGCTTTTTTAATTGCTAATTCCATAGCGAAATGACCAACTAATTGACCCATTGCGTCATGACCTTCGATAACTGCAGATACTGGAGTTTCGAATACTACTTCTGGTTTTGCTTTAATATCGATAAGACCTTTTTCAATACCTTTGTGGTAACGAACTACACGTTGCATACCATGGGATTGGATACCGTACATATCGGACATCATCAACACGTCTTTAATGATGCTAGCTTCTTCAGGGCTGAAGCCAAATCCTTCGAATGCGTCTTGACAGAATGCGTTAAGTTTTTCTTCTTGGATGTAAACAAAATTTCCCATCTTTAAAACCTCTTTCCCTAACCATAAAATAAATTGTGACATCTTGTAGTACTCCTCAACAGATTGTCACTACTCTTGATACGTAAATTATAGCACACATGTACACCACATGGAATAGAAAACCCTTTGTTATCGCCTTTTTAACCTTATCATATATGCATAGTTAAGGGCTAATTTAATTAATTTCTTTACAAATTTTCATAAAAACAGCTATTTTAAAGGGATAAATCAATCATTACTTTTAGTTATGCTTAAGTTATATTATTTGTAATACAATTATATGCATTCTCGAGTATATCGAATTCATTCAAAGGAAATCTATATTTATCGCTCCTTTTTTGACTTTTTAATGCGTAGTAATGACTAACTGTATAGTCTGTCATAACAGTTAGTTTTATTCTTCTATATCTTCTATATCTTTTTTATCTTTTTTATCTTTTTTATCTTTCTTGTCTTTTTTCTCGTCTTTCTCTTTCTTGTTCTTTTTGTCTACTTTTTTATCAGCTACCACACCAGACTCATCACTAATAGCTGCATTCATTTGTTTCGCGATCTGAAATGCCGCATCATAGGTCGGCATAGTCACGATATTAGTGCCACCAATCGCTACGGTCGATCCATCTACACGAGCGCCTCCAATAGCATTATCGTGATACAACCTAGATAATTTACCCGCTACTATATAAGCTCGCATAGGCGCCGTATAATTACCTTTTGCCGTTCCTTCATAGACAGGCTTACCATTGATAAACACGGTTTGTTGCTCTACTTTCACGTGATTTCCCGAATATACATATAAGCGTTGTAAGTTATCTAATACACGTTGTGATGTTTTAGGGTGATCATTAGGATTTAAGATTTTACCAAATCCTTCACGGTATGTATCGCCATATTTATTTTTAATCACTTCCATGGCAAGAGCTGCACCACCTACGTTATAGGGGGAGTCTGCCAAAATACTAAAGCCTAATTCATCAGCATTCTTTTCTTGCGACATGGTAAACACTTGACTATCTAAGTATTTTCCAGTAAGTCCCGCCGCAATTTGCCCTAAATCTCCAGAGTTAAACGTAGCTGCCCCAATTACTGTAGATAAAATACTGCTTTTCTTAGCTCCATTCACTAAATCTTTGTGCTCTCCATGGCTCAATTCATGACCAATAACATAGGCCAGCGCATCATCATCTAGCAAATCCATAGCCCCTTTGTTAATCGACATAACACGTCCAAAGGTCATAAATGCATTGAAATCTTCATCTGGATTTACATAGACTACATAACTACGCTTTACATGTGGTGATTTTGAAAGTTCATCTACAATGCGTTTCGCTCGCATTTGATAGGCATAATTATCATACACACCAGTGCGATCTTTTGTTTTTTCTAGCATCTCTTGTTGACCTTGTTCAGTATTATCTATGTCACTCAAATGTTGATGCACAGAAATTCCTCCTAGCACACTTTTACCGAGAGCTTCCCAAATTCCACTGGCACTCACCTCAGCTGTTCCTACTGATACAATCCCCATAGTCAATGCACCTACACAAAGCATGTGTTTCCACGTTTTTGTCATAGTCTCTCTCCTCTTATTACATACCAGGATCATCCTCACGATAGGCTAAATCCCTAAATCGTGTATATGCCCCTTCAAACCATAGCTTTACAATTCCTAATTCCCCATTACGGTGCTTACGGATAATAACTTGCGTTTCTACACCATCACTAGTATCTTCTGTATCTTGATAGTTCTCACGATTCAAGAAAGCTACAATATCCGCATCTTGTTCTAGAGATCCAGATTCACGCAAATCGCTTAACATCGGAGTCTTATCTGCCCGACTTTCAACACCACGACTCAACTGAGACAACGCAATCAAAGGCACATTAAATTCCCGAGCCATAATTTTCAATTGCCGTGAAATGGCCGATACTTCTTGTTGACGATTATCCGCCATTTTTTTACCGCCATTTTCCATGAGCTGAATATAGTCCACGACTACTAGCCCTAGTTCACCATGTTCTTGAATTAAACGACGCAACTTTTTCTTCATTAACTGTGGCGTTAAGCCTGACGTATCGTCAATATACAGTGGTGCTTCAGCTAAATCATTCAAAGCATTGATGGCTTTTCCCCAGTCTTCTTGACTCAACTGACCATTCCGAATACGGCCAGAGTTAATACCTGCCACAGCTGCCAACACACGAGCTACTAACTGTGTCTTCGACATCTCTAGAGAGAAAAAAGCTACATTCTTTTTTGATTTCATCGCTACATTTTGAGCAATGTTCAAAGTAAATGCCGTTTTCCCCATAGAAGGACGAGCAGCTACTAAAATTAAATCTGACTTCTGCAAACCACTGGTCAAGTTATCTAAATCCTTAAAGCCTGTAGATACACCGGTCAATATCCCTTTATGACGTTGTAGCTCATTAATACGATCAATCGTTTCATAGACAACCTCTCGCATAGCACTAAAAGAAGATTCTCCTTTTGTGGTACCACTCACATCGAGCACCATTTGTTCTGCTCGATTAACGATATCTTCTGTCTCTTCTTCTTCACGATACGCCATGGATTCCACTGCATTGGCTACATGAATTAGTTTACGCAAATGAGCTTTATCTCTAACAATTTTCGCATGATCTTCTACATTATAAGCATCTACAATATCTGTGGTAAGATTCGTAAGATACAGAATGCCACCTACAGCCTCTAGCTTTTGTGACTTTTTCAATTCTTCAGATAATAATACATAGTCTGCTCGCTGATTCTTTCCTACAATGCTTACAAGAGCTTCATAAATGACACGATGATTATCACTGTAAAAATCTTCTGCTTTCACAATAGAGCTGACTGCATCAAAGGCATCTTTATTAAGCAAAATAGCTCCTAGTACGGCTCGTTCAGCCTCTATACTGTGCGGTGGTATCCGTCCTGACATACATATTCTCCCTATTCACAACTACATATCTTTACACAAAAAAGAGGGGCCTAGCCCCTCTTTCTATTAACCTGCTACTACTTCCACAGTAATCTTAGCTGTAATTTCTGGATGCACCCGAATTAACACTTCATGAGTACCCAATGTTTTGATTGGCTCTTTTAAGTCAATTTTCTTTTTATCCACATCAACTTTTACTTGTGCTTGCAATGCATCAGAAATATCTTTACCTGTTACGGAACCAAATACACGTCCACCATCACCCATTTTTACAGGGATCGTAACGGATACTTTTGATAATTGGCTAGCTAATACAGTAGCTTCATCAGAATCCACTTGTTTTTTATGAGCTTGAGCACCCAATTTTTGTTTTGCATTATTTAAATTTTGTGGAGTACCTTCAAGAGCTACGCCTTTTTTAATCAATACATTGCGACCATAGGCTTCAGAAACTTCTATAATTTCTCCACGTTTACCAACTTTTTTAACATCTTCTAATAAAATTACTTTCATGATAATTCCTCCTTAGATTCTCTTTGTAATTCTGTCATATGAGATACGGCTAAATCAGTCACCCCATTGCGCGCCTCTTTTCTGCGAAGAATCACCCATTGGCGTGCCTCTTTCATAGACATATTGTAAATTTGAGCCCCCGCCACAGTGCGATGACCTCCGCCACCGACAGCTTCCATAATTAATTGTACATTCAATTTACCTTGCGACCTAGCGCTGACCCCAATACCACCATCTGGCAGTACATAGAATACAAAGCTAGCCTCTATTCCCTCTAGGGTGATCAATTTATCGCCTGTTTGAGCCGCAATAACAGTGGCATTCTTCGCATCTTGCGGTGCCTCTGTAAAAGCCATATTTGAAATTTCCTCTGCAGATGCTAGCATAGAGGAGCGTATACGCATTCCCTCAAAACTATCCATGAATAAATGGCGCACTAAGGATACATCCGCCCCTGATCGACGTAAGAACGATGCCGCCTCAAAGGTACGTGCCCCGGTTTGAACCACAAAGTTTTTCGTATCTACTACTATACCTGCATATAGACCACTGGCCTCAATATGTTTAATCGCAACATGCTCAGGGAAATATTGAATTAACTCTGTTACAAGCTCACTCGTCGACGATGTAGAAGGCTCTAAATACGTTAATAATGGCGATTCAATGAAATCTGAGCCCCGTCTATGATGGTCGATGACAACACGTCGATTTGCTTTTTTCAGAGCTGATGGAGCTGCCACCATTTCAGACCGATGCACATCGGTCACAATCACGACCGTATTATCCGTTACAAATTGTGTTGCTTCTTCTTCATCGATAATAAGTCCTTGAAAATCCGGGTGATCCACTAAGACTTCTACTAGTTTACGGACTGCCGTAGGATGCGAGCTCAATGCAATGTGAACCGGCTTCTTAAGAGCTCTAGCCATGGCCGCTACCCCTACAGAGGCACCAATGCTATCATAATCTTCTCGATCATGGCCCATGACAAGAACACGATCAGAGTCTAGCATAATTTCATGCAATGCGTGGGATACGACTCTCGCACGAACACGGGTGTTCTTTTCATTTCCTGATGTTTTACCTCCGAAGAATTTTACTTCTTCACCATGGTATACACAAACTTGGTCTCCACCACGTCCTAATGCGATTTCTAGAGCCGCTTTCGCCTTTTCTCCTTGCACTTTCACCGTATCTTCTGTTAAAGCAATCCCCATACTAATGGTTGGAGGAATATGTTTCGATGTCGTTAAGGCCCGAATTTTATCTAATAAGCTAAATTTCGATTCCATCATCTGCAACATAGCCGCTTTACTAATACTGAAAGTATACATATCTTCTGTGGCATTCCGAATAAATCCATCATGCTGATCAATTTCTGTTACAATCAAGCGGTTCATATCAGACCACAGTTGTGTATATTCAATATCACTCAAACCAGAGCGCAAATCTTCGATATTATCCATCGTAATAAATCCAAGCGCTGGTACCATAGAAATAGCTTTATATTTCTCTATTTCTATATCTGTAATATCGTCAAAATAAAACGCCATATAAGATTCTAATTCATTGCTATTTACATCAGAATAATTCGACTTAGGTGCTACCAAAGTTTTATAAAGAACTCGGTAATACTTGCCATCAATTTCCTCGTGAAAAAAACCCGATTTGCCCCAATATTTATCAATTCGTAACGTAGGAATAAATCCACTTAATTTTATTGTCTTATCAGAATCACTAGGTAACCAATCTCTAAACACGCTATTACTCCAGCAGATAACATTGTGCTCATCAATGATGACAATACCTACTGGCAAATTTTGTAATGCAAAAGTAGAGGCCTGTGTAATTCCTTTTGCCATACAGTCAAATTGAGCTTTTCTAAGATGTCGTCCTCGACGAATAGTGCGCCCTACGTACAAATACGCAGCCACCACCACTATACATGCTAACATGGCTAGTTGCCAATTTAAATAGAAAATAATGCCTAATAAGATAAGAATGAGAACGGCAGCAGTAATTTCAATAGAACTGTATTCAGTTTGTATATCCATACTACCTCCTCTAGGTTTACTCACTTCGTTTTCCCCATCGTTCCTCTATATGCAAAAAAACATCCAAGGCTCCCAATATAGCCGCAGATTGGGCCATCATAATAAACACCCCTAACACAATCCACGGTATAATCTTCGGTGGGTTATAACTTTTACTAATACGCCAAACACAAGAAATACCTCGTATAAATAGCATTATACCACCTAAATACATCAAATTATAGCCTGCATATTCAAGGATTGGAATATATTGTTTCACGAAGTAGGAAATAACACCTAATAAAAAAATATGCAACGCCCAATCCGGTACACGCCAACCTTTGATGGTAGGCATTTCAGGAATTTGGTAGGTACCAATACGACTGAGCACAATATAAGTGAGACGATTGATAATATAAGAAATCGCCACACCAGAGCAAAACAATCCAGCTATCAAAACTTTTTTCATAATTTCAATCTGCTCTTGTAACGTTGTCATGGCTGTTACAACCTGTTCTTCTGAAAGACCTTGCTGAACATACATATCCTGCATTGATGCCACAATTTGTTCCTCCATAGAGGACCACATTTCTACAGGACTTACCTGCATTACCAGTGCAGATGCCCAGAACTGAACTACCACTGCTAACATCAATACCACTGCAGGAATCATTAATAATTTAGAAATTGACCAATACTTACGTAATCCATAGCCAATCAAAATACCAATAATACCGAAAACTCCACCTTCAACTAAGGCCGTCAGTGGACCTAACAAAAAGGCAATGGCAATCATTGCAGATACAACGGATAATAGACTCCAACGAAAGCCGTGACGTACACCTACGATAGCAATCGTCATAGGTACAAAAATAGATCCAAAAAATCCAAGCATAGGTACACTGAGACCTATCATGGCAAAGACAATCATCAATGCCGTTAAGATACCAGACTCTACGACGGACTTTGTACTTGTTTGATTCATATACTAACTCCTACTATATCTTACCCTAAGTTTCGATATAGTCCAATACAATAAATAGACATATGACTGTCGTCATATGCCTATTATATCACATTCTTTATACGTCTTGAATGATTGGTAAAATCATTGGACGACGGCGTGTTTTTTCATAGAAGAATTTTCCTAATGTGTCACGCACCACTGTTTTAATCGTTGTCCAATCTTTAATATGATCCATTTCACATTTCTCCACAGCTGCATCTACACGACGTTGTGCTTCACTCAGCAATTCTTCTGCATCACGAACATATACAAAGCCTCTAGACAACATATCTGGACCCGCTACAATCGTACCCGAAGCACGGTCCATAGCCATAACTACAATTACCATACCTTCTTGTGCCAACTGTTGTCGGTCACGAATTACAATATTACCGACATCACCAACACCTAGGCCATCAACAAAGACTTTACCAGCAGGCACACGACCTGCTAGACGACCTGTGCGAGTAGTGAACTCAAAAATCTGTCCATTATCACCTACCAAGACATTGCTAGGTTTTACAATTCCCATAGACACAGCGAGTTCTCCATGCTTTTTCAACATACGATATTCACCATGCACAGGAATAAAGAATTTAGGTCGCACTAAGTTCAACATAGTTTTTAAATCTTCTTGACTACCATGACCAGATACATGAATGCCACGATCCTTGCCATAGACTACATGAGCACCTTGGCGCAATAAGTTATCGATGGTACGTCCTACGGCCGCTTCATTACCAGGAATTGGTGTGGCGGAGATAATAACAGTATCATTTGGTGTAATCTCTACGGTACGATGATTGTTCGTAGACATACGAGATAGCCCCGCCATCGGTTCCCCTTGAGAACCTGTTGTTAAAATCATAATTTCATCAGCGCGATAGCGATTCATTTCATCATCACCGATGATAGTTCCTTCTGGTACAGTTAAGTAACCACGCTCTTGAGCAATTTCTGTAACATTTACCATGGAACGACCTAACACTACTACTTTGCGTTTTGTAGCTACCGCTGCATCAATAGCTTGTTGTAAACGAGACACATTAGATGCAAATGTAGCTAGAATAACACGACCGGTCGCTTCTGCGACAGCACGCATGATAGCTGGTCCTACGGAGCTTTCAGATGGAGTAAATCCTGGTTTTTCTACATTTGTGGAGTCGGACATAAGCGCCAATACCCCTTTGTTACCAAGCTCTGCAAATTTATGAACATCCATCAATTTGCCATCTACTGGCGTTTGATCTACTTTAAAGTCCCCTGTATGTACTACGGTACCTACTGGCGTTTCTAAAAAGATAGCACACGCATCTGGAATGGAGTGATTTGTTTGAATAAAGCCTACTTTGAAGCAACCAATTTTAAATTCATCACCAGCTTTTACAACGTGTAATTTTTTAGCTTTTACATGATGTTCTTTTAATTTACCTTCAATCAATCCACATACTAAGTTCGTAGCATATACAGGTACGTTTACTTCTTTTAATAAGTACGCCAAAGACCCAATATGGTCTTCGTGACCGTGAGTGATAACAACAGCACGTACCTTATCTTTATGCTCAATTAAATAACTCATATCAGGGATTACAATATCTACCCCTAACATATCATTTTCTGGGAATGCTAAACCCGCATCTAATACTACTATATCATCGCCATATTGGAAGATGGTCATATTTTTGCCGATCTCACCTAAACCACCTAATGGAATGATTTGTAATTTATCTTTTCGCACATGTGGACGTGTTGTTTGTTCATGTTTTTCTACAGGTGTATTTGTCCGTTGCGGTCTACGTGGACCACGATTAGATTGACGACGTTCGCCATTGTCACCTTGTGGACGTGGACGGTTTGGACGTTCTCCATCCGCTTTCACAGTAGCGCGACGATTTTGACCTGTCGTACGACGTGTACGTGTTGTCGGGCGTGGTCGTTGTTGCGTAGCTTCACCTGTTGGTGCAGCTACCGTTGTTCTTTCTTCTTGTGTATTCAAATTTCCTCCTACGGGACTATAGTCGTACTGTCTATACATACTACCATAGTCCAAGACTATCTAATTCCATCCGCTGATGGTTGAGCATGTATCGGCATGTAAGCACAAATAAGTATCTATTTCTGTTCGTATTCATACAGTAAAACACTGTGAGAAACCTTTCTCACTATCTATGTCACATTCTTCTACACAGCAAAGCATATACCCTCTATACATACTTCTACTGTGAAATATTTGGGAACCCATAAGGTTCATAAGCCGATCAAAATAATTACCTTTATTATACTATAGAAAATCCACCCTAAGCAACTAAGGCACCTCTCCCTAATCCATAAAATTTGCAATTGAATATTGCACTAAATGCAATTGCGTTTTATAATGTAAACGAAGTAAGGTTTTTGAAAGTTTACAATAAGGAGGTCACAAAATGAGAAATGTAAGTATTCACACAATTGCAGAGATCGGCATCTTAACAGCAATGATGACAATTCTAGGAGGCATCAAAATTCCCAACTTAATTCCCGGTGTAGAGTTCCAATTATCTGCTCCCTTGGCCGTAGCCATTTGCGCTGCCTTTGGGTTCCGTAAGTACATCATCTGCGGTTGTCTTTCTAGTTTGATTGGTCTTGTGTTGGGCACACAAAACTTGCTAAATGTTGCCATTGCCATGCAGTTCCGCCTCATCGTAGGTCTTATCTTATGGATTGGTAAAAACCGCATGTGGTCCATTCTTATCTCTGGCCCTATTGCGTCTGCCATCGCCCGTATCACCATTGGTTTGTCCTTTGGCAAAATGATCATTCCTATGCTTGTCATGGCTGTCCCTGGCATGATTTTCACAGTCATTGTAAGTCCAATCTTCTACAGCATCCTACGACGTTTACCACGTTTAGCTGCTACGTTGAAAGTAAAACAAGGTTAATTACTCATGGTTTACAGTATTCGTATGCGCGCCGCTAAGGGCGGCCCTCATGAACAAGGAGGCTCTCATATTTCTGGGGCAGAACGTCTCGTTTCCTTAGAGTCCTTATCACGTGTTTCAGAAGAGTTTTTACAGCGAGCATTACAACATAGCAAAGGCCGTCCAGACTTTATCAACTTACAAATTGATGAGATTCCTGACGATTCTATCATGAAAGTTCCGGCTCTCACAGTGGCTACCACAGAATCCGCAACGATCGAGGAGTCTCACCGGGTAGCTACCCAACTATTACAACAAGCACAGATTCATGAACGAGCAACTCAAAATGCTTTTGCCAAACTTAGCCAAAACACAGAAGCAGTGAGTGGTGCTTGGCTCATCAATGCTACCACAGGCGAGATATACCCCCAAACAGTACGGGTATCCCGTATGGATGCAGAAAGTGATGCTGATATACATCAACATTTACAGCACTTCGGATGTTCCTCTATCCATTCTAGAGAAGCTCTTATCTTGGCTAGTAAAGTCTTAGCATCCCCCTATGTGCTAGGCGAACTGTGTTGGTCTGACGATCCAGATTATACAACCGGCTATGTGTCCTACGGTACGACGTACCATCGATTAAGCCCTATGAAAGTCTATGGTAGTCCCATTGGTGGTCGTGCCTTCTTCATCACCGAAGAGGCACCTTTAGATACATTACTACAGTATTTTACATCCACCCCTACTTGGGTCACAACGAAAGGGATTCACCATGTTTAGTCGATATACCAAAGCCTTAACTCTACGCCAAGAGGAATCACAATTTCGTTCTCCTCGTACGTATACCCCTATCGATGCTACTCACGTTATCCATGAAGATTCTACTTATCTGATGATGGCATCGAACAACTACCTCGGCTTAACCCACCATCCACACGTGAAAGAGCGTGCCTCACAGGCTATTCAACAATATGGTACTGGCTCTGGTGGCGCTCGTCTTACCTCTGGTTCTTTTCCTTTATTTCAAGAACTAGAAACCCGACTTGCACAGTGGAAAGAATGTGAAAAAGCTCTCACTTTTACAGCCGGTTTTATGGCTAATCTTGGAACTATATCGGCGCTTGCACATAAAGGGGACATCATTTTCAGTGATGAACTCAACCATGCAAGCCTTATCGATGGATGTCGTCTCAGTGGCGCCAAGGTGCAAGTATATCCCCACAAAGATGTACAAGCCCTTGAACCATTACTAGCTGAATCCAAGCACTATGGTATGCGTTTCATCATCACAGATGGGGTGTTCAGCATGGATGGGGATATAGCCCCCTTACCGGAACTACTAGAGCTAGCTGAGCTCTACGATGCTCTTCTCATCGTAGATGATGCTCATGCTACTGGCGTCATTGGTGAGGGCCGTGGCACAGCGCATCACTTTCACTGTGAAAGCCCACGTATCATCACCACTGGCACTATGAGTAAAGCCTTAGGGTCTATCGGTGGATACGTCTGCGGTTCTAACACTGTTATCGATTACATTATCAATCACAGTCGTCCCTTTATCTTTGCCACCGCTTTATCTCCAGCTGACATCGGTGCTAGCCTTGGGGCCCTAGAAGTATTGGCACAGGAACCAATGGTCTATCAAAACCTGCGGAGCAATACAGAATACATGCACAAAGCATTGCAATCTTTAGGCATCCCTAGCAGCGATGAAACACCTATTTTCCCCATTATCATTGGATCCAACGAAGACACATTAGAAGCCAGTCACCTATGTGAACAAGAAGGCATTATCCTGAGTGCCATTCGTCCACCTACCGTGCCTATCAACACAGGACGATTGCGCTTAACCGTAACCGCTTCACACACAGAAGCAGAATTACACAAGGTCATCCAAGTATTGCAAACACTACCAATACAAAAGACCTTATAACAAAGCTTCCTTTAAATTCCTATATAAAAATCCTACCATCATTATCGATAGTAGGATTTTTTGCAATACCTGTTTCTTTATTATATTCATCACAAAGGGGGCACTTCTTCGTTTATCTCTCAATATATGACGCAAAAGTATCATAGTCCCCTATAACACCCTCACAAAGAAAAGCCGTGGTGCTTACTAAAAACATTAGCGTAGGTCTGTTTTTAGAAGTGCCACGGCTTTTCATCTTTTTTGCATTATTTATTAAGCTTTCAGATTTTCCTCAATAAAAGCTCGAAATTGCTGTTTATACAATCCCGCCCCTCCATTGGCTGGATGGCGCAATGTAGCTTGTACATCGATACCATAGTCACTGAGTGTAAGACTTGCTTTCTGTCCCACTCCAATGATCCGAGCCTGTGGAAATAAATCTAACAATTGTTTTGTATAGGTCCACCCTAAATCTAATTCTTGCTTTGTAGGCGTTCGATTCGTCAAACCATCTGTACCCTTATAAGGATGAAAAGGAAAGATATTCCACAGCACCACTTCATAAGGGTCGATATTAGCTTCTAACATAGCATTCCAAACCACAGAATCAGTGGGCTCATTGAAGCCCTTTTCTTTTTGTGTCGGTTTTATAATATACTCACTCTTTGGATTACTAGTTCGTTTCGCTTCTAATCCAGTAAACACCATAGAGGGTCCTACTGTAGGGTGATGCCCTAACAGCATTCTTTCACAGGTCATAGCAATCCCTGTAAACCGTCCGCCTTGATAGCCCACCGCTTCTGCAATAATAAGAATTTTGGCGCGATCTAATCGCTGCTCCAAATAGGCTTGCAACTGTTTTCTCCGAATAGAGCTCGACCGCTGATTCGTATCATAGCGTTCATCAAAATCATTCCAAGGATTATACACATGGGGGCTGGAAAATCCTTTTAATTGTCGCATCAATCGTTCTACTGACATAGGTACCTCACTATTTGGAATGCAATAGTACTACCTTAGAACTACTTGTATCACGTTCTAAGTATTGACCTACTGAAGAATCCTCTAATTCTTTACCATAATTTTTATTGGTAATAATCAGCATCCGTTCTCCAGATTGCAAGCGTTTAAATAACTCTTGTTCCTCAATTTGAGGCATCACATTCTTACCATTCCACTTTTCACTGCGCTGTACATTATACTTCGCCAATCGTTCTGGACTAGGCTCCACACGTACTGGGGTAATATCTAAATAATACGGCACAGATGCTGCATATTCTCCATAATAATAGACAGGTCCATGAAAGCTACGTATCTGTTCATGATAGGTCACAGAAGAACGCAAGCCTAAGAAGGGTACTAACCCTTCCATGAGAACAATACTTAGCACTACCAAGGTGCCCATCCCCACTGTAAAAGGCATCATTAATCGTTTCCGATACCAGTAACATCCACTCAAGAATAAGGTAAGCCCTACCACAACTGCTCGAAGAATCCACCAAAAACCCCAAGGTGCAAAGAATGTACCAATACCAAGAGCCCACCATAATACTAGAGTAGGCCCCAACACCCACCACCAAGCACGGTGACTGGCATCTTTCAATGAAATAATACCAAAAGCACCTAACAAGCTAAAGGGAACCACCGAAATAAAGGCATACGTCGGGTATTTGGTAGCCATTGCCGTATAAAATAAAATCGTACCCCATCCCATAATCATCGTATATAAATAAGCATCAGTTCTAGTTTTCCATCCCCGATACATACCATATAAAATAGCTCCCGTCCAAGGGAGAGAGCCACCTAGGAAAATAGGTAGATAGTACCACCAATGATTCACCTCTGGATGCTCCGATTGGGTCGCTCTCGTTATATTATGGAGCCCTAAAAATCCATTGATAAATTCCATACCATGAGTATGGTACATATATCCATACCAAGGCAAAACAATCGCTAAAAATACGAGGATACCTTGCCATGGAAATAAAGCTTTCACCAATGGTAAAGAACGTTTAACACCTGCATACACAAGGAACAACAGTCCCGGCAATACGAGACCTACAGGACCCTTCGTCAATACTGCGATACCCGCAAATCCATAAGCTCCTGCTATATGCCAAGGGCTCTTAGCTAGTAGTCCATAATAGGCGTAATAAAGTGTGCCTACCGTAGCAAATAAGAGGACCATATCTGTGATGATACCGTGCGCAATGGTCCATACAATAAGAGATGTCCCTAAGATAAAAGCAGATACTAAAGCTCCCAAGCGTTGTCCTGTTAAGGTGCGCACGCCTTGGTACACAAAGGCCACTGATAAGGCCCCGAAAAGAGCTGATGGAAACCGCGCTGCAAAGTCTGTTATACCGAATACGGAATAGGACAAACTCAATAACCAATAGATCATAATTGGTTTGTCAAACCAATAGTGCCCATAGATTTGTGGGGACAACCAATCTCCAGACAAGACCATCTCTTTTGCCGTTAATGCATAATTCGACTCTACTGGGTCCGACACCGGCAACAGATGGTTGCCTAGTACATAGACTCCTAAGAAAAAGAGAAATACTACATAGGTCACACGATGTAATTTCATACGCATCTCCCTATCTATTACGACGTTTCCAATATTTCAAGCCGTATATCACAGCCACTATAGCAAACACAAGAATCATCGCAACAAGTAATTCATGATTATAGTCAATTAAGTCTTTCCAGTGTTCTCCTAATTTCATTCCTAGCCAAACTAACAAAATAGTCCATGGGATAGTCCCTAAAGTAGTCCAAACCACAAAAGGTGTCATTGGATATCTAGCTACCCCTGCTGGGAAGGAAATAAATGTCCGCACCCCTGGTAATAAGCGACCGATAAACACCGCCGCACCACCATAGCGATTAAATAACTTTTCTGCAGCACCAAATTTATCCTCACTAAGTAAAATATACTTTCCATATTTCATTAGTAGAGGTCTGCCACCAAATTCACCAAGCCAATACGATAACACAGATCCTACAACCCCTGCTACTACACCGACAATAATGGCCGTATTCAAATCAAATACACCTTGAAATACTAAGTATCCAGCAAACCCTAAAATAATTTCACTAGGAATCGGAATATTTGCATTTTCCAATACCATGCAAATAAACATGGCTGCATACCCATAGGTCTCCATAACTGTCAATAAATAATCCATTCTTCTCTCCTCATAGGAAGATATCCATTAATCTTCGTCTTCTTCGTCTAATAAGTAATCTTTTGCCATCCATTTTTTTGTAGCCGTAAATGTAATAGTTACCCATTTCTCTGCTGGGTCACCACCAATGGCAAGGTCAATTTCATTGCGAATTTCATCTAGCTCTACAATTGTCTGTTTGGGGAAATTTTTAGGAATTAAAATATCTATTTCAATCATTTTTACATTCCCATAAGCTTGCACACTAGTCACATAATCCTTAAACTTATACTTTTCCATAAAAGAATCCATAATAAACTGAATTCGATTATGCAAAGTTAAAGGTGCAACCCCCATAATTTGCTTTACCGATGGAATAATAATTTTTAAGGCTGAAGGCATCATTTGTAACGATAAAATGATGAGCACAATAGGGTCCACATATACCGCCCATTCTGCATAACCAAAGTGTTCTAATCCAAAAGCCACTAAAAAGCTAATTAAAATTCCCGCTTCTAACATAGCATCGATGGACCAACTAATATTGTCAAACTTTACCAAGTTGGATTGTAACTTCTTATTAATTTGGTGCACGTAGAAATAATAACAAGTATCAGCAATAGTAAAAATTGTAGCATAAATGATTGCAGGTCCCACATGAACAGCACGACCGCCCCCCAATAAATCCGTTAGCCCCGATAAAAAGGCATAGCTTACGATAAGCAAGGTAAAGCTACCTTCTGCAATCAACACCAGCGGTTCAAACTGCCAATAGCCAAACTGAAAGCGCTTACTTGTTTCATTGGATACCAATCTGGATGTAATGATCATCATCACCTTGATAATAACGGCAATAAACGATACTACTCCATCCAATAAGATTGCACTGGATCCACTAAAAACCCCCATCATAGTTCCGCCTATAGCCACAAATGACATGAGTATAGCCGATTGAATTAATAATCGTTGCTCCACTGCATGTTTATCTTGTATTAACATATATACTCCTATCTAATCTAGTGAGCCTCAGGCTCAATCTCCTATGGATATTAATAAAATATCTTCTAATTAACTATTTTATAGCCT
The DNA here is from genome assembly GCA_900544365.1 of uncultured Veillonella sp. Classification (GTDB taxonomy): domain Bacteria; phylum Bacillota; class Negativicutes; order Veillonellales; family Veillonellaceae; genus F0422. The sequence continues at coordinate 44,362 of UQVF01000003.1, read as the reverse complement.
ATAGGCATAATGTGTGGTCTACACGCTATGAAACAGTTTTAAGTATTCATATACAAGTATATATAAAAACGGTGTATCATACAAGTATGATACACCATTTATAATTATCATATGAGTAATTCTTGCCTCCCATTAACCATATCTAGGAAACATCTATTACTATTTTATACAATTAGGCTTGTTTTTCTAAATCGAACTTATCAGAGATGAATCCGTATAAAGTCCAACCTATGAATGTTACGATAGAACCATATGTCATTGCTTCTAAGCCAGATGCATATAAAGCATACAAGCTATATAAGGAACCAATAAAGGCAATAAAAGTAGTTCCACTTAATTCACTACCACCACGTCCTGCAGATTTTAAGATAACAATAATTGCTGCCATGGATAATAAGTAAGGGATAATATTAGTAACAACCGCAAGGTTAACTAATACCTCAAATTGTGCATTTAATGATTCAGACATTGTCATCAAAGATAATAACGATTGAATAATTGTAATTGTAACCATACCTACAACTGGAGCATCTTTCGATGTGATTTTACTGAATAATTTAGGGAATAAACCTTCATCAGCAGATTGTTTGAATACGTTCGCAATTGTAAACTGCCAACCTAGTAGGGAACCAAAGCAAGACATAACCATCAAGCCCATAACAATTTTACCTACTGTTGGTGTAAACATACTAGCAAATGCTAATCCAAATGGAGCAGAACTATTTACTAAATCATTTGCTGGTACAAGTCCAAACATGATATTAGTAGATAACACATAAATAACTGCTGCCCCTAATGTACCTCCAAGTACGGCAATCGGTACATTTTTTTCAGGGTTATCAACTGCATCAGAATTAGCCGCTGCTGATTCCAAACCTAAGAACGCCCATAATGTCATAGCAATGGAGTTAGTTGCTGCTTCGTTAAACGGCAAGTTGTTTACATTCCAGTTTTCCATGTACAAATGGCCAGAGAAGAAGTACCAGCCTACGGTGGAGATAACAAATACAGGGCCAATAACACCCCATACAGTAAAGCTAGATACACGACCAGTGATACTAGCACCGCCAAAGTTAAGAACTGTAGCTAACCACAATGTAGCAATTGTCCACATTGCTGTTGTAAACGGAGATAAGTTCGCATCTAAGAATGTTGCACCATAACCTACTGCAGAAATAGCAATGGCCACGTTCGCAATTAAAAGGGATACGCCATAGGTATAGTTCGCCATAAAGTTACCTGCTTTACCGAAGGAATATTCGGAATAGCCACCCATACCGCCGCCTTTTTTACTATACATACCTGCTTTTGCAAAGGCATATGCAAGAGCCATAGAACCTACGGCTGTAATTAACCAAGATACAATTGACAATGATCCTACTTGCGCCAACTTAGTTGGAAGCATGATAATGCCGGATCCCATCATATTTACAGCTGTTAAAATAGTAAGCTGCAAAACACTCATTTTATTTTCGCTTGTGCTGCTCATAGGCACCTCACTTAGAAAGGCCTAGCTAGGAGCAAGCTCCTAGCTTCACCTCATTATAAACAACTATTTATCAAATTCTTTTTTCAATACATAACCAAAGGCTTTTTTAGTTCCATCTTCTTGAGTTGTAATATATACACCTTGGATTTCGGGAGCAAAGCCTGGTAATTTATTGATACCTTCTTCTAATGCTAAGAAGTAGTCTCTAGCAGTTTCAGACCATCTTTCACCTGGTTGTACGCAAAGTACTCCTGGAGGATATGGAAGAGCTCCTTCTAATGCCATACGTCCAACAGCTTCTGTCAAAGGAACTAACTCACCTTGTCCACGCACAAAATCAAAGTTTGCTTCTTGAGGAGTTTTTACATACTCAGGCAAGTATTCGTGTAAGAATAATTTCTTTTGAAGTTCGCTTACATTACGATCTTTGTAGAAATCATGCATTTCTTGGCATAGGCGACGAATTGTATAGCCTTTATATTTATCAATATTGTTATAGTAAATGGATGGCAATACATCTTGCATTGGTGCATCTTGTTCAATTAATTGTTCGAAACGAACTAATTGTGCTACCAAGTCATCCATTTTTGTTTTGGATTCTGCTGGAGTCATCAAGAATAGAATTGTGTTCAAGTCACATTTTTCTGGGATGATACCATGTTCACGAAGATAGTTAGCCAAGATATTAGCATGGATACCGAACTCTTCATACTCTCCAGTTTCTACATTGATACCTGGTGTAATCAATTGGAATTTACATGGATCAATGAAGTATTGTCCTTCACCATATCCTTCAAAAGAGTGCCATTTCGCACCTGGTTCAAAGGCGAAGTACTTAACATCTTGCGCCATTTCAGCCGTATTTCCATCTTCCCATTTTTTACCATTTACAACTGGTGGTACTAATGGACGAAGGTATTTACAATTTTTAAGGACTGCTTTACGAGCATCAATAACTGTTTCTACACAATCTTTCCACAATAATTTACCTGCTTCTCCTTCATGCATTTTCGCATTAATATCAAGAGCTGCAAATAATGGATAGAATGGAGATGTAGAAGCATGCATCATAAATGCGTTGTTCAAACGTTTATGATTTACATAGCGATCTTGCCCTTTAATGTGAGAGTCTTTTTTATGTACTTGAGATGTTTGAGAGAAACCAGCTTGTTGTTTATGAACAGATTGTGTAACCAAAATACCAGGATCATTAGGACCTAGTTCTAATAATAATGGACTGCAATCTTTCATCATCGGAATAAATTGTTCATAACCAACCCACGCAGAGTCAAACAAGATATAGTCACATAAATGACCAATTTTATCGACTACTTGACGAGCATTATAGATAGTTCCGTCATATGTACCTAATTGAATCACCGCCAAACGAATAGGGCGTTCAGCTTTTGCTTTTTCAGGATCTTGCTCTGCTACTAATTTACGGATATATTCTTCATTGAAACAATGTTCCAAAATACCGCCAATAGAACCGAATGGGTTACGAGCGGTTTCTAAGTATACAGGAGTGGCACCAGCTTGTACTAATGCGCCATGGGAGATAGATTTATGGTTATTGCGATCATATAAAACAACATCTCCAGGGGCTAATAGTGCATTTAACACCATTTTATTAGCAGAGGATGTACCATTTAATACAAAATACGTTTTATCAGCATTATATACTTGCGCTGCATGTTGCTGTGCATCACAAGCTGGTCCTTCGTGAATCAATAAGTCACCTAATTTAACGTCTGCATTACAAAGGTCACTACGGAATAAGTTTTCACCATAGAAATTATAGAATGCACGTCCCGCTGGATGACGAGCAAAGAATTGTCCCCCTTGATGACCTGGGCAGTCAAATTGAGAGTTACCATCTTCTACGTAATCTGCCAATGCACGGAAGAATGGAGGCAACATATCTTCTTCATATTTTTTAGCTGCCGCTTCAATTTGTTTTACATATAATTCGTAATTCACTTCATTAGCATCGATTACGCGAGTAATCTTGCCTACAAATTCAGGTTTAATAGTGGAGTTCGCATCTTTTTTCACTAAGAATACAGGAATACGAAGAGCTTCAATCAATGGATTGCTTAGTACCTCTTCATGATCTGCATCAGTAATCACAATTGCAGCTACATCAGAAAAATCAGTTTCATCTAATGTCACTGCAAAACGAGTCATAGAATCTTCAAAATCTTGTAATGCATCATGAGAGAACGCAATGTGTAAGTGATTCATAATAAAGCCTCCTATTGCATACTATGAATAGACATAATTATTGAAAACCATTGTCGACATGGTAGCTATGGATATAAAAATATACAGTAGCCGTTTCGTACTAATCTTACACCGAATGACAATTTAATTCAACCTTAATTAACTATTTCTATTATAGCAATTTGTTATATTTTATCCTGTTAAACCGCTAACGTATTATATCCTATAGAATATTATTTTTTATTTCATCTTAAAAAATGCATTTACATTCCCATTTATTTAGATGTGCAAAGCTAACATTACATTTCATAAGATAGTAATCATATTTTAATATCTTGACATCTTATATTGATAATATGTCTCAATATGTATTACATCTTACGAATATTTATTAATAAATTGTCCACCAATACAAGATTTAATTAATTTTTATTCTTAGTTTTTTTATATTACAACAATTCTTTATTATCAAGATAATCATTTTTTCTTTATTCTTGCATTTTTTGCATAGTCTACCGTTATTTTTGCCACAATATAAAAAAGACCCTATATAGGGTCTTTTTCATAATATAATTAAGCAAATACATTCACTAAGTCAATCGTTTGATCACGACCAGGACCTACGGAAACAATACCTACTTCTACACCGGTTACTTCTGCAATACGTTCTACATAACGACGTGCAGCTTCCGGTAATTCTTCGTACTTACGGATACCTGAAATATCTGTTTTCCAACCTGGGAATGTTTCATATACTGGTTCACATTCTGCTAATACATCTAAGCTAGCTGGGAATCCCTGTACAGGCTCACCATTACGGGTATAGCCTACACAGATTTTCACTTCATCTAATCCATCTAAAATATCAAGACGAGTGATAGCCAAATAGTCCAAGCTATTCAAAGCTGCTCCGTAGGTCACAACAGATAAGTCTAACCAACCACAACGACGAGATCGGCCTGTAACAGTGCCAAACTCATGACCTGTTTGACGAAGGTATTCACCAGTTTCATCTAATAATTCAGATGGGAATGGCCCTTCACCAACACGAGTAGAGTAGGCTTTTACTACACCAAAAATATTTTTTAAGTAGTTAGGACCTACACCAGCGCCAACAGATGCACCACCTGCTACCGGATGGGAACTTGTTACGAATGGATATGTACCATGATCAAGGTCAAGCATAGTTGCTTGCGCTCCTTCAAACAATACTTTCTTACCCTCTTTAATAGCATCGATAACGGCAAAGTTTGTATCTTTTACATATGGGCGCAATTGTTCAGCATAACCTAAGTAATCCTTTAGGATTTCTTCAAAATTAACTGGCTCAAAACCATATACTGCTGTTAACATTTTATTTTTTAGTTCTACGTTGAATTTAAGTTTCTTTTCAAATACAACTGGATCCATTAAATCGCAAATACGGATACCAATACGATTTACTTTATCTGCATAGCATGGACCGATACCATTTTTTGTAGTACCGATTTTAGCATCCCCTTTCACAGATTCTTCCGCTTCATCCAAGCGATTATGATACGGTAAAATCACATGAGCACGGTCAGAAATATATAAGGATTTTGCACTTTTTCCTTCTTTTTCAAGGTTTGCAATTTCTTCTAACAATACTTTAGGATCCACAACGACACCAGTACCAATAATATTCATTTTATTATCGTAAAGAATGCCGCTAGGCAATAAACGCAATGCGAAAGATTTGCCCTCTACTACTACAGTATGACCTGCATTATTACCACCTTGGCTACGTACTACCACATCAGCGCGTTCAGATAAATAATCAACGATTTTACCTTTACCTTCATCGCCCCATTGTGTGCCAATTACCATACTTGTTGCTACATTGGTTCCCATATGAATTGCCTCCATTACATCATAGAACTTTCTATATTTATAATTGCCTTCTACCGTGAAAGCTCTCATTCTGAAAGTTCTTCCATTATTAGTATTACCTTCGCAAATAGGCGTTTTACGCATAGCTATTTACACTCTATTATAGCATAGATTGAAAACATTAGGGTAGAGAGCCTCCTATAAATTCCCTACCATCGACTGAATGGTACTAATACTGCATACTCAGGTGGAATAGATGCCAGGAATCGACTTGCTTGCTGCCGATACCCATGCTTATTGAACTTTGCATAAGTAATAGTCAAATGTTCCTTAGCACGGGTTAATGCCACATAGAAAATACGTTTCTCTTCTTCCAGTTTGCCATCCTCAATAGCATAATAGAAAGGAAACCCTCCATCATGAGCACTAGCAATAAAGACATGTTCAAATTCACTGCCTTTAGCTTGATGGACCGTTATTATTGGGATACGACTATCTCCTTTTCGTCGGAACATGCCCTCTCCTGAGTGAAGGGCTGACATTTCTAGTATCGCTTTCACACCATCACGACCTACATAGTGTGGATGTTCCTCTTCTAATTCTTTCATGATCCGATATAGTTCGCGAATACTAGATAATCTACGTTCTCCTGTGGGATCTTCTTTTACCTTCTTCTCATAATGTGCCACTACTCCCATATCCTTCATAATACAAGTAAGAATATCTGTAGGTTTGCTTGTAATCCACTTACTTCGCAAAGTATCCATAGAGGCAGCAATATTAGCGAATATATCTCTATACTTATTTACAAATGCCATACGCTGTGCTTTTGTAGGAAGGATATTTTCTTTCATGGCATAGATCAATAATTTACCTGTCGCTATAATATCATCCATCGCATTATGCGTAGACTGATGACCAATCGGGAAGTATCCACTTAAAAATTCTAATTTGTGGTTTGGTAAATTAGGATAGAATCGGCGATATATATCTAGGGTATCATAAATGGCTTGTACCCTTGGCATAGCTACACTATGACGGCTACACTCTTGCTCCAATATCCCCATATCATATTGTACATTATGTCCTACAATTATGGCCCCATCAGCAAACTGTCTGAATGCTTCCAATACTGTTTGTGCATCACCTCCAACTTCTTGTAAGTGCGCATCACTAAAACCATGTACTAATTCTGAATCACCTACAGGTACGCCGGGATTAATGAATTGTTCGAAAGTATCAATTGTATTGCCGTTCTCATCAATACGGATGGTTGCCATCTGCACAATGCGATCTTCCATGATATTTACACCCGTCGTTTCCACATCAAATACAACGATGTCTTTAGCTACTAACCCTTTTTCTAATTGTTCATAAGGCTCTCGTGTAAAGATTTTTGTACTCATAAAATCGGTGATGCGTAAACCAGTCTTTCTCACTTCTGTACTTTCTAATTCCTCCATACGCTTATCACCAATACCTTTGACAAAGGTTCTGATAATCCGTTTTGTACTCATCAAATCCCAAGGATTCACTAAGCATTTAAAAAATGCCAGCACATCCTTAATTTCTAAGCGCCGGAAAAATTTCAGTTCATCTGCCAAAATAAATTTCAATTTTCCCTCTTCTGGCAATGACTGGTTACATCGTTTAAACTGATTACTCAATTGTATAGCCTGCTTATTGGTGCGCACTAAAATCCCTACAGGAGGCATCTCTTCTCCAGTTCGTAAGCGTTGGATAGACTGAAAAATATACCTAGCCTCATCGTAAGCATCTTCTGCAATAAATATAGAAATAGGCTGCCCCTCTTGCGTGGCTATGGCTTTCGGTTCTTTTTGATATAACGCTCCTACCCGTTGAGGGAACATATTTTTCAGCATGGAAAAAGCGCCCTTAAATAGCATCTGATTAGACCGATAATTTGTATCAAACACCAATTCTAACGGGTTATAATCTCTCCGATATCGATCGATTAATGTGATTGGATTAGAGCCCCTCCATTCATAAATGGTTTGAAAGTAATCTCCACACAGCAAAATATGGTTACCCTTCCACATAGTATTCATCACTTCATACTCTAATTCACTAGTGTCTTGCATTTCATCCACCGCAATATAGGAATAGCGCTGGCGCCAACGATTAGCTACTTCTGGTCGCTGAAAAATCTGATGAACACGAGTAATCAAATCAGCAAAATCCAAACCATTAAGATTCCGTAAACGGCACTCATATTCCATTAATACTTGTAGCCCTGTTTCTTCTAAAAATACAGCCGTCTCCTGTGACATAATATTGTACCATACAGACTGCTCCCGTTTCATTCGTTCCATCGTACGCCTGTAATCGTTGGCTATATCAGAAGAATAATATTGATACTTAGAGCGATACTCTTTCACTGCACTGATGACTTGTCTAATCGTATATGCATAGATTCTAGGAGACATAATATAGTGTTCTTCACTATAGGCTTTCACAAGATCCGGCAAAAATTCACTTAATAATTCTTCTGCATCTTCTTCGTCAAAGATGAGAAATTCTTTAAATAAATCTTCTTGTAATTTTGCTTCTTCTTGCAAAATGGTATAACAAAAGCTGTGAAATGTAGATACTTTCACAGCTTGCGCCTCTTGCCCTACAATGGTAACCATGCGCTCTTTCATTTCACGACAAGCTTTATTCGTAAATGTAAGGCACAAAATTTGATCACCAGTAGCACGTCCCGTTTCCAAGATATGTGCCACACGATAAGACAATGTATTTGTTTTTCCCGTTCCTGCAGAAGCCAGCAATACCATATTTCTATCTAATTCCTGTACAACTTGTTGTTGAATTTCATTAAGCACAACAGTATTTGATTGCATAGTTGCTCCTTATCTTACCAATGAAAGTACGCTAAACCTAGCACTGGTATAGGCCCTAACACAGCTGTTAATGCCCACAACATAATATTCATATCTAAAGGAACATGAAGTACTTCTGTAGCCACTGCATAGGTAAGCATACCTAAAAAGACGTTTATCGCCACTCGTTTAATGGTGAACCAAGCTACTTTGATAATCACCCAGGCTACAACAACGGCTACCACAGCTTGTAGTATGTAATCCATAATTACCTCATTTCTTGACGATGTAATACAGCACCACTCAATGTGACTTCATCGGCGTATTCAATATCACCGCCAACCGGAATACCACGGGCAATACGGGTGACCTTAATCCCTGTAGGTTGTAATAGTCGAGCAATGTATAGCGCCGTTGCTTCCCCTTCTACATCAGGGTCTGTGGCGATGATAACCTCTTGCACTGTATTATCTTGAAGGCGTAGCATGAGTTCTTTCAAGCGAATATCTTCTACACCTACCCCATCAATAGGGGATAAAGCCCCTTCCAACACATGATATAACCCTTTATAGTCACCGCTACGTTCGATAGCGATTACATCACGTGATGTTTCCACCACGCAAATCATCGATCTGTCCCGTTTAGAGCTTGCACAAAACTCACAAGGATCTTGAGCAGATAAATTAAAACATTGGGAACATCTATGTGTGGCTTCTTTCGCTGCAAGTATGGTTTCTACCAAGCGTTGTACATCTTCTGCATCGGCCTCAATGAGATGGTACGCTAATCGTCTAGCGGACTTAGCACCTACCCCTGGAAGGCGACGCAACTCTTCTACTAATCGTTCTAAAGGATTTGTCATATTAGAACATACCAGGCATTCCAGGAAGTTTCAAGTTTCCTGTAACAGCACCTAATTTTTTCTCTGCTACTTCTTTTGCTTTGCGGTTTGCTTCATTCACAGCTGCTAAAATTAAATCTTCCAATGCTTCCACATCTTCTGGGTCGACTGCAGCCGGAGCAATTTTAATGGACAACACTTCTTGTTCTCCGTTCATCGTTACAGATACAGCACCACCACCGATAGATGCTTCAACTACGGTGCTTTTAATTTCCTCTTGTGCTTTTTCCATGTCCTTTTGCATTTTTTGAACTTTTTTCAACATACCTTGCATATTACCGCCACCAAACATAGTGAACCTCCTTAACTATTAGACAAATCGTCTACTTCTTTAACATAAATATCATACCCACTGGCCTCCATATGTTGCAATGCATCATAGAGTAGGGGCTCTTGTTTTTCTTCATCACTGGCCTCTGCAGAAGACCATTTCGGCAGCTTTCGTATCTCCTCTATGCCTTCTTCTGAAAGCATGCCTTTCCCCATTTCTTGATAGTAGGGATTTAATACTTCCTCTGGATTATCATAGACCGTGAGAAAATCATCAATAATACCATCTACATTAGTAGGGTCACTACCGGCGCCTACCTTTGAATTTGTATTTGTCCCTACATAAGTAGGTTTACCACTCTCAGGTGTTGGTTCCACTTCCGATACAGCTGGTATCTCCTCATGAGGTGCAGTCTGTGCCACTTCTTGCGTCACAACTGTCGGTTGTACTATCTCCTCGGATTCGCTAGAACGTTCCACCACAGGAGCTGCTATCGTTGGTTGGGACTGTCCCCCTTGTTGTGAATTTCCTCCAAATGATTTTACTGCATTTAGGTACACCTGCAACTTAGGATCCCTCTTATCGATGGCTTTCACCACAATCGGTCGTCCTATCACTTGTTGGAACGCTTGTTTTCCGCATTCTACATGTTGCTGTTGTACCAAGATAGGGCCCGCAATCGGCGTAGGGAACACCAAAATAGCTTGCTCTTGATCTAAGTACACCAAGGTTCCTTGCTGATAGATGGTATTCAGCAACCCATAGTTCTTGCCTCTCAACCATTTTATCACGTTTGCTAAAATCGTGCTATATTCATGAGGACTCACCATCCCCTGTCCTACAGTCTCCTCTTGCGTCGTGTCGATTATCGTTGTTTTAGGTGTTACCGTTGGAGCTGCTTTCTTTCGCAATGGAGGTGGCAATGGACTTTTACCACCAGAGCCAACTGCCTTAGCTGTGCGAGGTGGTGGTAAAGGAGATGTTGCTTTTGCAGAACTAGTTTTTACTGATGAGATAGGCGGCAACAACACATCATCTTCCACTGGATGGGGAATTTCCTCTAGGACACCATCATATACATCTGTATCCGCCACAGGTGGTGCAGATTCTACCACAGGTTTAGCAACTACTACAGGTCGTTGTTCTGCCCACTCATTCAGTTTTTGGAGCAATGCATCTTCTTGACGATTTACAAATTGTTCCATCGTCGTCATGCGCCCTTCTAATGTTTGGTAAGTACCGCCACCTAATTGCAAGAGTGAAAGTAATCCCATTTCCACAATCACTCGTGGGTTATCTACTTGTTTTGCATTATTTTGTACTGTTTGTAGTACATTGATATAGCGTCCTATCTCCTCCATAGATAACTCATTGGTCTGCGCCAATAATCGCTCTTTATGCGTATCATAGGCCAACAATTCTTCCGCCTCAGGCAATACTTTCGCCACAATCATGGCTCGCAAATGCTCCACTAAAGCCGTTACAATTTGGCGGGCATCACGACCCATTTGTAGAGCTTCATCCACAGCTTGCAGTAATGCCGCTCCATTACCAGTTTTCAATATATCTACCATATCGAGGACCCAAGATTTACTCACTAAGCCAATCATAGTCTCTACTAGAGGAGCTGTAATCATCTCCGAGGTCATACCAGAACATTGATCCAGAATGCTCAAGGCATCCCGTAAACCACCATCGGCATGGACCGCAATCACTTGTGCTGCTGCAGGGTCAAGAGAGATATTACTTTCCTTCGCCACATGCAATAAGTGAGTTGTAATATCTTTAGCTGTAATACGACGGAATGTATAACGCTGGCAACGAGATAAAATAGTAACTGGCAATTTCTCAGATTCTGTAGTAGCGAAAATGAATATTACATGGCTTGGCGGTTCCTCGATAGTTTTCAACAATGCATTCCATGCTTCATTGGTGAGCATGTGGGCTTCATCAATGATGAACACTTTTTTATGACCTACAACAGGTAAAAAGTTCACCTGTTCTCGCAAGGCACGCACTTCATCAATACCTCGATTGGAAGCCGCATCAATTTCGATCACATCTAAGGCTTGTCCTTGTAACATTTGCTGACATGATTCGCAGACACCACAAGGTGTGTCTGTAGGCCCCTGTTCACAGTTAATAGCACGAGCAAATATCTTTGCCATGCTCGTTTTACCCGTACCTCTAGGACCAGCAAATAAATAGGCATGGGCCACTTTATCTTCCCGTATGGCTCGTTGTAATGTATCCGATACGTGATGCTGACCTACTACATCGGTAAACTGTTTCGGTCTCCATCGTCTATATAACGCTAAGTAACTCATAGCCCCTCCTTTCTCTTAAGATATGAAAAAAAGCAGCTAAGCTAGCTGCTTTACCATAGCACTCGAATCTGACAGCCCTATAGGTTTCCTCGTGGCACAAGAGAGTTACCGCTTAATGCTGCTCCAATCAAGGCCTGACATGGTTCACAGGCTCTCCTTGCACAAGCCCCATAGAACTGTCATATTCCAATGCTATTACCCTATTATTATACATGTTTTCCTTGTCCTATTCAAGACTTTCTACACCTTTCTCTCATAAAATATGCTACACTTTAAGTATCCTCTTCAAACGAAAGGAGGTGAGTTCATCGAGGTTGATTACAACGCTCTCATATGGTGGTTTAACTTTCTTACCCCTATTCTGCAAGGATTGATTGTTAATTTTTTGACATATGCAATTCTAAAGTATTACAAGAATAGAAAATAGAAAGAAAAAAGGACGGCTGCCACCGTCCTTTTTTGAGTTCATGAATGATTTTCTACAACGCTCTCAGAAAGATTCATTCCTTCTGCTCCAAGTATACACCATTCTCTCCTAAAATACAATGGTATTATCCTCTGCGCCCTTCATAAGGATGCAGGATTAGATGCCCTTTGGAGTATTCTCCTACATATATATCACTAATAGAATATCCTTGGTCTTGTACTTCTTCTTCCAACCAAGCCATGTCTTTGTCGGCAAGCTCTAGTATATCTGGGTCTACCACTCCATCCACAATCACTGGGTAGCGAATGATATCATCACCGTTCATGACTAATGTTAATTGCCCGTTTTGCTCGAGTACAGCACGGCGTACATCGCTCACAAGGGTAACTCCTGCGCTACGAAGCTTCAACTGCAAATCACTGCCACGAAGACCACGTTTCAAACATTCTCCGACACGAATTTTACCTCGGTCAATAACAATGCTAGGACGTCCATCGATGAGTGTTTTAATCCATCGCACATGAGCGCTGAGAAAGCGCAAGCCCATGACCACGATCGTCCAAGCGATGAGCACTAGAAAGAATTGCAAAATGCCGATACTTTCACTATAGATAACGGCGCCGATGATACCACCTAGGACGTAGTTTTGCACTTGGTCCAACGCAGAGTTAGGCGCTAAATTGCCTTTACCCATCAAATTCATTTGTAAAATGAGGGCTAAGATACCAAGGGTTAGCTTGATAAAAACTAATGTATATCCTGTTAACATATTATCGTTCGTCCTTCTTCACATCTACAATTTTTGGATTCGTATTCATCATTTGTACAGGTCGTAAAGAATACGCTTCCTTGTTCATGGTGAATGTCACTTCAAAATAACTATTCTCAATGTTTACAATCATACGATCTTGCACACGCAATGTGTTAACCCGAATCTTGTCTTTAGGTACCTCTGCACGTTCACTTAAATTATTCAAAAACTGCACCATATAGTTCGATTCTTCCGCATTATCTACATCACGAGTATAGTCATTCACTTGTAATCCCAATAAAAAGACAAGTCCCAATACAATGATGATACCTAAGTCTCGAAACTTCGTATCAAAACGATTGTACATGACTTTCACACCCACTACTAGCAAAGCTACTAGTAAAATAGTTGTCATACTATATTGCAGCAGAGATGTAAACTCTCCTCGTTGCACCACATAGGCATAGGTATAAAATTCCACAATTACCTCACAATTCTTACTTTAATACCTCATTATACTGCGCTCGGTCACCGCCCACAAATTTTGGTCGTACACGAGCTGCTGTCACATGAGCTTCGCCAATTTCTTTCACGCCTAAACGCACAGGTACTGCCACATGTTTCAAATGCATGCCAATGAAAGTATCTCCAATATCGATACCAGCATCGGCTTTTACATGTTCCACCATCACAGGGTCAGCCCATGAGACATAAGCTGTTGTCGCCATGGATCCGCCTGCATGCTGTACAGGCACTGCATTCACTTCTTCATAACCACGCGCCACTGCTGCTGATTGTTCCATCACTAAAGCACGGTTGAGATGTTCACAACATTGAATGGCTACAGCAAAACCATATTCACCTTGCACCTCGGAAAGGGCCCTAAACAATTCTGAAGCTACCTCCATTGAAGAGTCCTTACCAATATATCCTCCTCGTACTTCACTGGTGGAGCACCCTACTACTAGTAATTTACCTTCTTGCAATTTCGCTACCATAGCCAATTCAGTTACAGCAGTTTTCATAGATTCATATAGATTTTCATTCATAGAATACCCTCCCTTTCATTACATACGAAATAGGATTCTCTTAACTTATTAATTAGCCATATGTACCACACGTTGTGGATAGGGAATATCGATGCCCTCTGCATCAAAGCGATCTTTCACATCGGACATAACACCATAATAGACTTCTCTAAAATCACTGGCATTAATTAAAGGATATGCCACAATATCGACAGAGCTTTCACCAAACTCTTTGATGCCAATTTCTAAAGTATCCATATTATGAACCTTGCCTGTGCTCACTAGAATTTCTTTGATAATCTCAATAGCCCGATGATGGTCTGCATTATAGTTAATGCCAAACACAAATGTAATATACCTTGTTGGTTCATAGTTACTGTTCATCAAGTTATTGGACGTAATAGCTGAGTTCGGGATGAAGACAATACGATTTTCTTTCGTCGCAATAGCGGTATTAATAAGATGGATGCCTTTCACAGACCCTTCCACACCATTCACAGAAATCCAATCCCCAGCTTTAAACGGTTTAAACGCCAAGATAATCAATCCCGATGCTAAGTTAGACATGTTATTTTGCAACGCTAAACCAATAGCGATACCAAAGGCACCAAAAGCCGCCAAGAAGTTATTCGTCGGAAATCCCACTAAGGACAAAGCTGACAGCACGACTACGGACAAAATAGTGTAGTAAATAATTTGAGACGCAAAGCTGCGCACCGTTTGATCATAACCGGTGCGACTCATCAATTGTACTGATAGACGTCTTACAAATAGAGCGATATAGCGGCCTATAATCAACACGATGATGGCTAAAATAATACTAGGTAAATATTCCAGTAATAAGGATTGCACATGATTGACAAAGGAAATACTTTCCTCTACATGCTCTGCTACCTTTTCAGCCCCTGCCGCTGTGGCTGTGGCAACTTTTTCTTCTGCTAATAACATACATTATTCCTTTCCTATAACTATATTGTCATTACGTAACTCATAGCATAGGGATATGAGTTCGCCCAGTATTAGATTCTATTATATCCATAGCACTAAACTTGTCAATATATCATGCTAAAGTATACAACAAAGTTTCGTCAAATGTAAAGGCTACTGTTATAAGGGCATTCTCTACATTTACTATAGCCCCATTTTGTTCTATCTCAAAGTTTTTAACAACTTTATAATTCAATAAGCCTAGTATTTAACTAGGCTCATCCCTATTAAAACCAACTCATTTTGCCCAATAGCACGAAAAACTTCTAGAACCAAAAAATATAGGATAGCTGATATACTATCAACTACCCTATATATATTCATTGTATCAAATTATCGATCTTATTTTACTAAGATGAATGTTACATTGATTGGACCGTGAACACCAACGACACGAACAAGCTCGATATCCGCTGTGTTGGATGGACCAGAGATGTGAACCACATTGGTAGGGAACTTAGCTGGATCATTACGATAAATCTTTGCTAATTCTGCCATCGTTTGTGTCATACGTGGATGAATATTTTCAGTACGTAACACAGAGATATGAGTTAATGGCAATAGCCCTAGGGAACGACCAGATTCTTCTGTACTTGGTTGGATAACTGTAGCAGTTTCCGCAATACCCAAGATTGGGAATGTAATCCCAATGTTAGAATCTTTGGCTACTTCAATATTCGCCTCACGACCTTTAGTAGCATCCCATTGATAGAATGTAGCTTGGCCTTCACCTAACTGTTGGAATGCAGCTTCTAAACCATAAGTTTCTACTTCTTTGGATTTAGGGTACACAACACTGCCACCACCACGAGCCATGATTTCATCCACTAAAGCTTGGCCTACTTGAGATGCCTCAACTTCGATGAGTTTAGTACCTAAACGTTCTGCTTCTGTTTTAAACATCTGTACTACTTGCTCATGGCTAAGGTTAGAATACATAGTCTCTTGAGGTCCTTTTGAAAAATCAAAAGGTGTTACAGATGTAGGAATTGAGTCACGGCCTAACGCACGAGATAGGCGACCTAAAAAGGCTTGTTTTTTTGCTTGATCCATTTTATTTCTCCTTTCCCTTTTGTGCTACGTGTTTCGCATATTCATCACGGAATTTACTCATTTTGAGTACGCCCATATCTTTTGCTTTCACCCAGCCACCAACTACTGGTAATACTTTTGTCCAATCTGCCATATGACCATTCTTACTCATTAATTTCATGCCGATAGCACCCATTTTGGTACCCATATCGAACAAGAAGGAGTTCGCAAATACACCTGCCACTGTGTGGAAGATACTGCGTTCAATCGCTGGACGCATTTGTAATTTATCAGCAATCACTTGACGATGTTTCAGTAATAATTCATGCAATGGAATCTTAACTGGACAGTGTTCCCAACATTCCCCGCACAATGTGGATGCATAAGGAAGATCGCCAGCTTCTTCATAACCAACCAACAATGGAGTTAATACAGCCCCCATTGGACCTGGATAGATAGAGCCATAACCATGACCTGTAATGTGACGATACACTGGGCAAATATTCATACATGCACCGCAACGGATACAACGTAACATCTCTTCAAAATCGCCACCTAGAATACCAGAACGACGGTTATCAATGATGATGATGTGTAATTCTTCTGGACCGTCTGCTTCCCCTTCACGAGCAGGACCAGTGATCATGGAGAAGTAGTTAGAGATTTTAGCACCTACAGAGGAACGAATCAACATTTCCATCATTACATCCAAAGATGCAAAGTTTGGCACCAAACGTTCCATACCCATCAATGCAATTTGTGTTTTAGGCATGGAGCTCGCCATACGACCATTACCTTCGTTAGATACGATAGTGATAGTACCAGTTTCGGCTACACCAAAGTTACAACCAGTGAAGCCTACGTCAGCACGCAAGAAACGATCGCGAATATAACGACGTACAAAACGAGTCATTTCTTCAGGATTTTCAGTGCCTTCATACCCTAATTTTTTCGCAAATGTATCACGAATACGGTTACGCTCAAAGTGCAATGCAGGTACTACGATATGAGATGGAGGATCGAAGTCCGCTGTTTGCAAAATAAATTCTGCCAAGTCAGTTTCATTTACTTCGATGCCTGCTTCAATTAATTCATGATTTAAACCGATTTCTTCAGAAACCATAGTTTTAGATTTAACAACCATTTTTGCTTCTTTTGCACGAAGTACTTCCATGCAGATTGCTGTCGCTTCTTTATCGTCAGCCGCAAAGTGCACATGTGCCCCTGCTTTTTCAGCATTTTCTGCAAATTGGTTTAAATAGTAATCCAAGTTAGCCAATACATGGTCACGCAAATCAGCAGATTCATTACGGAAGTCTTCCCATTCCGCTACTTGATCTACTACAGCTTTACGTTTTTCATAGAATACATCCTGTGCTGTTTGAATGGCTTTTACTTTGAAGTCATTAGCAAGCACATCATTAACGCGTGTCTTAAACGGGCGTTTATCGTACACAATATTACTCATGGTGACTCCTCCTATCGACTATTCAACAATTCCGCAATATGCATTACACGGATATGGCGATCAATTTCGCCTTCTTTGTAAAGTCGATCTAACATACCTTCAATATTCATCAAGCAAGCCATATCGGAACCTGCTACAATGTTAGCGCCAGAGTCATAGATATTCATTGCTTTTTCTTTTGTCATAACAGCAGAAATTTCAGGATTTTTCACTGTGAAAGTACCACCAAAGCCACAGCAACGCTCAGCACGATGCAATGGTAAGTATTCTAAACCTTGAATACCCGCTAACAGTTTCATAGGTTGCTCTTTAATGCCCATTAAACGAGTTACGTGGCAAGATTTATGGTATGTCACTTTATCATTAAAGCGAGCACCCACATCAGTTACCCCTAATACGTCAACGATGAATTGCGTGAACTCATAAATTTTAGAGCTCAACTTTTCAGCTCGTGCTAACCATTCTGGTTCATCTTTTAAAATATGATGATATTCATCACGAATAGCGAACGCACAAGATCCAGACATGCTCACTACATAATCAGCATTTTCGAATTGTTCAATTGTATTTTTGATAGCCCCTTTTGCAGCTTCGTTGTAACCAGAGTTAACAAACATCTGACCACAGCACACTTGCTTTTTAGGAACTGTTAATTCGCAGCCAAGGCTTTCAAGAACCTTTACACCTGCCATGCCTACATGAGGGTAGAACATATCAATCAAACATTGTTGAAATAAATGAATTTTCATTTTTTCACATCCTCAACTTTAAAGTAAACTACTATCACTTGATTGGCAAAATGCAACAATCGTTTTCCATCTATGTACTATTCGAATGGTATATTCTAAATAGTTTTCTCGATGATTTTATTATATAGCAATTTTTCTATAATTACAAAAGACTTGCAATATTAGCAAGAAGCCATTTTTATACCATATTGCTATTCATTATCATTCAGTTACTTTGTAGCAAAAATCACACGTTTTACCTAGTGTTATCAAGCCTTATAGCATCAAGGATTATATAATTTTAATGTATTTTAATACACATCAAATCCTTTATTAAAACACACATGTCTTTTCATTCTTTAAATCCTACTTAAAACTAGTGCTATAACCAAAACTCATGACAGAGATAACAATTACTCTACAATTCAACTTTAGAGAGAACATTTTTATTGATAAATATCACTCTTTTCACATGGAGTCAACCTTTCAAATATGGTATGATAGACGTAACACAACATATCTTTAGTTTCCTATTTCGGAGGCACCTTATGAAACGTTTTTATACAGCACTATTACTAGCAGCATTACCTGTAGCATTACTACAAGCACAAATCATCACTCCCCTATCCACAAGTGAGATACTAGGCACACCAAAGACATTCACATATTCCCAACCTAACAGTATTCCCACTTTTGACCGAGTACAAAAATATCGATTTACTGATGTACCTACTAACTTTTGGGCTTATGAATCTATTACAAAAATGACAAAAAAAGGTTTTATGAGTGGTTATCGCAATGGCACATTCAAACCAAATGACCCCTTGTCTCGTGAGGAAGCTGCCTCCTTATTTAGCAATATGCTTGGTGACACCCCATCCATCATGCTAGCTAGCTCATTTTCTGACATCACCTCTGACCGTTGGTCTTCCTTAGCCATCGAAAGTGTAGCACGGGCTAATATTATCAGCGGTTATGGAGATTCTACCTATCGCCCAGAGCAATATATGTCACGCCAAGAGTTTGCCGTCGTGGCAGATAAGTTTTTACACTACCAAGGATATCGTACAGAGGATCCCACTGCATTAGATGCGATTCACTTTAGCGATCAGAAATTCATTGCACCTTGGGCACAATCATCTGTACGTGAATTGGCCACCTTCGGCTTCATCAATTACAGCACAACCGGTTTATTCAATCCTGAAAAATATATAACCCGCGCTGAAGCTGCTGAAATCACCTATCGTCTGCTCTTCTCTAAAGAGGCATCCGTAATTCAAAATATAATTCAGCAGCAACAAATGGAAGAAACTGCCCGAACTTTAATCAAAAAAACATTTGGCGAAAACTACGACTTTCATCATCGAGGAGCTATGTTCTGGCGAGATGGGAAGTTAGTGATTTCCTTTGTATCTTCTAATGATGTCAAAGCTATTACCGCAGAAACCGCTTATATTAAAGATAAATATTTTCTAAGCAATCACATCATAACTACTGGCACCTATAGTTTAGGAGATTTCGATACTCTACAAACAGATGCTGCTTATTTATATCGTCAATTAGAACCTAATGGTTCTATTCTTGCTGTAACACCAACGCCAAATGTGGATGGATTAATCATAACCGTAGATAAATTAACTACAACTACACAAACCGCTTTTGTTAAAAAATTTGGCAAAAAAATTCAATTACGAAGCAATTAATACACCGCCTATTCCCAAATAAAAAAGAGGAACGTTGACAGCTTTAGATCAACTTTCCTCTTTTTTATTTAAAACGTATTGTATGCCTCCCAACCACATTGGGTAACGCCCTAACAATTCACCGCATCTAGTTCTAAGTTAAACACTTCTGTAGCAGGCCCCGTCATGTATACCGTTCCATCCTCATCATAATCCACTCGCAATGTACCAAGATACAATTCTACATCTACAGAACGACCAGTAAGCCCTTTTTCATACGCCATGACTGCACTGGAACAAGATCCTGTTCCACATGCTAGTGTAGCTCCTGCGCCTCGTTCCCAGGTGCGGACTTTTACCGTATTCTCATTCACCACTTGTACGAAATTCACGTTCGTCCCTTTCGGGAAAAGTGGATGCTTTTCAATCATTGGTCCCAATACAGTCAACGGTACTGTTGTTACATCATCTACAAATACCTCTGTATGGGGTACTCCTAACAGCACAGAACTCACCATATAGGATACTCCATCTACATCAAGAGTATAATCTATTACCTTATCTGCTTCTACATCCATAGGAATATTCTTTGCTGAAAATGTAGGTTTACCCATATTGACTTTTACTAACTTTGCCACACCATTATCTGCAATAATAGTAGGCGTCATAATGCCTGCTAAGGTTTCTACAGTAAATTCCTCTTTATCAATAATCTTGCGATCATACGCATATTTTGCAAAGCAACGAATGCCATTCCCACACATTTCAGCCTCACTTCCATCAGAGTTGATAATTCGCATGCGTACATCAGCTATATCAGAAGGCATCACAATAACAAGTCCATCTGCACCAATACCTGTATGTCGATTACAAAGTCGCTGTGCCATATCTGTTACATTAAATTCGGTGTTACCATTATCGAAAAAAACAATAAAATCATTTCCTAAACCATGCATTTTTGTGATTCTCATATCTGTCTCCTTATGTATATAATACAATTCCTATTCTCATAGAGTGGATTCTTAATTTATCGCAAAATATAGCCTGTACTTTATACATTTTGATGAAATCTATATGACATGACTATAATTTATTTGTCATTTATATTACCATGAATATAGGAAAAATAATAGGTACGTTTTCCTAAGCAGTATTAGGTTAATCATATATTGGAGGTGATTTTACTATGCTTCCTGAAGAACGTTATTCTGCTATTCTACGACGTTTGAAACAAAATCGCATTGTCACTGTACACGAACTAGTGCAAGCCTTATCTTCTTCAGCGCCCACAATACGCAGAGATTTAGCCTATCTCCACAATAAAGGTTTGTTGCAAAAGATTCATGGTGGCGCTGCTAGCCTCACCATTGACCACACTACAACGGATATCGATATGATTCCTAAATCCATCATGTATCGCGATGCGAAAGAGTCTATTGCATTAGCTGCCTCTGAATTAATCAGCCCTTCTGGCTTTATATTCCTTGATGCTGGTAGCACTACAGAAATGATGTTACATTATCTACAGCACACAAATGCTACCTTTGTAACTAACGGCATTCTCCATGCTACCCATTTGGCCTCACGCCATATGAAAGTCATCTTATTAGGCGGCACTGTAAACCCTATTTCATCATCTATTGTTGGTAGTGTAGCCCTTAACCAATTAGAATCCTACAATTTTACTCAGGGCTTCTTTAGCACCCATGGTATTAGTTTCAAATCCGGATTTACTACAGAAGATCCTCTGGATGCATCTGTCAAAGAAAAAGCATTACAAAAATGCCACAACGCCTTTGTCTTAGCAGACCCATCTAAATTCGATCGTATTTCCTCTGTTACTTTTGCCACTATTGATAAAGCCTCTATTATTACTACCAAATTACCTAATGAATTATATCGGAACTATGCAAATATTCAAGAAGTTAATCATCATCGTTAATTGTAAAAGCTGTCATCCGTTGGGATTTCTCCCATATTCTATGACAGCTTTTTTGCAATCTATAAAATAACCTTTCCAAAGCATGCAACATTTGCTTTTACATCTATTTTTTTCGATAAATTTGCTTTATAATATAAATTATGTTTTTATATTATGAATTTTGAAATGGAGATAATTATGAGCTTTTTTAAAGATTTTAAAGACTTTGCCATGCGCGGCAATGTAGTGGATTTAGCTGTGGGTGTTATCATTGGTGCCGCTTTTGGTAAAATTGTTACTTCTTTGGTAAATGATGTAGTTATGCCACCTATCGGTTTATTATTAGGTGGGGTGGACTTTTCTAATTTATTTATTCCTTTAACTACTAGTGCTGCTCCTACTACCTTAGCAGAAGCAAAAGCAGCTGGTGTCCCTGTTTTGGCCTATGGTCTTTTCTTGAATACAGTGTTTGAATTCCTTATCATTGCTTTCTGTATTTTCACAATCATCAGCCAAATCAAACGATTCACACCTGCAGAAGCACCGATAGAAATCCGCAAATGCGACTATTGTCGTGAAGCTATTGCTGACGATGCAACACGCTGTCCACATTGCACGGCCGAATTGACTGTCAAAGAATGTTAAATGGAATAACTAGTAATATCTAGGTTTTTGAATTTTACAATTACTTAATACTAATAGGAAAGGACCCGCAACCGAAGCTACAAGTCCTTTACCTATAATTAGTATTATGTGAAATGCATAATGCATGATCACAACAATGTTAGCATATACTTTTATTATGTATATCGCTTTTCAAATATAGCATAACTAGATATTTAAAATCAAGTTTTAAAGTATTCAATTCGCAAAGCCTAAAAAACACGCTTAATAACGCATTCTAAGGAGGCCATAGAGTCTCCTTTTTCTATTATTTATATCTTAAAACAACCACTATATATGAAACACTTTTCAAGTTGATTCTAGACTATATTTCTTAAATTTCTAGCTATACTTTTGTTATATATGGTACAAAAATAAAGGAGCATTGATATAACTATCAATACTCCTTTTTTAGTAACAAATATACTATATTATTCACTTATCGTGCATTAGACATAGCTTGTATTAACATAGCAATTTTCTCATCTTGCGCCTGTAGTTGAGCTTTCAAATCATCAATTTCTTTCGCCATAGCTTTTCTGGAATTAGAAACGCCGTTATGTTGACCTAATTTAAGACTCACACCTACATTCACCATATTTTGACCATTACCCATAGCGCCGCCAATGCTGAACATAGTATCTTCATTTGGACGATAGAATGCACCTAAAGCTAAAGCACTACCACTACGATAATTACCATAACCTGCAGCAATATTCCATTTATCATTTTCATCAAAATCCAATGGGTGCAATGCTGCTAAGGCTGCTGCACCTGCTACAGCTTTATCCATACGTCCATTTACACGACTTTCTAAACCATTCACAGTTTGGTTGATGCCATCAATTTTGTTATTAATAGCTTCCGTATTACTATTGATATCGCCCATTTTTTGATTGATTACGGACTCAATACTTTCTTTTACTTCGTGTAATTGACTACCGTTCACCGCATCTTTAGAATCAGCAGATACCGTACCATTAGCTACATTAGTAACTTTTGTATTATTTGCGTTAATACCATCTTTTGTAACAAATTGTTTGTTATCAATCGTAATACCATTTGTATCTACTTTTGTAGCTCCTGTTGTAACAGTATCTACTGCAAGATCTTTATTCACAGATACTGTGTAGATAGCTTGACCATTGTCACCTGTAGACTCGTTAACTGTCACATTAGCGCCAGCTTTTACTTCTGTTTTTACTGCTTTGATAGCCTCGTTCAAAGTATCTTTACCTGTACCACCGATATTCGTTACAGTCACAGAACCATCGTCTTTGATTTCGGCCGTTCCACCTAATGCTGCTTTTAAAGACTCCGCTGTATTTTTTACTTTCGCAACTTTTTTTCCTAATTCAGTTACTTTTTCATCAACTGTATGCAATTGAGCGCCATTTACTGCTTCTGTGGAATCTGCCGTTACAGCACCATTTCCTACATTCTTAATTGCTTGATTATTAGCATTCAATCCATCGGCAGAAACATAGGTTTTATCTCCAATGCTAAGACCATTTGCATCAATTTTTGTAGTACCTGTTGTTACACTATTTAATGTAATATCATCTTTGACAGCGACTGTGTAGATAGCCTGTCCAGCAGTACCATCAGTTTTAGTGACAGTTACATTTTTACCTTCCGCCACTTCTGTTTTCGCTGCTTTTATAGCCTCTTCCACAGTATTTTTATTGGTACCACCGATATTAGTCATAGTAATCGCACCTGTGTCCGCCACATCTGCATTACCACCTAAGATTGTTTTTACAGATCCCGCAATAGTGCTCATCGTACCTGCTACGGCATATAATTGACTACCATTGATCGCATCTGTAGAGGTTGCCGTAATTCGACCTGCGACTACATTTTGGATCTGCTTTTCTTTACCCGCTGTACCAATAGAGACAACAAATCCTTCTCCATTAGCTTTTCCATCACCTGCAAAGCCGGTGAATTTTAAGGATGTCCCATTTGCTGTCACTGTAGATTCTGCTGTATCTACCGCTGCCGTTGTTTTTGCATAGGTACCTAATGCGACAGAATGTGACATCGTCGTTTTAGCTGCTTCTGCTGCATTATAGCCGCCACCAATAGCTACGCTAGTAGGGTTGGCAATAACACGAGCACCAATAGCTACACCATACCAAGCTGTATTTGCACTATCACCAATAGCAATCGCTTGATTACTAGTAGCTTTTGCACTAGCACCAATTGCTACTGTAGACTGTCCATTTGTTCCTACACGTCCTGACACAGAGTTAGTACCAATGGATACTGCATTATCACCACTAGCAAGTGAATTTGCATCTGTTTATACAACCCTCTTTCATAAATATTAACTGTACATCTATAACTCTAATGATTGATTCCTTCTTCACTAAATCAATCAGCCTTGCTAAAAATAAAATTACTGTATCAAACATTATTAGATTGATACAGCAATTCCTATCTACGAGCTATATTATATAGTTTATTTATGAAGTTTTCATGAATAAAAAGCGCGATTTACATGAAGGTTTCATGAAGTTTATTATATATTAGAACACTAATATGCAGAGCCTTTATTAATAACTTTTACTAGGCGTGGTCTCCAATGAAATGCTGCTTGGTAGGCTACATAACCAAATAAGATCACAGAAACCCCGCCTTGCACTGGAACAGCACCGGATGCATAGATAGCATAACTATCGTAGGCAATCGCTAGTACACTCATCACAAAGATAAGACGGCGCAATCCCATCGTAGCCCCTTCGATGGATAACATCTTGTTCACAGCTACACAACAAAGGATATATGGGAATACATTAGTTACTACCGCTAAGTTCACAAGTTGAGCAAATTGTTCATTTAAGCTTTCATCAGTGGTCATTAAGGCCAAAATAGCTTGTAATGCCAATAAAATAATAATACCTCGCACTGGAGAATCTACACGATTCACTCGGGCAAATACTTTAGGGAAAAATCCTGCTTCTGCACAACTTTTAAAAACACGGCTCAAAGTAAATTGCCATCCCATAATTGCCCCAAAGCAAGACACCGCCATAAGAGCCATAACGAGTTTACCTGCTGTGCCATTAAACATATAGGCAAAGACTAATCCAAATGGGGCCGTAGAGTTCACTAACTCGATGTTAGGAATGATGCCCGCCATAATATTTGTAGATACAATATAGACCACAGCTACTGCCAAAGTACCAAAAAATGTCGCAATAGGTACATTCTTTTTGGGATTTTCCACAGCATCTGCATTCGCTGCGGCCGACTCAAACCCTAAAAAGCCCCACAAGGTGAGAGAAATCGAATGACTGACCGCATCAAATACGGGCAGTTCTTGTGGGTTCCAAACAGATACAAACATCTCTGGATCAAACCAAAACCAACCAAACACGCCAATAAACAAGACTGGCAACATCGTTCCCCAAATAGTAATATTGCTAATTCGTCCTGTACTTTTATTTCCACGTACGTTGACTAAAGCTGCTACCATAAGTAACACAATCGTTGCTAAGCTCACTTCTAGTGGTGAAAGCTGTACATCAAACAATACAGCTCCATATCCTACGATGGATATAGCAATCGCCACATTAGCGATGACTAAGGACACTGCATAGGAGTAGTTCGCCATAAAATGACCGGTCCTGCCAAAGGCATATTCTACATAGCCCCCTAAACCTCCAGACTTTTTTGTAAACAGCCCACATTGTGCAAAAATATAGGCTAAGGTCAAGGACCCTAGTACAGTAATTATCCAAGATAAGATAGAAATAGTACCTACCTCTGCTAATTGAGAAGGTAACATAATAATTCCAGCACCCAACATATTGGCTGCCACGATGGATGTCAGTTGGAATACAGACATTTTTTTAGCGGTGGTTTTCATGTATCAATCCCCTTTCTTACATCACTTGAGTCATTTCAAGGATCCGTGTCGTCAAAACCGCTAGCCTAACTAGTCCGTACGGAATGGCTTCGGATGTAGTTACGCAACTTCATTCATTTATCGATTCATTGTAACACCTTTTTTATCTCATGAATAGATATTTTTTCACAACTTTCTCCCTATTCTTATATCTTTCTATCATTTCTCTATCTTCCTATGATATACTAGAGGAAATATGCTTTGTCCATATGAAAAGAAAGGATGTCCTTATGCAAGATCAAATCATTCAACTCTTAAGCGATGTGAACGGTTTCCTTTGGAATAACATCATTATCGCACTTCTCATCATTGCTGGTGTATGGTTCACAGCAACCACACGACTTGTACAATTACGACAATTACCAGAAATGTTCCGCATTTTAAAATCTGGTGCTGGGGAAAAAAGCAAAGGGGATCATCACATTTCTCCATTCCAAGCCTTCTGCATCAGCGTTGCCTCTCATGTAGGAGTTGGTAACATCGCTGGTATCGCCATCGCTATCGCTTTAGGTGGTCCAGGCGCTGTATTCTGGATGTGGTTCATCGCTTTACTCGGCGCAGCTACAAGTTTTATCGAAAACACACTAGGCCAAATCTACAAAGAGCGCCTACCTGACGGCTCCTTCCGTGGTGGCCCATCCTATTACATTCGTCATGGATTAAATAGTCCATTCTTATCTATTTTATTTGCTATCTTAATCAGTATCACTTACGGTTTAATCTACAACTCTGTACAAGCCAATACAATTGCTATTGCTGTACAACCATGGAATATCGATGCCTCCACAACAGGTCTTGTAGTCGCAGCTCTCTCTGCACTGGTTATCTTTGGTGGGGCAAAACGTATCGCTCAAACAGCTGAATTTTTAGTGCCTTTCATGGCGGGTTTGTACTTCTTAATTGCTTTGTACATCGTGATCGCTAACATCTCTGTATTGCCGACTGTGATTTCTGCTATTTTTACGCAAGCTTTCTCTATTGATTCTGCTACAGGCGGTTTCATCGGTGCTGCGGTGATGCAAGGTATCAAACGTGGTTTGTTCTCCAACGAAGCCGGCGAAGGTTCTGTACCTAATGCGTCCGCGTCTGCTGATGTGAATCACCCTGTAAAGCAAGGTTTAATCATGTCCCTTGGAGTGTTTGTAGATACTATGTTTGTATGTACTGCGTCTGCATTCATCGTTCTTGTATCTGGCGAATATGTCCATACCGATTTAACAGGTATCGCACTTGTACAACATAGTATTGGACACCAATTAGGGTCTTGGGCTCCTGCTGTAATCGCCTTGTTCGTATTCATGTTTGCGTACAGTTCTATTATCGGTAACTATTTCTACGGCGAAGTGAATATTGCGCACATGACGAAAAACAATAAGGTCGCTATCAACGTGTTCCGTGCTCTTGTTATCATCATGGTTTATGTTGGCTGTATTGCCGAATTGAACCTTGTATGGAACTTAGCGGACTTGTTCATGGCATTCCTAGTGCTTTGCAACATTACGTCTATTCTGCGCTTAGGTAAATTGGTAACCATTGCTCTGAAAGACTATGTAAGCCAAAAATCTAAAGGTATTGAAGATCCAATCTTCGACCGTGCTATTTTACCAACTCAAAAAGGTATCACTTGGTGGCATAAAGGTCACGAAAACGAATAATACTTACCATACAAAAAAGAGGAACGTTAACACTATGTGCGTAACGTTCCTCTTTTTTTGGTCTGCATTACATCCTGTTGTGAATTACTTGTAATCTATTACACACCCTATTTCTGTCATTACTATGCTAGAAATATTATACCGGTATAGCCCTCTCTAGTCGGAAGGAATAGATGTATACCTCTTTTACAGGGTATGGTGTCAATCGCTCCAAAGCTTCTTTATAGAGCATTAACTGAATGCGATAGCGTTTTACTAGCGCCTCTTCATCTAGGCGGTCTGTTTTGTAGTCCACTAGCACCCAAGCCCCCTCTTCTAGGAATGCCGTATCGATAATACCTTGTAAGAACAAGTCTTCCCCGTCTAGCATCTCTGGGTACACACGATTCGCTGGGAATAACATGCTGAACGGTAATTCTCGTTCCACTCGCTGTGCTGTTAACAATCGTTGTCCTAGGTGAGACTGAAAGAAATCATAAATACGTTTTTCACTGATTGCCTTTCGTTCTTCATCCGTCAAATATCCTTGTAACGCAAGGGTATCTAAGGCTTGTTTTAAGGTTGAACGAGTATAATTTTGTAACGGCAACCATTGCATCACTTCATGCATGAGGGTACCCCAACGGGCACCACTGCGAATTGGTGTGGATTCATTCATAGAGGCTAAGGTTACATCAAAAGGACCGAGATCTACTGGCAACTCTGTTGAAGCATTCTCCGTACCTACAGCTGATGCACCTACCACATCGCCCTTCGCTACACCCTTGTCAAAAGATTCATCCTCCTGTATTAGTAAACCTGTTTTTTCTCTCATAGGTTCACTCGCTAATGAATCTTCTGTATCATTCGCATTTCTAGTTGTTCTATGTTCCATCGCATTAGACATGATGGATCCTATCGTTTCCACATCATCATGACTACTTGTATCACGCTTATACTCCGGCTCAATCATCTGTTTCGCCAATTCTTCTAGTTCCACAAAGCGCCGTTTAATTTCAGACACGGAAATTTTCCCCGCTCGTTCTGTGGAACTTTCATAGGCATACACAGAGGTCATTCGGTCCACTACGATAGGGTCCAATGGTGGCGCTTCCACTGGTAATTGGACACGTACTTGTTCTAACACATCTACGTCTACGGACGGTGTTTCCTGTGAAACACTGTAATCATTTCCGTCATGAACATGGAAGGACACAGGACAATCTTTGTACGGTATATCTGGGAATTGCGGACTTTCTACCTCTGCAAATTGGCGCAACTGCGTGCCCCCTACTACGTGGCGAGCTAAACTCCGCAAAATCCAATCTAAATAGGAATTACATCCTAGAATTTGTTCTTTCGTGAAAGCACTTTCACCCCACTGTAATACAGGTGCCACCCATTCGCCCATTTTCTTCGTGGCCGGTCGATCCGTGGAACCATTGATGGACCCCTTCATATAGCCTGTAATATACAGCTTATCTTTAGGCCGAGTCAACGCCACATAGAGGATACGCTCCTCTTCGGCTTTCAAATTTTCTTCTAAGGCTTGACGCACGAAAATCCATGGTACAGAGTTATACATGACGCGCAAATCTGGGAAGTATCCTTTTAATCCTACCCCATATTCTTTGTGCAATAGCAAGGATCGGTTCAAATCCATTTTATTAAAGCCCTTTTGGGTTCCCATGAGGAATACTACAGGGAACTCTAATCCTTTACTTTTATGGATGGTCATAATGCGCACCACATTGTCTGCTTCGCTCACCGTTTTGGCAACACTCAAGTCTTCTCCCGATGCCTGCAAGCTTTCAATAAAGCGCAAGAACCGGAATAGTCCACGGTAATTGCCATTTTCATATTGTTTCGCTCGCTCATACAGAGCTAGCACATTACCACGACGCACCAAACCATTCGGCATAGCGCTCACGTATTCCACCACATGCAAGGTGTCATAGATGTGCCAGATTAAATCGGTAATGCCTTGTCGGCGAGACATAGTACGCCATGTGTCCATAGAGTCCACAAAGCGAATCCACCCTGCATTCTGGGAAGACTCAACAAATGGGCGCAACCCACTCCACAAGCTATTCTCTCCTACGGACAAGCGAAGTCTCCCTAGGTCGTTCGCATCCATCCCGATAAGAGGCGATTGCAGGACGATGGCCATGGGCAAATCCTGCTCTGGATTGTCGATAATTTGCAACAAGGACAGTACAAATTGCACTTCCATAGCGCTGAAATAGCCGGATTTTTCCTCTGCATAGGCAGGGATGCCCTCTCGCCGTAAAAGGTCGATCATACGGCTCGCCGATCCAGAGATAGACCGTTTCAAGAGTACAATGTCACGCCATTCCATAGGGCGGAAGGTACCGTCTTTATCTTGCACCACGGCGCCGTTATTCTTCAACTCTTGGATTTTACGAATCACAAAGAGCATTTCCTTTTCATCGTTCTCTAAGTCTTCGCCTTCTTCCTCTGTCTGTGCCTTGTCCTCATCACAGCAGAGAACGTGCACTTCTACATCCCCACCTACCCATTCTGGTGGCACCTCTTCTACAATGCGACCTGTATGGAGCGCCTCTGCCTCACCATAGGTGAGCCCTGCTCCCTCATCGGTCATAATTTGAGAAAAAATAAAGTTGGTCACATTCAAAATCGCTTCATGGGAACGGAAATTTTGTGACAAATCGATGCGTCGTTCCACACCATTCACATCGTGGTCAAAGCGATGGTACTTCTCCATGAATAACTGGGGATCTGCCATACGGAATCCATAGATGGACTGCTTCACATCGCCCACATAGAATCGATTGTCTCCACGGGATACTAAGTTTACGATAGCCTCTTGTACGCCGTTCGTATCTTGGTATTCATCGACCATCACTTCTTTGAACGTATCTTGTAACTCCAGCGCCACCTCAGATGGTTGCAATTCATCTCCCGATTCAGGGTCTACTAATAAGGCTAAACATAAATGTTCCAAATCGGAGAAATCGATCATGCCCGCTTCTTGTTTTGCCTGTTGAAAGTCCTCATGGAATCGTTTCACTAGCTGGATGATACCTCGTACCAACGGCACTAAGTACTCCATTTGCTCTCGCCAATCTGCTTCGGTAATGGCAAAGACACCTTTCGGCATGGCTTGCAGCATGTCTTTTCCTTCAGTCAAGATAGCTTTGATTTCGCTCAAGATAGCTGGATCACTTTCATTCATGGCCTTTGTGGCACGGAGTACAGGGAAACTAAATCCCCCAATGCCGACTACACCTAGATGCATAGCATCCCAAGTGTCCGCCTTTTGCATGGCTTGTAACAGCGTTTGCAGTTCGCTGACCTTCTCCATCCATTTGTCGAATCCATTGCCTAGGGTAGCCAAGCGCTGTGCCTCTTCATAGCGTGCAAGGAGATACTCAATTTGGCGTTGTTGCTCCTCCCAAAATAGTGTCCCCCAAGTAGTTTCTCGCAAGGTCTGGTGTAAGGCGCTTTCATAGGTAGTACACACCTGATCTAACCAACGCATGGGCTGACTTTGAGCCAAAGCGAAGTTGTAGATTAGAAACACCGTGTCCCGTAAGACCTGGTCGGACCGTTCCGTACTGAACATATCGCTCACATCATAAATATTATACAACCCTTGTTCGTAGGCCTCTAGCAAAATCTTATCTAACACATCGTAGCGCATGAGCGCCAATTCCCCTTCATTACCGATAGTGAAAGATGGATCAATATCAAGTTTATAGAAATAACTGCGGATGACCCATTGGCAAAAGGAGTGTAATGTGGAAATATGGGCAGACGGCAACATATTCAGTTGTTCTTCTAAATACTCATCCCCTGTGGCTTGAAACTCCTCCGCTAGTTTCACACCGATGCGGGCTTTCATCTCTGCAGCCGCCGCCTTGGTGAAAGTCACCACCATCAGTTCTTGAATGCTTAACTCCCGCCGCTTCAGACGTTGTATCATGCGTTCTACGAGGACCGCCGTTTTCCCTGACCCCGCCGCTGCCGATACCAAGATCGTTTGGGACGGTAACTGCCCCGGTCTTGGCGCATCAATGGCGCTCTGTTGCGCATCAGTCCATTTCATAGGTAGCTCCTCCTGTTTGTAATGCTTCCATCTTCTCTAATGCTTCCTCTTCGGTCATGGTCTTAATATAGCGATACCGATTGCGGGTTCCATCAAAGCGACATAAGGCTTGGAACTCACAAAATTCACAAGGTCGCCGTTTGTCCTTTTGGTACGGACTGATAGGGAACTCCCCATCCATCATCTGTGTACCACTGTTAGAAATAATTTGCTTTGTATATTCCTTCATAAGTCCAAATTGTTCTATAGTCTTTAAACTTTTGGATGTGCGACTATCCGGAGTGCCATCCTTTTTCAGAACAATCGGTACATAAGGGGAATTACTCTGGTAGGCCCTTGTTACATCTAAGGATTGCAATACATCACCATCAACAAAGTATCCACTATTTTTCAATTGTTGGATATCAGCTTTTTCTTCTTCTGCCCGTCTATGATTTACGACTTCTGACAATTTCACTTGTGGATTACGCACATACGTATAGAGGGCTGCAGCCGTGCCAATTCGATCCTTTGTATTCTTTTCCAGTGCCAATAGATAGGTCATTAACTGCAATTTCAAGCCATAGTAAATTTCATCGGCTCGCACCGTAGTCCCCCCCGATTTATAGTCGATGACCGCCGCATAATGTCCAAGAGGTCCACGATATTCATCAACACGGTCAATTTGACCACGCAGTACGATACTTTCACCATAGTTCTTACCCAATGGAATGCGCACTGGATGCCAACTAGATGTACCCATACCAAAGCTTTGTTCTACTTCTGTGGTGGAAAACTCGCTTTTCTTGGACCAATCTACGAGACGTGTTACCGTAGCCGATAAAGTAGATGTTAATCGAGTATACAGTTGTGCTTCGTACGCATCTCTTTCCTCCGTGCCCATCACCGCATCGGCGGCTTCACGACATAAGGATTCTTGTTCTTCCTCTGTTAGATCACGCCATTGTCTGCCCTCTTTCAATAGATACTCCCCTAAATAGCGCAATGTATCGTGGAGGAAGGTTCCAATTTCAGGAGCTCCAAAGGATTTCACCTTCCGTGGGGCTAATCGTAACGCATATTGTGCATAGAAACTGTAGGGACAACGATGGTATCGCTCTAAGCGTGTGACGGAACCCGTTAAGGCATCACTGCGTAGCAATAGCCCTCGCACAATGGACTGATTAATACGCGGCACTGCATTGGAATCGAACATGCCTCGTGTGGCAAAGAATACCTCTCCTCGGTAGCCCGTCTCCAATCCCCAGTTATAGAGGCTCCACCAAGTGGAGGAGATAGTGTCGCCTTTCATAAGGGCACTCATGCAACTAGAAAAGAGTCCTAAACTTTGGGATGGTCGCCATAGGTAGTCCTGTTCTCGCCCTTCTGGCATAGATAGGGGCGCCTCTTCGATATCTTTCACATACCCATATTGTTGTAACCTCCGCACCACCAAAGACGGTTCCATTTTGGATCCTTCTTCATCAGATGTGACATAAGACAGGTGCAGTCCTTGGCTAGCACGGGTGCAGGCTAAATAGAACAAGAAATTTTCATTGAACATTTGTCCCAAGGCGCCCGCCGCTAGCTGTACTCCTACCTTCGCTAAAGCGGTCCGCTCTTGATCACGCAGAATACCTTCATCTCCCATTTTGCGAGGGAATACCCCCTCATTAAGTCCCAGTACATAGACTTCCTTCGCATCTGTCATATAGCTACGGTCGATGGTGGTAATCGTCACATGGTCCAAAGATGGCGGTACCAAGGAGTAGGTCACTTCACTGAGGCCTTCCTCGATGATGAGCCCCATCTCTTCTGCGCTTAACTCTTCTGCACCTGTCACAGATGCACACTCCTCTAACAATTGAATAGCATGTTTATATAGCTGTACATGGCTGGCACTTTCTTGCACATCCCCACGCTCTTCTGCCTCGTCATACCACACTTTCAGTTGCTCTGGAATGCGCCAATCTTGCATGGTTTGGAATAAAAACTCACTCCATTCCTGCCCCGTATGTGGCAGTTTGCAGAAATCGTAAATAGGGCGTAATACCTGATGCAATACTCGGTCATGTAAGTCTTGCATCACGGCCCGTCGATCATCGTCTTCCCTACCATAGATCCACGTATCTCGGAGCCACGCCGCCCCTTGAATACCGTATTCTAAGCAATAATTTTCTAATCGATCTACTTCTTCACGTGTGAAGGGAGCAAAATCTGTTTTCAGCAAGCGGAACACCGCATCATGGTCAAAGAAAGTACGATGTACATGGAAGATGCCTTGTAAGAACTCCGCCAGTGGATGGCTAGTCATCATCTTCCGTTGGTCCGAGAAGAAAGGAATGCCATAATTTAGGCACGCTTTTTCTAGTACATCACCATAGGATTCCATGTCCCGTAATATAATGGTGCAGTCTTTCCATCGATGACCTTCCTCTTGACAGTATCCCAAGATCTTCCGGCACACTGCGTCCGCTTCCCGTTCTCGATTGTAAGCACTCACCATGGTCAACGTATCATCGGTTGTGTTCGGTTTCATGGGCGTCCGGAAAAACTGTGTATTCAACTGCTGTAATACAGGGGTTCCTCGATAGACTTCGGACATGGTATGCACCACCGCCTCAGGGTACCAGGTCATCATATCTCGGTAGGTCTCCCAGACCCGGAAATACATGGACCCCTTACGATTGTGTACCTCTTCCTCTAAGGATGGTAAGCTAATCGTCATATGACAGGACTCACTAAGAGAAAACAACCGTTGAATCAAGCGATACTGCAACGGTGTAAACCAATGGAATCCATCTACAAAGACATGGCAATCCTTCATGAGCGGAGACTGTGGCAATATGTCGATTAATTCTTCCATAGAATCTTGGACACCCAACTCTTCCAAGGCTGCATCGTAGTGTTCTAACAGCAAGGACAGCTCTTGTAATTTGCGGCCTAATACCATAGAATCTACTTGTTCCACAGCCCCGGACAAATCCTTCGGTGTTACTCCAAAGGCTTTGCACTCCGTCAACAACCCTTGTATAACATCTCCAAAGTGTGGTTGTTTCGCTGCCTGTTTAAATAAGTCCAATTCCCCAGCAGATTGCTTTAAGAGCACCCGAAGGACTAGTTTTTTGCCTAGCTCCGATAGACCACCTTCTTTCACTTTCCCCAAGGATTGATACACTTGATAGGCTAGCCTTGTCATACCCACTACGCGCACGGTGGTGAACCCTTTTTCCTTACGATACTCCGCTAGTTTGCGCTCCATCATATACGTGGCAGGGTCCGGCACAAGCACTATAATTTGATGGTCTGGATGATCCTGTAAAATTCGTTCTATTTCTGCGAAACAAGCCGTGGTCTTTCCCGTGCCGGCTCCGCCAATATATAACTGTGGTTGCATGTCCAACTCCTTTTCCTCTCAACATGTTTCATCTATCTCTATCCTATCATGTCTAGGGCAGTTAGTAAAATTGCCAGGTCCCTCAACAGATTGACCTGGCAATAGTATGTATGTAATTAACGGTATGCTACTCGTTTTGGTTGCATATCGTGAAAGTGCAAGCGCTCCTTCGCAGTAGCTTCCCAATCGGTGCCCGGTTTGCCATAGTTGGCATACGGATCAATGGACAAGCCACCACGTGGTGTAAATTCGCCCCACACTTCAATGTATTTAGGCTCCATCAATGCCACTAAATCTTTCATGATGATATTGATACAATCTTCGTGAAAGTCCCCATGGTTGCGGAAACTAAATAAATATAATTTTAAGGATTTACTTTCCACCAGTTTTTCATCTGGCACATAGGAAATGTAAATCGTTGCAAAGTCCGGTTGCCCCGTCATTGGACAAAGGCTTGTAAACTCTGGACAGTTGAATTTTACAAAATAGTCATTCCCTGGATGTTTATTAGGGAATGCTTCTAGCACTTGCGGTGCATAATCTGTAGGATAGTCCGTATGGCTACCTAAAGCATGAACACCTTGTAATTCTGCTGCATTACGACCACTACTCACGAACTAAAGCCTCCTTATTTTTATACACTACTTTCTCTAATGCATTGATGAGGAAGTAGCTCACCACACCACACACGAACTGACCTACTACGAGGGAGCTCACTAATACCCAGTATGGAACTGGCAAGAAATAGGTCAACCAAATTGGTACAATCAATCCTGGTACAAAGGTAATGATAGGAATCAATACCCAGTTACCTAAGCCTTGGCGCTTCGCAAGAACGATCAAACCTGTTGTCAATAATCCTACGATAGCTCCACCGATAGCATCTACTAAACCAAAACCGCCCATCACTGTATTACTGACAAAGTTCGCAATACCAAAGGCTGGAATGGTAAATGGGAAGATTGCTGACAATCCATAGAGCGCTGTGGCAATGCGCACTTGATACTGACCAAAGGCAAAGCCTTGTGTACTGATCATAAGCGCCAAGTACATAGCGATAGAAATGGCAGAAATCGTCAATCGTTGTGTGTTGTTAAATTGTTTCATTATAACTCCTTAGTTTTGTTTACAGACAGGAGGATCTCGAACTGTCTATCTAATACCTACTACAACATAGGTCGTAGTCACCTAGAACATTTCTAGGGTTTTGAAAAGTTCCGGGTATTCCAATGTACCATTGAGAGGCTCCGCATTATGATCTAATCGAATCCCCATCATATGCTCCCGGTCCAATCCTTCTGGTGGTTCTACACCAAAGTTATGTGCAAAATCATAACCCAACCGTGGGTAGTACACATTACTACCGTGCACGAACAAGTAGGCATATCCCATTTTACGCGCCAAGCGTTGGCCCTCTAGAATGAGCGCTCCTCCTACACCATGTCCACGCATAGACTGTGCTACCGCTAATAAACCTAGGATAAGTACTTCTTCATTACCTACTTTTCCACGCAAGAACATACCATATCCTGCAATGGCATTATCGATAACAGACACCAAAGATAACTTAGGAATATACGCATCAGACTCGCGCAACAATTCCACTAGTTTATATTCTCGCCCTGTACTGCGATCTGCATTAATATAGGCTTCACGCACGAGAGCTGTGACCGTATAAAATTCACGCTTTTTCTCTTCTCGTATAATCATAGTTCCTCCGGTTCATGATGAAAGTACACCAAATGGATTGCTAACCTTTAGTATACCGAATTTCTTCGATAATATCAAATGTATTTTCCCTATTTCTTAGCTTTCTTCGCTAATCGAGTTTGTTCTTTTTGCTCTTGTTTCGTCAATCTTTCTTGCTCCTTAGCTTGCTGTTTTGCTAGTTGCGCTTCCTTCTTAGCCTGTTGTTTTGCTAATCGAGCTTGCTCTTTTGCTTGTTGTTTCGCCAACTTTTGTTCTGCTTGTAACCTAGCTCGCTCCGCCTTTGCTAAACGTTGTTGCTCTTTCTTCGCCAATATTTCTTGTTTTCGTTGCGCTTTCTCTAATTGGCGTTGTGCTTTTGTATCTAAGCGTTCCTGTTTACGTTCTGCTTTTTGCAATAGAACCCATTCTTGTTTAGCCGCTTTCATAAGTGGTCGTTGTTCCTTTTTGGACGCATCCCATTGGTTCCCAGCCATAGCCTCTTGTACTTCTCCGTCAATGGGCTGTAAGGTTATATTCCCTCGATCCTTCGCTGAAGGCACTACTAATTCTAAATGACTTCGCTGAGAGGATCCTTGTTGAGAGGTGCGCACTTGTACACCGCTACGATGTGGCAACGCAGATGTATCAATTTGGAAAGCCTCCATTTTCTTTTGGATTTCTTCCTTCGTCAAGGCTGGTTCCACTGTGATTGGGGTGCCCTCATCGGCACTATCTGATTGTGCTTTACCTGATTTTGCTTCTTCTTGTTCAATTTCATAGTTCATGATGGAACGACGATTCTCATTGTACAGTCGCAATGCCAACATACGGTCGCTTTCATTCATAGTTTCACGACGTGACACCACATCTGCCATCATTGGAATGAGTTCTTTTCTAATGAAAGCACGTGACCCTAAATCCACTCCTTTTGTATCCGTAATCGCTCCATGTTTTACCAAGGTCATGAGCGCTTGGTACTCCCAATCAGGAGGGCTCACTACACCATAGGGATTCGCCTCTGCTTGGGCTACTGTCAATCCGCCGGCTATCAATGCCAATGCTATATAATATCGCAATTGTTTCATATCTATATCCTTTCTATTATCCATGTCGTCCTACATACTGCGCCTTTGGAAAGTCTGCTAGCCAAGCTTCTTCGCCACTAGCACGGACAGACACGACTACCGCCGTAGCAGGACCGCCACTATGATCTAACTCATCATCAGTCATCTTTATAGATTCTATGGATGCCCCTTCCAAATAGCTGACCACCGTCAACTCTTGGCGTATGCCTCTAGAACCAATGGGTATTATACGAGATGTACTAGGATGTGCCAAGGCTCGTCGAATCTCATCATAGGTCACAATCCACTCTGGTTGTTCTAACACTTCGTTGCCTACTAAGGGCTTCCCTAATACGTACACAGCATAGGGTTCTCCTGAGCCAAGCACTTCTGGCGCCCCTAACCCTAGAGCCGTAATCCCTACGGACGTAGTACTCACCTTCATATTACTTTCATGGCTACCATTAATGGGCACATCAATACCAAGTGTGTCCAGTTCCTCTTGGATTCCCTGTACCACAGAGGTCACCACTGTATCATAGTCACCGCCAATGAGGTATTGTATGGCTTTCACAGTACCTCTTGCACATAGAATTTCCAGCATTGCCACACGCGCTGCGAAGGCGCCCACCATGTCATAGGGCACGGCTAGCACATCATGTTCTTGCAACCCAATGCCACTGCTAATATCACTGGCAATGATCCAGTCTTCATCCGCTTTCAAGGAAAGTCTCGTTATATCACGCATGTCGTTTACCACCAAACACTCGATTCAATTGACTCACTACGAGAGCAGCCCCTACATAATTAAATGCATAGGCTAAGGACAATGGCACAAATAAAACAGCCACAACCTCTACACTTTGCATCATCCATGCAATGACTGCTAAACCAACCCCTACATTAATAATATACCCTAGTATACCACCAACTACATAAGAGAAAGATGAAGACATCCACTTCATTATATATCCAATACTAGCCCCCGTACCTGCCATAATGACAGCTACCGCTACATGGATAGGTACGCTAAGAGGAAACCCCGTGGAAGCTGCGGTTGCTACATGACCTAAGGCCCCCAGTACAGCACCCGCTACAGGGCCTAACAGTAACGCCCCTACAAAAGCTGGCGATGAATCAAATCCAATGGAGTATACTCCAAAATGAATCTGCCCACCTATAGCGCAAAGGGCAATCAATATAGCATAGGTCGTAATAGTTCGTATATTCATAGTAATCTCTCCTACTAACAATTAATTCATACAATTTCTATGTTTATTATAGGTGACACAATCATATAAAGCAATCGTTCATACTCTTTTCATTTTCACCAAGTATACTCTATATAAAATCTCTTTAAACTCTTGTAGAAATACGCTACAATACATATATATTCTACGAATATGATTGAAAGGAGCCATTATGAAAGTCTTACTTGTTGAAGATGAAGAAATGTTAAATAATATTATTGCTAAACGTTTAAAAGTAGAATCTATGATTGTCGATCAATGCTATAACGGCGAAGATGGGCTAGATTATATTTCTACTTCTAGCTACGATGTGATCATCATGGATATTATGATGCCAAAAATGGATGGCCATGCCGTAGTAAAACATATGCGTGAAGAAGGGAATAAAACTCCTGTCTTATTCCTAACTGCTAAAGATTCCTTAGAGGATAAAGTATCTGGTTTGAATCTAGGCGCTGATGATTATTTAGTGAAACCATTTGAATTTGAAGAACTAGTGGCTCGCATTTATGCTCTTGCACGCCGTGGTCGTAATCAAGCTGTAGAAGATATCATCGCTGGTCCGTTGCGAATTAACCAAAAAAGTCGCTCTGTCTTTCTTAACGATACTCCCGTTACATTAACCACTAAAGAGTTTGACCTACTTTTTTATTTAGCTAGTAATCAGAATATCGTCTTGTCTCGTCAACAAATTCTTGACCATGTATGGGAATATGATTATGAAAGTTATTCCAACCTCATCGATGTGTACATCAAAGACTTGCGCAAAAAAGTTGATATTGACGAATCCTTTAAGCTAATCCAAACTATACGTGGCGTAGGCTATATGTTCCGGACTGAGGAATAATCTATGATGCATATACTCAGACAATTTGGACAGTACATAGAGTCGCTTCTATTACGTGTTCCCTTAGTCTATAAGATTACAAGTTGGTACTCTATCTTCCTCTTATTAATGATAGGGCTTCTCGCCGCCTTTGTAATTCAATTTACCCATGTTTGGGATACCCATGAAATCCGCACAGATTTGCAAAAATCTGTTATTGAAGCAGCTAATAATGCTAAGAAATACAAACCTTATGAGGATGGCGTTTTCCTCTTAGTATATACCCATGATGGCATTGTTATTCGCGGTAATATACCAGATCAGTTCCCTGAAAACACACCGCCATCCTTTGATGCTATTACAGAAGTCTCTCAACAGGGGCACTCCTTCTTATACTATGATGCACCTATTCAGCATCGCCCCGGGGTGCAAGGCTATGTGCGAGGCATTGTTCCAATGACCTTTCTCGATAGAAAGTCAAATAACATGTTCTTCGCTTTATTGTTAGGGGGTATTCTCTTTGTCACAGTAGCTACCATTGGCGGCTATTGGATTATTCAACGCGGCTTAAAACCTGTTCGTACCGTAACAGACTTAGCTGCACAAATTTCATTAAAACGAGATTTGTCTGAACGTATTGAAAATATCCCCCAATCTGGAGATACCATGTATCAACTGGCATCTACCTTTAACCATATGCTCAGTAGTTTAGAGGATTCTTCTAATCGAGAGAAACGCTTCAATGCCAATATTTCTCACGAATTGCGAACCCCTATCGCTGTCATTCAAGCTGAAAGTGATTATGCTCGCCAATATGTAACAACAATTGAAGAAGCTAAGGAAAGCTTTCAAAATATTTTTACACAAAGTAAAAGTATGGCAGATATGGTATCCCAACTTCTAGAAATTGCCCGCCTTGATAACACTATGAATATTACAAAGTTACCCCTCTCCCTCTCTAATGTAGCAAATCAGTTAGCCTCTACCTATGCTCAGCTATGTCAGAGTAAAGGGCTTACTTTCACAAGTCATATCGATGAACACATCACTGTGCATGGCAATCAAATTTTATTACAGCAAGCTATGGCTAACCTTTTGGATAATGCTCTAAAGTTTGCTGATAGCACAATACATTTCGAGGTTTCTTTAGGAGAAACTATTCACATCTTTGTTCAAGATGATGGTATTGGTATACCACAGGAAAGTATCCCTATGATTTGGGATCGATTATACCAAGTAGACCCTTCTCGTACCTCAAAAGAAAACAAAGGTCTCGGTCTAGGATTATACCTCGTACAAAATGTAGTACAATTACACGAAGGTACTCTCCAAGTGGAAAGTACTCCCCACGAAAAAACACTCTTTGGTTTTTATTTACCAATTCATAAAGATACTGAAGAATAACAAAAGAGGATATCTGACGAGCGTCAGATATCCTCTTTTATATATACCACCTTATTCCAAATTCGGACGATTTCCATATACTTTCAATACTAAAGAGCCTATGACTATCATCCCCAAACCTGCCACTAAGAATACATAAGAAGTTCCCCAATAGGTTGCTACAATACTAGCAAATAGAGGTCCCATCATATTCCCTAATTGTTGGGATGTAGTAGCTAACCCAAATACTCGCCCACGCACTGATGGTTCTGTATTCACGGTCATGGCCGAACCAAGAGACGGAAAAATTCCTACAATAAATACTCCTATCAGTAACTGTAACACGCCAAACCACCAAAGTCCAAAAGGCATACTTTGCAATAATAATATAGTTCCTGTACCTAAAAGACCATAAGAAATGACTCTAAAATAACCACGTTTTTGTCCATAAGCCGCCCAAATATTGGTCATAATCATTCCCATAACACCACCGCCACTTAAAATGGATCCCGCTAACATAGCTGCCCCATCCATAGTTCCTTTTAACTCTCCTACATAAATAGCTACAATCGGTTGCAGCATAAGCATTACTGATTGCACTAGGAAGTATAGTCCTAAAATATGTAATAACACTTTATTACTAGCGGCCTCCTTTAAATCTTCTTTAAAAGAAGTCATTTTAACAGGTTCCACGCTATCTACTGTAGGCTCTTTCACAAATATAGCAATCACTGCGGTTACCACAAATAAAGTAACACCTGCTACAGCAAATACAGGACGCATACCCACTGCTAATTCTGTTATGCCTCCTGTTAAAGGGCCTACCGTATTGCCTAACACTAGTCCCATCTGAAAAATCCCCATAGCTGTTCCCACTCGCTCTTTTGGCACAGACAAAGATACCATAGTCATAGCAGCTGGCATAAATCCATTAGCAAAGCCCTGAAAGGCGCGAACCATTAAAAATTGATACTCGTTTTGTACAAATGCCCCCCATAAATAAGATATACCAATTAATATGCCTGCTCGGATAGCCATCAACTTTTTTCCATGTGCATCTGCTAATCGTCCCCATATAGGAGCCATAATGGCAGCAATACAAAAGGAGATAGAAAAGGATAACCCGGACCAAAGTGCTAATTGTTCTTGTTCCACTCCCAGTTCTAGTAAATATACGGGCAAAAAAGGGATAATCATAGTGTAACAAATGGCCAATAAAGACATTCCTATAGTTAAGATCCAAACTGCGACCATCCCTGTTTGCTGTAATCGTTTCATATTTCACATCCTTTATATTGATATACGTTCTAGTCATATTGTAACACAAATACCTTTTTACAACGCAAAAAGAGAGGATCCTTGACATCGTATCAAGTATCCTCTTCTTTTAGCAGTCATACAGTTATTATGCCTTATCATTTTTTACGTTGTTTAGTATTTTATTTAATATACTATACAAACTGCCTACTTCTTCTCGTGATAAGCCTAATTTTGATTCTATCAACTGTGGGATATGGTGAACTCTATTCTGTAATGATTTCCCTTTTGCGGTTAAAGTAATGACCATAGACCGTTCGTCTTCTTTTAACCGTTCACGGATAATCAAACCTTTTAACTCTAATTTTCGCAATAACGGAGTTAATGTACCAGAATCTAAAAAAAGTTTCTCCCCAATCATTTTTAGATTTAATTTCTTCCACTCCCAAATTACAGTCATAACGAGATATTGCGTATATGTTAACCCTAGTTCAGACAACTCTGGTTGGCATGCCCGTAATACTTCCTTGGCTGCTGCATACAGAGGAAACGCGACTTCCTTCTCTATTGATAGTGTTTCTTTCTCTTTCTTCATCTTGGACTTCCCTTAATACTTTACCTAATACCTTACACAGAAAACCGTCGATCAATCACATCTTGTAATGTTAAACTTTGCATATATTCACGTAGGTGGTTTTGTAAATGTTCCCACAATGGCAAGGTGCGACACCCTTGACTCATTGGACATGTGTTCACTTCTTCCTCTAAACAAGCCACAACGGCAATGG
Organism: uncultured Veillonella sp.; assembly: GCA_900544365.1. GTDB lineage: Bacteria > Bacillota > Negativicutes > Veillonellales > Veillonellaceae > F0422. The sequence goes on along the minus strand of UQVF01000003.1, from coordinate 500 downwards.
AGTCCTCTGTAGCCGCCAAAATATCATAGACTGTATAGTCTTTTGGCTCTTTTGTTAATTGGTAACCACCATACTTACCTCTAACACTTTTTACATATCCAGCTGCACTTAAACGCGCTACGATTCCTTCTAAATATTTATCAGAAATTCTTTGGCGCTCTGCCATTTCACGAATAGATACATTCCGATCTACACTGTGTTCCGCTAAATCAACTAAGATGCGTAATGCATATCGACCTTTAGTAGAAATTTTCATAAATAATACCTCTTCAAAAGTAGGATTTATACCTAATGTATATTATATATAGAATAACGAACTTTGTCTATATAGATTATGTACATAATTAGTACGCAAAATGCATAACTACCAATCATAATACGCATATACATAGGTTTATGAAGCATATTTTCACACTCTGAAAACCAATGTCTCACACCAGTGCACTCTTTATTTTTTATTTATTAGTATATTTTATATGATTATATATCTTTTATAATTT
>UQVF01000002.1 GCA_900544365.1 uncultured Veillonella sp. | reverse complement strand
AGTGGATTATTTCAGCATCTAATTCGCCTTTATCTTTGATAGGGGCAACGGCTCGAATGTATGCCAATACCTCACGGCGTTGTGTTCTTGTAATATCCCCGTACAGTTCGATCAGGTAGCTTTCTAGTTCATCCGTTACATTCATATATACGCCATCTTCTTCTATATGCTTATATACTCCGTGTTTTCTTGCAAGGCCTTTAGGTTCGCCACTATTGGCAATACAGAATAAACCGTGTAAACTAATAACATAGTCGCCTATGCTATTATGTTTGAATTTTCCTGTATATTCGCTATAGGGTGTAGGGACTCCACTATATACCGCTTCAGTAATTGGCGTTACTGTTGCGGTTTTTTCTGTTTTTGTCATTAGTTACCCCTTTCATTTAAAAACTTTTCAAAGTCAGCAATTTTGACAAGTGGTTTCTTTTCTCCACCGTTTATAAAGCTATCTTTATACTTGCTAATCTGTTTCATTTCACGCATTCGCCGTGTAACAGTGGTAGCACTCATTGAGTAATGTTGAATGATATAAGCGGGCTGTACGTATATAGGTTTATCATGTTTACGATCATATACCGCTAATACAAGCCCCCTATTACTTAATAACTTTTGAATCTCTTCGACTGATTGCATATATTACCCCTTTTTATTACCAATTTGAGCCGTTACGGCTCTTTTTTTATGTTCCGAATGGTTTTTACCTAAGCCCCTACTTTTTCACCTCCTAAGGCCTTACAATCCTTTTCAGTCATATACACTACTTGACCATTAAAGATACATTTTACCCATTGGCCACTGTTGTATACATAATCTACATCAATAATCAATGCACATGGAATAGGCTCGTTAGATTTAAAAATTGGGATATTCTTCATTGTGTTTCTCCTTTCATTCCCTCTTAATGCTGTAGGTGATTATATGAGGTTAGTTAAGCATTAAGAAATAAATAGTTCTTCAATAGTTAGTTGCATGCCTAAACGATCGTTTAGTACTTTTTGAATTGCTTTCATATCTTCAAGGGTTATAGGCTTTTTGCCTGATAACTTTTGATTGATAGATGTTTTAGACAATCCTACACTTTTGGCCAATGTTTCTTGCGTTAAATTTGCAGTTACCATAAGCCCCCTTAATTTACTAAATCTTTTCACTTGCTTACCTCGCTTTACATTTTTTAAATTAATAGATAAATATACTTTACAGAAACAATATATCATATATGCACTACGTTGTAAAGCATGTTTTGTATTTTTCATTGTTTTTGTAATACATATGTGATAATATTGTTTATGAGGTGATTATATGATTTATTCAGAACTACAAAAGTTACTTAACAAAGAAAGGTTGACTATTTCAGAATTTTCAAGGGCTACTGGAATTAGTCGCCCAACAATTACAGCTTTAGCAACTAATCGAAGTACAGGTATACAATTTGATACTTTGAATGCTATTTGTGCGTTTCTTGAGGTTGATCCGTCTTTAGTTTTTACATTTTTACCGTTTATCGTAACTATAAACCTAACTCAAGATACTTCTAAGCATTCACATGGCATAATAAATATCTCTTTCCTTGATAACCTAGATAAAAATAATATTTTATTATCTATATCTTGCGTTTACACCATTGAAAAGTTGGATGAATTGTTATGTAAAATTGAAATCGTAGAAAAAGATACATTCAAATATCAAAAATTTATAAATACAAAACTAACAGAAAAGCAATTGAAAGCATTAACTCAAATACTAAAACTAGAAATTTACGAAGTACTGCCTGAGGATGCATTAATATGCCTTGTTAATTTTTGTAAAAAAGACATTTGGGATATAGTAGATAGTTCTATAACTGTATAATAGTCGACCTTTCACAAAGAAAGGCGGTATCCGTACATGTGGATTGAGGAACACCACACAAAAAAAGGTATCAAGTATAAATACTTTGAACGATATAAAGACCCTGTAACGGGCAATAATAAACGTGTATCCGTGACTATGGAGAGTAACAGCCCTCAAGCTACTAAGTTAGCTACACGGCTATTACATGAAAAGATTACAAGGGCTATGAATCAGGCACAAGAAAAGGCCACCCGTGAAAATACAGTGTACTTTCAACAAGTGGCCAATGAGTGGCGACAATTTAAGGCGTTATCATGCAAGCTATCTACTGATAGCAATAACCGCCTAACCGTCAATAAATTATGTGAGTACATACAGGATACACCATTACACGATGTAAAGGCAATCACTATAGAGGAATTAGCACATACGATGTACCATGTACAGGGCTTATCTTATGATTACACATGTAAAGTGATTACCACTGTAAAAGCTATCTATAGATATGCTAAGAAAAAAGGCTATATAGAAGATATCAGGCACATTGAGGATATCGAACTTATAAAAAAGCCTATGACTATGCAAGAATTGGATAAAAAACAGTCTAAGTTTTTAGACCGTGAGGAATTAAAAACGGTACTCCTTGCCTTGCATAGTATCAGCCCTCGTATATCCTTACTCATGGAATTTATGAGCCTAACAGGCCTACGAATTGGCGAACTGCTCGCCTTGCGTGTATGTGACTACGATAAAGCCCATAAGAGGGTACACATTAACGGTACTATATCACAATATAGGCAAGGGCAAGCCCCTAGCCGTGGCACTCCTAAGAATATCTATAGTATACGGTATGTATCATTGAATGACCGTTGTATTAGTATCATTGAAAAGCTGTTACTAGAGAATAAAAGGCTCTCATGGGATAACAGTTACAACGATCAGGGCTACATATTCACCAATAAAAAGGGCAATCCTTACGAACCCCAATACATCAATAAGACGTTACGCAAGGTACATATTGAGGGTAAACACCTAACCACGCATATTTTCAGGCACACGCATATTAGTATGCTAACAGAATTAGGCGTACCATTAAAAGCTATCATGCAACGGGTAGGCCATAACGACCCAAAAACAACACTAAGCGTATATAGTCATGTGACCGAATCCATGCAAGATGAAATAGTAAAAAAGCTAAACGCTATCTAGTTTTTTCACTTTTCGTGTATTTGTCATATTCTATAGAATTTTTAGGCAACAAAAAAAGCCCCCTAAAAAATAGGGGGCAAAATGGGTAAAAAAAGAGGGCTATACACTTATAAGCAAGAATCAGAAAAGCCCTGTATTATCACGTTTTATAGTACTTTTCTATTTCTGTTTATAAGCATATACACCCTTTAAACCTTGGCGGAGAGAGAGGGATTTGAACCCTCGGTACGGTATCACCGCACACATGATTTCCAATCATGCTCCTTAAGCCGCTCGGACACCTCTCCAAGTGAATACTTAATTATTATAAACCACTAAATACATTCCGTCAAGCACTTTTTTCTACCTTCCTGAGGAACGCAATTTCACCTAGTGGAGTTGTAGCGCTTTGTACTACCTAAATTAAGCACACCCTAGAAAATCACCGTGTGCCCCCACCACGTGAGGAACGCAGTTATGCGTAGTAGCCTTGTGGCGTTCTTTACTGATTAAATCAATCATTCCCTAGAAGAGTACGTTGTACCCCATCCCGTGAGGAATGCAGTTATGCGTAGAACGTCCTGTGGTGGAATATTATCTACATAATATAAATGCTAAAAAAGCACCGCATATTCCGGAGCAAACCTAACCACTGTATCAGTTCGGGTCAGAATGTGCAACCATTTCTCAAATCAATCCCCGAGAGGAACGCAGTTGCGCGTAGTAGCCTTGTGGCGCTTTTACTACCTAAATTGTAAAAATGCAAGAAGAGCACGGTATGCCCTCGAACAAACATTATGAAATACCGTTTGAGAGGGGGTATACCGTGCTCTTCCCTTTACACTATTCAGTTAAAACGCCACAGGCTACATAGCACGGCAAGAGACGATTTAGCGAGGCAGATACCCCAAATGTTGCAACAGTATTTTCACCCCAATGAGTATCAATATAACGCCCCCAGCCATTTCTGCTCTTTCACGGAAAGCTTTCATCATATGATATCCGCTGAATATGCCCACAAGGCATACCAAGAAGGTAATGACCCCTATAGTGAGCGATGTGAAATACACATCCACATGTAATAGGGCAATAGTAACCCCTACTGCTAGGGCATCGATACTAGTGGCAATGGACAATGCTAACATTTCTTTCCAATCCACCTTTGTTTTATCTTCTTCCTCATCGCTAAGCGAAGCACGAATCATATTAATGCCTAAATATCCTAAAGTAATGAAAATCACCCAGTGGTCCCAGTCATCAAAGTTTTGCGAAAACTGAGCTCCTACTGCTGCCCCTATGATTGGCATCAAACACTGAAAGGCACCAAATAAGAATGCCAATGTGATTTTTTTCGTCTTTGGATCGGATTTCATCTGTGATGATTTACAAATAGAAACCGCAAAGGCATCCATGGCAAGACCTACCGATAGAATCAATATTTCAAGGTATGACACAAGTCCCTCCTGTAAATAACAACAAAAGTGCTTGGCAATCCCAAGCACTTTTTCTTAAAAATATTACATTTCATATGGAGAATTGTAATTATTTTTAGTACTAATTCTATTATTATACATCACCTAAGGCTAATAGGGAATAGGCTTCTAATCCCATTGTGGCATCATTTTCAATCTGTATAGTTCGTTGTAATTCTGTATGCAACGATTCCAAGACTTGCTTTGTAAAGAATTGCCCCACATCTGGATGCACCACAATGGATACATCCGTTTTTAGTCGCCCAAAGCGATAGAGTTCCCGTAAACGACGCAAAATTTGCAAATACACCGTTTCTCCTTTTAACACATATCCAGTACCACCACAGCTAGAGCAAGTATCAAAGAGGATAGATGGAATACTTTGGCGTTCTCGTTTCCGTGTCAGTTCCAATAAACCTAAGGATGTAATACCACATACCACGGTTTTAATAGGATCTTTTTTAACTAGATGATTCATCAACTGCACCAGTTCTTCCATATCTTGTTTCGGCATATCGATAAAGTCGCAGATGATAATACCTCCAAGATTTCGTAATCGTAATTGTCTAGCAATCATATGGGCCGCTTCTTGGTTAACACGTTTCGCCACCTGTCCCGCCTGTTCATTCTTACCACTGTAATGAGCAGAATTCACATCAATAACAGTAAGTGCTTCGGTTTGGTCAATCTGTAAGGATCCACCAGATGGTAAATCAATGCGATGATTTAAAAGCGCATCAATTTGTTCTTCAATACCATGGGTCTTAAAAATATCTTCCTTCTGATTCCATAAACTCACTTCTACAGGCTTACCAAATCGTCCTGCTCCCAAGAGTTGCTGCAACTCTTCATAGGCAGCTATATCATCGACCATAATGGATCCTACTGTAGGCCCTACATAGTCACGGATGACCCGATACCATAGGTTAGCATCTCCATAGATTTCACTACCGTTCTGGGCTACCTTATAACGCTTTTGTAAATGCTCCCAAGTCTGATGTAAATAAGCCATATCCCGAGCTATCTCTTCTTGGCTCGCCCCCATAGCAGCGGTGCGCAGAATAAATCCTACACCTCGTTCTAAATACGGTTGCGCCATATCTTTCAATGATTGACGCAACTCTGGGTCTGTAATCTTTTTAGAAATATGAATCTGTTGGTCTTGCGGCAATAAGACCATGTAGTGACCAGCCAAACTGACATCTGTAGTGACACGAGCGCTTTTCCCCAACATGGCATCTTTCACAATTTGCACGAGCAATACTTCACCTACGTGAACTTTTTTCTGCTTCCCTTGTTCTTGTAGATTCAAGTACACATTTTGACCGATGCCAATGTCGAGGAAGGCTGCACTCATGCCAGGTAGGACATTTTTCACAACCCCTTTATACATATGATGTACACGGTTTGACAGCTGTGGTCGTTCATATATAATCTGTTGTAACGCCCCTGCCTCATCCACAATAGCGAGACGGGTTTCCTCTTTCATCACATTGGCATATAATCGATTCATAATCTCTCCTTATTCCAATTCTAGTGGCGTAATACAAGCCCCATCCGTTTCAATCAGAATCGCTTCACGGTGAATAGAATAACTGTCTGTTACAGGCCAGCCGTATTGTTCTTTGCCTAATTTCCACATATCCCCAGGCTTCATAGTCCCTTCTGGATATACGCCGATGGCCATGCGAATCGTCACCATTCCATCTTCCGCTGTGGCCACCAATGGTTCCTTAATGAAATGTTTTACGTCAATGGTTCTTGTTTTCTTCGGGGTTACTTTTTCATACAACACTTCTTCTGCACTATTGAAAGGCTCCAACAAGGCAACCCAATCTACCTCTTCTGTAACAGGGCCCTTAACCTCGTAGACCGCATAGTTGCAGATAGCCATCATTTTTTTCACTTTATCTGGCATGAATCGACCTTCGAGCACTTCCAACCCTTTCGGCGCTGCTTCTGAAAGTCGGTTCACTAACTCTTCTAATGTGCCTTCTTCTAGGACATCCATATCGCAATATTCAGCACTTGCCGTAATCCCCAACGCCAGGGCGGAGGAAAAACTAATTTTCATGTGCGGATTAAAGCCCTCTGAATAGGCCATTTTAATACCACTGCGACGAATCATACGCTCAATGGCAGAGGCATAATCTAAATGGGACAAAAAGCGAAGTTCTTCTCCCTTATGTAAGGCCAAACGTAACTTTCTCAACACGTCCACCCTCCTTATAATCAATAATCGGTGTGCCCAACTCTGGACACGCATTACAACCATTGCACGGTTTGCGACGGCAATCCCAAGTCAATGTACCATCTACCGCACGTTCCCATTCGCGGCGTAAAAACTCTTTACTTACCGTATCGTCAAGATGATCCCATGGCAAGGCTTCAGAAAAATCACGATTTCGTCGTGCATAGTATTCTGGATCAATATTGGTATTTTTGAAAGCCTGCATCCATGTGTCGTAATTGAAAAACTCTGTCCATCCATCAAATTTACAACCCAACTTCCAGGCTTCTACAACAGATGCCGCTAAACGTCTGTCACCACGGGCAAAGACTGCTTCTAAATACCCTGTATAGCCATCATGGTAGTGATAGGAAATATTTCTATTATTAATTAAGGATTTCAGATACTTTTGTTTACGATGAATTTCTTCCACATCTTGTTGTCCGTACCATTGATATGGAGAGTGTGATTTCGGCACAAAGAAGGAACAACTCACTGTGACCTTACCATTGCGTTTACCAGTAATTTCTCGATGTAAATCAAGCACTTTATAGGCTAAATCGGCAATACCTGCTACGTCTTCATCCGTTTCTGTAGGCAAGCCCATCATGAAATAAAGCTTTACTGTATTCCAACCAGACTTGAAAGCATTTTCACAGGCGGACATCAAATCCTCTTCACTAACACCTTTATTAATAACATCACGCATCCGTTGAGATCCAGCTTCTGGAGCGAAAGTTAAACCACTTTTACGCACTTGTTGTACTTTTTTAGCAATATCGATAGAAAAGGCATCGATACGCAAGGATGGTAAGCTGACACTCACTTGTTTATCTTTAAATTCTTCCATCAACATATCTACTAATTCCGGCAATTTAGAATAGTCCGCAGAGCTTAGAGACATCAAGGAGATTTCATTGTAGCCAGTATTGGCAATAATTTCTTTTACTAATTGTACCAATCGTTCTGGAGTTCGTTCACGCACTGGACGATATAACATACCAGCTTGGCAGAAACGACAGCCACGTAAACACCCTCTAAACAATTCCAATACTGCTCTATCATGAACAATATCTAAGTATGGCACCACAGGTTTTGTAGGGTAGAAAGCCGCCTCCATATCTTCTACGATACGTTTTTTTACAATAGCAGGCGCTTCTTCTGCCAATACTTTCATTCCTGCAAAGTCCCCAGATTCTGTATATTGTGGTTCATACAAGCTAGGAATATAAGTACCTTCAATCTGCGCTGCTTTTCGCAAGAAGGCCTCTTTGCCGCCAGGGAACCCTTTTGCTTTCTCAGCTTTATATAAATCAATAAATTCGTTGATCCAATCTTCTGATTCGCCGATAGATACGACATCAAAGAAATCTGCGATAGGCTCCATATTGTACACACAAGGGCCACCACCGATTAATAAAGGGAATGATAAATCCCGATCCTTTCCATAAAAAGGAATGCCTGCCAAATCTAACATATTAATTATGTTTGTATAGCACATTTCATATTGCAAGGTAAACGCCAATAAATCGAAGTCACGTATCGGTGTTTTCGTTTCCAAAGAAAACAAAGGAATCTCCCGATTGCGCATTTCCGCTTCCATGTCATGCCAAGGAGCAAACACACGCTCTGCCGCCGCATCTGGGCGTTCATTGACTATGCCATATAGAATTTTGATGCCTAAATGGCTCATACTCACTTCATACACATCTGGAAATGCGAAGGCCATCGTCACATCCACTTCGGAATGATTCTTGGCAACACTATTCCATTCCCCACCCATATAGCGGGCAGGCTTTTCCACATGTTGTAACCATGATGGATCTAATTGAATCATATAACCTCCAAGAGGCACTAGCCTCTTTTTTACTACTTAAAACATGCGCTTTTTCTGGCGCATCACTATATTTAATAATAAACCTATACTCAATAGATTTGTTGTTAACGCACTTACACCGTAACTAATGAACGGCAATGGAATACCCGTTACGGGCATAATACCAGTGGTCATGCCTACATTAACTAAGACTTCAAATAACAGCATAGAGCCAATGCCGGTGGCAATCAACATACCAAAGGGATCTACCGATCGTTTCGCAATTAAGAAACTGCGATACACAACCACCAATAGTAATCCTAAGACCACAAAACAACCGAAAAGACCTAATTCTTCTCCCACCACGGAAAAAATAAAGTCCGTATGGTTTTCCGGTAAAAAGTTCAACTGACTTTGGGTTCCTTCAAAGAGACCTTTACCAAATAGTAAGCCTGAACCAATAGCAATTTTAGATTGGATAATATGATATCCTGCACCAAAGGGATCGACATTAGGGTTCAAAAACACCATAATCCGTTGCTTTTGATACTCTTGTAATACAAACCAGCTTAACGGCAACAGCGCTACCATAGTACCAACCATAATTTGCACTAACCGCATGCGAATACCGCTAACAAAGAGCATGCCTGCTAATATAGCTACATATACTAAAGAAGTTCCCAAATCTGGTTGCTTAAACACCAACAGGGCAGGGATTCCTAAAAATAAGAATACCGGCAATAGCTCTTTAAAAGTATTTAATTTTCCTACTCGACTTTCCAGCATATTTGCCAAGCTAATGATCATCATCAACTTCGTAAATTCTGATGGTTGAATCGTAATCGGCCCAATCTGAATCCATCGTTGCGCACCTAGTGCCGATGTACCTACCACCATAACTGCCAAGAGCATAACGATAGTAGCACCATATATCCACTTTGCATAGGGGCGCAATCGCTCGTAATCTAGCCATTGCAGACCTACAATGGCAACAATATTTAGTCCAAAGAACAGCAATTGTTTCGATACTAGCCCTGTAATTTGTAGCCCATCTCGATTGACATGAGTCGCACTGCCGATGACAACACAACCAATGACAATCAGACTGATCGTAGATAGCACCAAAATCCAATCCCATTCACGTATAATTCTCTGCCACATAGTATACTCCTAGTCTACCTTTTGTTCTTTTCCAGAGTTTGCTTCTTTTTTAGCATCTTCTTTCTTATCATTCGCAGGGACTACGACCGGCTTAGGAATATGAAAGTATTCTTCCAAAATAGGGCGTACAATGGATCCTGCAGAAATAGCACCAAAGCCGCCTTGTTCCACCAGCGCCACTACAACGATACGGGGCTTATCGTACGGCGCATAGGCAACGAACCAACCATGGTCACGACCAGTAGCATTTTCCGCCGTCCCCGTTTTACCGGCTACAGCTAAGGATAAGCCTTTAAAAATTTCCCCTGCCGTACCACCTTCCAAGGTTACGTCTCTAAGACCATTGCGAACAATATCCATGACCGCTTTCGATACTTGTAAGACCCCTAATTTCTTAGGCCCAAAAATCTCTTCTGGCGTTCCATCCGCATTATCGATACGGCTCACTACGTACGGTTGATAGCGAATCCCTCCGTTGGCAATTTCGGACATAACCACCGCCATTTGTATCGGTGTTACCAATGTGAAAGACTGTCCGATAGCGGCATCGAAGGTTTCCCCTAAGTACCAATCTTGATTAAATACTTTTCGTTTATAATCGGGACTAGCAATATTACCACTGCCTTCATCATAGAGCTTGATGCCCGTCTTTTCACCGAGCCCAAAAATCTTCGCATATTTATCGATATTATCGATGCCTAAGCGATTCCCCATTTCATAGAAATACACATTATCTGACTTCGCCAATGCTTTGTTGAAATCAAGCCAACCTAAGGCTTCCCCCTCCGCATTTCGCTTATCGATTAACCAGTGTTTGCCACTGTCATAAATCATTTCATTAGGAGTCACCTTTTTCAATTCTAAGGCGGCTGCACCAGTAATAATTTTGAAAGGAGACCCTGGCGGATATTCACCGGTCACAACTTTATTTTCAAAAGGATGATTCGCATCTGTATTTAGCTGATTCCACTGTTCTGTAGTAATCCCTTTGGCAAACCAATTTGGATTGAATCCTGGTGCACTGACCATGGCGAGGACCGCCCCTGTATTAGGATCTAGGGCAACAACGGCAGCCCCCTTAGCAGGAATCCCTTGTTTTCTAAGAGCCGCTAATTGATCATACACAGCTTTTTCAGCTACTTTTTGTAAGTTCAAATCAATGGTTAAATGAATATTTCGACCTGGTATGGTATGCTTACGCCCTACTTCTTCTACAGGACGTCCACTGGCATCAACCTCTACTTGGCGACCACCATCCACGCCACGTAGCACAGAATCGTACATTTTCTCTAGCCCAGAACGCCCTAAAATCGTACCAGGGCCAATGGTACCACCCGTATGTGTTCCATCTAACTCGGCTTGTTTCACTTCCGCCAGCTCATCTTCACTGACTTCCCCTACGTACCCCAATAATTGGGATGCCATCGTATCATGAGGATAATAGCGAAGTGGCTCTACATCTACAGTAATACCAGGTAATTCATGGTGATGTTCTTCAATTTTTGTCACCTTGTCCAAGGTCACATCACTAGCTAATCGGATCGGTTCATAGCCACCTTTATGGGCCTCTATTTTTTCTGCCAACGTCTTCACAGGGATTTGTAAATATAAAGCTAATTGCTCTAACTCTTTTGGATCCGCCTGCTTTCCAGTGGGCAACATAGATACCATATAGGCAGGTCGTGAACCGACCACAATTTGACCATTTCGATCATACATTAATCCCCGTGTAGCCGTCATAGAGAGCATGCGGAGTCGATTTCCCTCCGCTTTTCCACGGTAATAATCGCCTTCAATGGCTTGCAGATAAAACACACGTCCTAATAAAATAGCAAAAATGATGACGACTATGCTTAGCAATACATCAAAGCGTGTCGTTTTTTTCTTTTTATATAGTGCTTTTAACATAGCCTCTCCTTTCTACCACATGTATTCATCTTTTTCTTCCCAGCGCCATACCAATTTATGCACCACAATCCCTACTAAGGCATCAATCCCTATAGAAGGAATACCATGATTCCAAATGTAGGTAGTCATGACAATCGGTTCTTGTACAATCCATAATAACCCCATTTGTAAAGCCATGACTAAGGTTGCTCCTACCCCTGTCCACCAAGTTGTGGCGTACCATTGTTCTTCATACACAGTACCTTGCATAGAGCCTAACATATAACTTACCGTCACATAGGATACCACATGTAACCCAAAATAATTGCCGATCATCACGTCTTGAACGATACCACCCACAACGGCTAATATCATGCCATGAGAGCGTCCTTTTAATACTGTCACTACCAATGCAATATCTAATAACAGATGCGGCGCCCAGGAGTAAGGAAACCATCTAGGCACCACTAAAGATTGGATAATAATAATCCCTAATAACATCAATGTCCATGCACATCGTTTCATTGTTGTACCGTCCCTTTAGCCCCTTCTACTTGATCTCGTTGCGTACGAGGAATCAATTTTGGCTCTAATTTTGGCGCTTCCGGTCGTGCAATGGATGATGATACAATCACGAAGACTTCTTCTAAACTTTGAAAGTCTACTGTAGGATCGATGATAGCATGCTTCACAAACCCTTCTTCATCGGTCACAATATCTTTCACATGACCCAGTAATAATCCTTTCGGATAGATACCACCAAACCCAGACGTCACGATGGTGTCCCCTTTCAGAACGTCGCCATTTAAAGCGATATTCACCATTTGTGGTTCCATAGGGCGATTGCCATTGCCTTTCAAGATAGAGGCAATTCTAGACTCAGGGCGTTGCACGATAACTCCTGTCGCCGATCGTGGATCTAATATACTTTGTACCCGTGCAGAGTGTTCATACACATCGGATACAAAACCTACTACACCGCGGGGAGCAATGACTGCCATATTGGGCGCTACTCCATCTGCACTGCCTCTACTAATAGTGAAAGTATCTGTCCAGGCCCCTCTATCACGTGTCACCACGGATGCTGCTAACAACGCAAATTGAGGTTGTTCTCCTCGAAATTTCAGCAATTGACGTAATCGAATATTTTCTGCCACCAATTCATTATAAGCCACTTGCTTTTGTTCTAACTCAGCATTGCGGGCCTCTATGTCTGACATGTCTTTCACACGTAAAATACCATTATCTATCACGGCTATTCCTGTATGTAAGCCAGATAAGAAACGACTGGCTCCGTAAGTAAAAGGTGCCATCAAATTCTCTAAGGTCACTGTCACCACTGGTACTTGCGTTCTTTGTTTCCACACATACCCAAAAATACCTAATATGGCACAAAGGATGACAATCATAGTCAACCATTTGCGTTCAGCTTGCTGCATTAAGATCGCCCCTTTCGTAATTTACTAGCCACTAATAGACGCTCTAAGCGTTGCACATCCGCAGCAGCTCTACCCAAACCAAGTGCTACCGTATCGCCTGGTGTATCCGCAATGCGTACAGGAATGCCTAGTTCCTCTTGGATGTGGCGATCTAACCCTTCAAGTAAAGACGTTCCTCCCGTAAGGAGCATTCCACTTTCCATAATATCCGCCACTAATTCAGGCGGTGTTTTTTCCAAAATACTGCGGATAACAGCCACCATATCTGCAATAGGTTGTCGCAAAATTTCATAGACTTCGCTTTTACGAATCATACAACGTTTAGTAAGTCCCGTTTCAGAGTGGCGACCTACGATAGTGTATTCCCCTTCAATAGTTGGAGGCATAGCACAGCCAAGAGTTTGCTTAATGTCTTCTACCATTTCATCAGACACCATAATTGAAAACTCATTACGTATATAATGATAAATAGCTTCGTTTAATTCATTGCCACCAATCCGTGATGTTCGGCTCGCCACTTTACCACCCATAGATAAAACAGCTACATCCGTTGTACTACCGCCGATATCAACAGCCATACTACCACGAGCCTCAAAAATAGGAAGCCCTGCACCAATGGCCGCTGCCACTGGACTTTCCAGCAAATGCGCTTCCCGAGCGCCCGCCTGAATGATGGCATCCGTCATGGCTCTTCGCTCTACATCGGTAATACCACAAGGCACTGCCATGACAACACGGGATCTACGAACCGCCTTAGACGCTTTGTTCATAAAATACTTTAACATGGACAACACAATACGATAGTCCACAATAAAGCCCTCTTTCAAAGGACTCATAGGGGCTAATGTTTCCGGATTGCGCAATAGCAAGCGGTGCGCATCTTCACCAACGGTGACAATATTCTCTTGCTTTGCGTCCGTTGCCACTATAGATGGTTCCGATACAACCACCCCTCGACCTTCCACAAAAATATGCGTGTGAAAGGTACCAATATCTATTCCTAAATCTCTTCCTAATGAAGAAAATAATTTCATCGAACCTCTCCTTATAAAGAATTCCGTATTTTATTAATTGTAACATACTTTAAGGAGATTATAAATAAAAAAGCCAGCAAAACCTAAGTTCTGCTGGCTTTCAGTATATCTAATTTTCTATTCCCACTCAATCGTTGCTGGTGGTTTACTTGTAATATCGTACACGATACGGTTGATATGGTTCACTTCGTTCACGATACGGCGAGAGATGGTATCCAATACGTCGTAAGGAATACGTGCCCAATCGGCTGTCATGAAGTCAGTGGTAGTCACACCACGTAATGCCAATGTGTAATCATAGGTACGGAAGTCACCCATAACACCTACTGTACGTGTGCTTGTCAACACAGCGAAGTATTGGTTAATGGAGCGATCTAAACCAGCTTTTGCGATTTCATCACGGAAAATGTAGTCCGCATCACGCAATACGTCTAATTTATCTTTTGTTACTTCACCCATTACACGGATCGCAAGGCCTGGACCTGGGAATGGTTGGCGCCATACAAGGTAATCTGCCAAGCCAAGTTCTACACCTAGTTGACGAACTTCGTCTTTGAATAAGTTACGAAGAGGTTCGATTAAACCTTTGAAATCTACTACTGCAGGCAATCCACCTACGTTGTGATGAGATTTAATCACTTCTGCTTCGCCTGTACCAGATTCGATCACATCTGGATAAATGGTACCTTGTGCTAAGAAATCCACAGAGCCAATTTTACGACCTTCATCTTCAAAGACACGGATAAATTCTTCACCAATAGCTTTACGTTTTGCTTCTGGATCATCAAGACCCGCTAATTTTGCCAAGAAACGCTCTTCTGCATCGATACGAATGAAATGCATACCAGAATCTTTGAAAGCTTCTTCTACTTCATCGCCTTCGTTTTTACGCATCAAACCATGGTCAACGAAGATACAAGTCAATTGGTCGCCTACGGCTTTGGAGATTAACGCTGCTGCTACGGAGCTATCTACGCCACCAGACAACGCCAACAACACTTTGCCATCGCCTACAGTGTTGCGAATTTCTTCAATGGCTGTTTTTGCATAGTTTGCCATCGTCCATTGTCCTGTGCATCCGCACACTTCATACAAGAAGTTGTGCAACATTTCTTTGCCGTGTTCTGTATGCAACACTTCTGCATGGTATTGCATCGCGTATAAACGGCGTTCTTCGTTTTGCATCGCTGCCACAGGGCAATCTTTTGTATGCGCCACGATTTTGAAACCTTCTGGTACTTTTGCCACATAATCCACATGGCTCATCCATACGATTTCTTCTTCTGAAAGTCCTTTAAATAGCGGTGAGGACACATCCACTTGAGTTAGCGTTTTACCAAATTCACGTGTTTCTGCAGATGTAACATGGCCACCTAATGTATGTGCCATAAATTGCATACCGTAACACATACCCAATACTGGAATGCCAAGTTCAAATACTTCTGCTTCCATTTTAGGAGCATTTTCTTCGTATACGCTAGCAGGACCACCTGTGAAGATGATACCTTTTGGCTGTAATTCTTTAATTTTTTCTAATGCCTTATTGTATGGGTATACCTCACAATACACATTATTTTCACGTACACGACGCGCGATCAGTTGGTTATATTGACCACCAAAGTCAACGACAACAACCATCTCTTTTTGTTCCATTCTGTCCTCCCACAATCTTCTGTTTATAACTTCAATATATAAACACTATATATTAAATATTATACCCTATACACCAAGTTTTGACTAGAATCTGAAGTCTCGTTCTCCTTCTTCCATTTGTGCAATATATGCTTTCGATTTTTCTTTCACCAAATCATTTTTAATCGAATCTAATTGCACGTCAATCACAGCATCACCAACAGCTTTTATTTCATCATCCGCATAATCTAGTAAATATTCTTTCAATGTCATCAATGCATTTGGTTGACAGCAATTGGAAATTTGTCCACTCTTTGCAAGCGCCATGAATCGGTCTCCTGTACGACCTTCACGGTAGCAAGCGGTACAGAAGCTAGGTACATAGCCTAATTGCAACAACCATTCCACAATTTCATCTAAGGAACGGCGATCGCTCGTATCGAATTGTGCAGAGTTTTCTTCTTCTGGTTCTTCTTCTACATAACCACCCACGGATGTACGAGAACCTCCGGAGATTTGGGAAATGCCCAAGGCTAAGCCACGTTCACGCATGGATTGACTTTCACGGGTAGACATAATCATACCTGCATATGGAGCAGACACACGAATCAATGCAACGATTTTTTCAAAAATATCGTCTGGTACAGCATTACTGAAATCATCTACATCAATATCATCGGCAGGGCAAATACGAGGTACACTGATCGTATGTGGACCTACACCAAACTTCGCCTCTAAATGTTCCGCATGCATCAACAATCCCACAAAGTCATACTTATAATGTTCCAATCCGTAGAGCACGCCAATGCCTACGTCGTCAATACCTGCCTCCATAGCACGATCCATAGCCGTTGTATGGTATGCATAATCACTCTTAGGTCCTGTTGGATGAAGAGCCTCATAGTTTTCCTTATTATATGTTTCTTGGAACAATGTATATGTACCGATACCCGCCTCATGTAATTTCCGGTAATCTTCCACTTCACAAGCAGCAATGTTCACGTTCACACGGCGGATTTCTCCATTATCCTTTTTAATGGAATAAATTGTTTCGATACATTCCAAAATATATTCCAATGGATTTTCCAATGGATGTTCACCAGATTCGATAACAATCCGTTTATGGCCCATCGCCTCTAAAGCCATCACTTCTTCACGGACTTGATCTTGGTTTAATTTTTTGCGAGTGATAGTCTTATTTTTGGCATGGTATGGGCAATAGACACAACCATTGATACAATAATTGGATAAGTACAAGGGTGCAAATAATACAATACGATTACCGTAAATCGCTTGCTTGATTTCCTTTGCTAAGGCAAATAATTTCTCCTTATATTCTGGTAATGGACATTCTAGTAAGACCATCGCTTCACGATGGTTTAATCCCACACGAGTTTTCGCCTTTTCTAATATGGCATCCAACAAAGGACGATTTTCCTTATTTTCTTCTGCGTATTGTAAAGTGGCTAGAATCTCCTCATGATTAATAAATTCTTCCGCCTTGGAAGAGAGCACATCATACATAATGAACTTCCTTTCTACCGACTTAGTAGATCTATCAAAGCCTATACTGTATAGGCTGCAAACTAATCCATGTGCTATACCGATTTTATTAGATATAGCCGTTCTTTTATTATACTCTACTTAATAGGCAATGTATACAAAATTAGTGTGTATTATGAAAGCAATTACTAATACTATGTATGCATAAAGAGAAATATACAAAAGAGGCCACTAGATATTACTATCTAGCGACCTCTATCATTTGTGTTATTAAGCTTCTACAGGGTATACAGAAACTTTACGGTTATAACGACCAGCACGTTCAAATGCTACACGGCCAGGAACCAATGCAAACAAAGTATCATCTTTACCGATACCTACGTTAGCGCCTGGATGGAAATGTGTACCACGTTGACGAACTAGAATGTTACCACTTTTTACAGTAGAACCGTCATGGCATTTAACTCCAAGACGTTTGGACTCGGAATCACGACCATTTTTTGTACTGGAAGCACCTTTTTTAGATGCGAATAGTTGTAATTGGATATTGAATAACATGTAGTTCACCTCCTATTGTTCACTCACTCTAACAAAATCACTATACTGGCCCGCCACATTCTTGATTCCAAGAAACATGGTTTCTAATATAGCTTGTCCTCTTTCAGTAATAGGTTCTGAAAGTAGGATATGTAACTCACCATCTTCTATTTGGTACTCCATAGATTGCTCAGCCACCTCATGAAGTCCCAAGACCGATGTCTGTGAAAGCATAGATATAGCAGCACATACAATATCTTCTCCGTAAGGACCTGCCTCAGCATGTCCTCGAAAATGACATTCTACAATCTGCCCTAACGCATTGCGTTTCACATCAATGTGAGTCATGACAATTACGCCTCGATTTTTTCGATGCGAACTTTAGTGAATGGTTGGCGATGGCCTTGACGACGACGATAGTTGGATTTCGCTTTGTATTTGAAAACCAAGATCTTTTTCGCTTTACCATGTTCAAGTACTGTACCAGTAACTTTTGCACCGTCCACAAGTGGTGTACCAACTTTAACGTCACCGTCTTTAACTACAGTTACAACTTCGTCAAAAGAAACAGTTCCTTCAGCTGCTACATCCAATTTTTCAATAGTGATTACATCGCCTTCAGAAACGCGATATTGTTTACCACCAGTTTTAATAATTGCGTACATTATGACACCTCCTTGTATTCGTACTCGCTGAATGCGGTTATCTAGCCGAAGCCAGATATTACTGACCTCTTCATGCGGCTTGCAATAGTTGGGCGTACCCAAACTATGACTTAATTATTATACAGGACAAGACCTGTCCATGTCAACAAAAGGAACCTCTTTTCTATCTATATTTTTGAAAGAAGTCTTTCCTGTTTAGGCCTTGCAAGGTCCTACTTAATCACTAAGCATATACTAGTGTGGAATGGCTTGCCTATATACATCTATAATCGTGTTATCATCCCCACTAATACCGATATAGACCGCTCTTTACCACATACACTGGCACTGAAGACCTATTCATGAGTATTAGTACAATACTGATATACCTATATAGTAGGTCGCGCAAATCGATAATAACACAATAACGCTGCAAAGGAGCACACTACCATAGTTACTCCCATAGGAATAGCCGTGTTAGATCCTGCAATCCCCACAATAGGCGATACAATGCCCGCAGACATCATAGAGAAAAAACCTAATAGAGCAGACGCACTACCTGCTAGGTGGCCGTAATGTGTCATAGCCATAGAAAAGCTAGCTGCACCAAATAAAGACACTGTACCCACAGTAAAGAATAAAATCGTTGTTACCACCAAAAACGGCATGTTTAGAGCCATAGCACCTAAGAACAAGGACGAACCTAAGAATAGGACGGTTAAACTGCCTTGTAATAATTGATAATCCTTGATGACATTACTCATGCGAGAGCTGATCATGCTGAACAAAATAATACCACAGCTATTGAGCCCAAATATGTAACTAAATTGTTGCGCATCTAATCCAAATATATTTTGATACACAAAGGACGACCCACTAATGTAACAAAAGAATGCTCCAAAGGCAAAGCATTGAATCCCACATTGCCCTAAAAAGGCTTTGTCTTTCAGCAAGGCCTTATAATTTTTTAGCGCCACTTGTACACCACCTACTACGCGATGTTCCTGTGGTAAACTTTCACGGAATAGAATAGATCCTATGAGCAAGATAAGAGAAAAGCCTCCTAGCACCAAGAAAATAAATCGCCATGTTTCATAGATTAAAATCTGCCCTCCCAGTAACGGAGCAATAACAGGCGCTAATCCATTGACCATCATCAATGAAGCCAATAGCTTAATCAGAGCCGGCCCCGATGCATGGTCACGAGCGATAGCCTTAGATATAACCACACCAAACGATCCCGTTACTCCTTGCAAAAATCGACCTAACAAGAGCACTTCAATATTCGGTGCATAGGCACAAATGATAGTGGCCACTACGCAAAGTAAATTACCAACAATAAGTGGTTTTTTTCGACCTAGCACATCACTAATAGGACCTGCAAAAAGTTGTCCTATCGCAATCCCGATGGTCATAATGCCAATAGTCATTTGAATATTCGATGCCGATGTATGTAGCTCTCCAGGCATAATCGGCAATGATGGCAAATACATATCCGTTGCTAACGGCGTTACCGCCGTGAGCAATCCTAAAAATATAATTAAAAATAATGAAACAGACTTACTTTCCTCCATATCTTTCCTTTCTAACAATGTCCGCATTGCGAAGCAATACTTTCTTTCCTCGCCAAGCCCATGCCTTGTGTCCATACTTCGCTTTAAATTCTTTATTCGTCATCCCTTCTAGTTCCTCCGCCTCGATATAAGGTATCACCTGTTGGAACTCGGGAATAGGCGTCATAGGAACATTTCTATTATGAGGACACACCTCTTGGCATATATCGCACCCAAAAATAAGAGGCGTTTTTCCAATAATCCGTTCTTCTTCCTCTGAAAGTTCCCCTTTACACTGGGTAAGATAACTTTTACAGGTTCGGTAATCTAAATGATCCCCCTGTAAAGCCTTTCCTGGACAAGCACGCAAACACGCCCCACATTGAAGGCAACTTTCATTAAGCGGAGTGGAAACCTCCAAAGTCAAAGTCGTCATAATCGTACCTATCACCGTATAGGATCCCCAAGTAGGATTGATAAACGTTTGGTTCCACCCATAAAATCCTAACCCTGCCAAGTATGCCATATACCTATCCGCCAAAGGCGACGTATCGCAGTGAATCTCAAAGCTGTCATTCGGATACCGCTCATGCAACACATCCACTAGTCGTTCCAGATACTGACGCACCACAATATGGTAATCGTCCCCCCAACAATACCTAGCTAAATTCACAACTCCTTCCCTAGGCACATAATAGGGGAATAAACAAACAATAGCCGCCTGCGGAGCAAACATCGTCCTCGGCCCTTGCAACCTCTCTTCTATGGTTCCATTCGTAAACGGACAGGGATAGGGCGTATCCAAATGCAACGACGCCTCCACCGGCAATGGCCAAGGCGCCACACCTATCACTGGAATATTCAGTTCATTCGCTAATTGTTTAAGTTCTAATCGTGTCATGGTCTTATTATACTATAGATATCGTAGAGTTATATATAAACAGCCATTCATATATTATACCAATTACGAACAGAGCCTATGCCATTTAGGAAACTCAATAAAAACAGTCACATCGCCAGAGGCTACATAGCAGAGCAAATGACATTGTAATGTATCTATAATCTATGCTATAATTAAAATAACAAAAGAAGAGCCACTGACGTCTACTAGCGTCAGGCTCATCTCAAAAGTGGAAAATTGATTACGCCTAACGTGTAAGGTCTGGGAAACCTTATTCGTTAGGCGTTTTCGTTAGCTATAAAAGCAACGAATAACTTCTACAATCAACATAGAAAATTGAATCAATAAAGATAACTTTTTATATGTAGTCATAGTATCACCTCCTCCCATAATAGGAAGAGATGAGCCTAACAACACGTCGTTGACTCTTCTTATTCATTGATACTACAAAATTACACATATTGTTTAATATTTATCAATAACTACACATATTTCCGAGGAATGCAGTTAAGCGTAGTAGCCTTGTAGTGGGATTAACTGCACACATAACACAAATACAATAAGAGTGCGACACGCCCCCTAAGGAGTGCAGTTAAGCGTAGCAGACTTCGTGGCGTTCCTTACTACCAAAATAGCGTAACCCCAAGAAGACCGTAACATGCCCCTGAACAAACATAACCACTGTATAGTTGATGGTTCCTCCTAACCATTGATGTTATCACATTCTCAATGATACAGGTTGAGCAATAGTTGAGCAACCGCAAATAAACTAGAACGAATTAGAGTGCATTTATATTATTTAAAATTAAATAAAAACAAGCCTACCGACCTATTGCAGGTGGTAGGCTTTTAGTCTATTTACTTTTTTCTTTTCCATATAATCGAGACATGCCAGCTACTGTGACTAACCATGATTTACCAGACTTGCGACATTCCTCATCAGTAAACTGCTTTTTAGGATATCTCTTTAGACAACATTGTTTAATTGAATCCGCAGGAATCCCCCAACGTTCACCTGCTTCTTGTGTAGTCATTACATCCTCAAGTTTCATTACAGCACTCCTAATACGATTAATAAAGTGTAAACAGATAACACAAAGGAAATCACACTAATTATTAAAGTTAACCTTGAAATCATATGCATTCCATTGATATAATAGTATGGAAGATATGGGGCTCTTTCGAGCCCCTGTGGTTACCTATTTAACAGTTCTATTACCGCAATCACAAGTTGGATAAATGCTGTTATAATCGGTAGCCACTTTTTTATTTTCTTCCTATACCGTTTCAACGGTTTCACCTCCTTCCTTATGTATATATTATAACACGTTTTCGTGTTATTTGCAAGTATTTTATTAACAAAAAAAGCCTACCAATCCTGATATATCAGCGGTTGATAGGCTTTCCTAATATATAAAATTTTATTTTACAGCTAATCCAACAAGTAATAATCCGCTAATCAGCGCCCACGTGTTGCGCTGTCTGTTTAGTCGCCGTTCCGTTTGGTGATTGCGCTTGATGTCCTTGCTCAACTCGTTCAATGAGGCGTTCATTTCGTTCAAGTAGGCGTTCTGCCTCATCAAGTCGGCTTGCGCTTTCATCAATTCTTGCAACTGCCTGTTGTTGATATTCTTGAGCTCTGACAATTCGTTCGTTTGCTTGTTGATTAAGCTGTGCGCTTCGCTCAATGGAAGTTTTGACTGCCTGATTAAGTTCAACGCTGTTGCGTTGTTCGTCTTGAGCTCGTTCCAAGTGGTTAGTGGCACGTTGATAGTCTGAGTCGTTTCCTCCACCGAATATAAACCATCCGCATGCAATGATAAGGATGGCCAAGCTAATATACACAGTGCCAGAATACCGAGTGAAATACGTTTTAAGCTTATCATGCATCAATATCCTCCTTGGTAATCAGTGATGCCACGTGCAATCGCACGTACTATTTTATCTAGGTCATTATTAAGTAATTCTAGGTCATCGTTATTGTCAATAAAAGCCATCTCTACAAGTACTGCAACTGCATCAGTGGCCCCTAGTACGTATAAGCCACCTGGAGGTGGTGGTTTTACACCTCGGTCTGTAGTTTGCACACTCCGAATGATTTGGCTTTGAATGTAATTAGCCAACCGTTGCCCATTAAAAGATTTGTAGTAGGTTTCCGTCCCTACTGCCAATTTTGATTGCGATGCGTTGCAATGTAGGGATACGAATACATCGGCACCCCATTCGTTTGACTCATCGCAAACCATTACTAAATTGTCATCTTGCATAATACGAACCACGCATCCTGCATTGGTGAGATAGTCAGCAAGCATTTCGCCTGCTTCTCGTACTACGTCACATTCTTTTGTTCCATAAGTAGGGTTTACCGCCCCGCTATCTACCCTAGGGTCGTGCCCAGGGTTAATAAATACTTTCATCGTTTGTCCTCCTTTTCTAATTGATCAGGGATTCCGTCCCCGTCTCTATCCACCCATAGTGCTAAGAATCCTACTAGGGCGGTTAATACGGATGGAATGAAAATGTGGTCGATTATGTTAATACCGACCGTAATTAGCTTACCTAAGTCATCGGATACGTTGCCTTTAGTAAAGGCTAACACGTACTCAACAACTACTAGCAATATTGGTACTAGCATTACCAACACCAACAATCGTGTCGCTAACACACCCGTCGGATGAATGTTGGCTATTCGAATATTTTGAAATACATCCTTAGCCTTGTTAATTAATTCTTGTTTTGTCATAAAATCTCCAATCTCATATGTTGGCCGCATTCATATAAGGCCATTCTTGAGCATTTTGAAATACATCCTTAGCCTTATTAATTAACTCTTATTTGTTAACCATTACCCCTCCATGCTCGGACAATCTCCAATAGCTTTAAATATAACTCATTGAAGTCGATTAAATCATCCTCAACTAATTCACGCAAATTCTCTATGATTGACCAGCATTCTGAAAAGAATGGTATCAACATGAATACGAAAGCGAATAGGTGGTCGAGGTATATTTCCGTATTTGGAATTTGAATATCTGGCAAGGATACGAATATAACGGATAACAACATCCATGCAGGGTACTGCACGCATAGCTTAATAAGTAAGTCTCCACGTAGGCGTTCACTCATCAAATACCGTTTACTTTCGTTCGTTTCACTATTGAGATACTTCCCCCTACCCCAGCCATACCAGACTAGTGTAGTGATAAGATTTAATGCCGTATTGGGGCGGTCATTATCCTTGTTGTATCTCAATACTTCTGTTGCCACTCGTTGGGTGGTATCCACAAATAGCAACGCCGTAGTTAGGAAGATAATTACACCCATGTCTACGACATGCTCGTGAGATACTCCGTTAACCAATGTCAACAATATCTCATTGATTAGGTTCATATATATTACCCTCTAGCCTTTCTTAATTGTCGATATCGTCAAATTACCTTCCGTTGCGTTGTTGAATGCTTGCGTTGGAGGGTCATCTTCCGTTACCCAAGTACATACTCCTAAGCGCAATAGCTGTGTAGGGATTGCGTTCCGTGCTTGCGTTCCTTTGCCGTCAAAATGGAATCGGATAAGCCGTTCGTTGTCCCTATCTCCGAACATGACGGAACCTATTCGCATTCCGTTGTCATCAACAACATCTGCATATACTGAACCTATAGGCAAAAAACCTTGTGGAATTATTGAATGCCCCTGAAAATCTGTGCCATTAGAATTAGGCTTTTGCACAAGTAGCCACGTCCCTCCACGACCATTGACATCTGACTCACGCTTAGGTAATCTATTAAAATTTTGGTCATTTGGTGGGGTTATCGAAATGGTGCCCCATGAGTCGCCTTTAGCTCCAACAACAACGGTATTTCCAATTCGTGTAAATAAGAAGTGGCTTTCACCATTCATCCATGACGTCCCTTTGGGAGTCTTGTACACGTACTTTTTTTGAGTCGTAGGTTCTACATCACTACCACCGCTTGATGTGGTAGTGATGGTAACCGTATTGCCACCACTAATGCTTAACTGACCGTTGTTGAATGAAAGGGTTTGAGGTGTTGCATTAGTACCAGCAGGGCCCGTTGGTCCTTGTGGTCCTATATCTCCTTTAGGCCCTTTCAACGATTGCAGTTGATCAGGTGTAAAGTCGGAATATCGGAATGGTTCCCCTTTATCTCCTTTAGGACCTGTCGCCCCTGGTGGTCCTTGTTCGCCTTGTGGACCGTCATCGCCCTTAGGGCCTCGTTCGCCAATATCTCCCTTAGGACCTATTGGTCCTACTGGTCCTTGCTCTCCACGTTCGCCTCGCAATCCTTGAGGTCCTTGTTCTCCCTGCGGTCCTCGTTCACCTGTATCCCCCTTGGCACCTTTAGGACCAACAATGCCTCCGCCGTAGTCTTTCACTTTAACAACGTCAATAGGAGTACCGTCTATAATTCGTACGTCATCCATTCAATCGCCCCCTATCTGATACACTGCCTTTGACTAATACATGACCTTTTAAGATTTTCGTTTTAGGTCGGTTATTACTATCATACACAAACACATCATACACGTAGCGACCTTGAGGAATATCTCCATCCAATGTCAGCTTGAATGTAGTTACAGCATCTTCTGATAGATTTTCAATTTTAGAAATGTTGAACCTTGCAACGTAATCCGTATCGCTTGCTTGCACACGCACAACGGCGAATAGATCATCTGCCTGTACCTCCTTGTTATATTCAAGGATAAAGGAGCAAGGTACGCCCTGCTCCATAACAAAATTATGCTGTTTGATTAGCTTCATCTTTCTTTTCCTCTGATTTATGCTTGTCCTCTTCTTCAGCTTTTGCCAATTCGTCAAGCAACACATTTTGTACACAGTCTTCTACAGGGCAACGACCGTTTTCCAAAAGTACACTTCCGCACCATTCACAATAGGTTTCTTTCATGATAAATCCCTCCTAATTTAACTCACGAATTTTCTTGATAAGGTCAACGTCAATTTGTTTGAATTGTGCCTTAATATCGTCAGTAGGTAAGCCCTTCATTTGCTTAGTCAAAAAGACTTCTTTCAACTTATCACGCTCTGCCTCTGCTTCCTTCTTCAAGGCTTCAATTTTTTCCTTTTTAGATGGTTCAATCACTTCTGGTACGTAGTCAATGAATTGACCATTTACATAACACTTATAATCAACGAATTGTGCTTGCATATCATCACCACCTGTTACATAGTTGTGATTGGGATAGTCACGTTTCGCAAGTTCAAGGCACGCTTCTTCTGTCTCAGCATGCACACCGATTAATAGGGATGTTACTCGAGCTCCCTTTTCGTTTAAAATAAATACGTACTTATTTTCCATTTATTTTCTCCTTTCTTCGAGGTATTTAAAATGAAATTAATTCAAAAGATAAAGGGCGCCACTAAGCGCCCTTATGTTGTTTATTCAGTAGTCGGATACTACGCCACCTACGATGAAGCGGTTGATGCACTTAACCAATCTCGCCAATCCCTAACACTTCATGAAGTTTATGGAATGTGGCTACCATCACATGCTAAGAGTGTTAGTAGTAACACCCTCAACAACTACGGCTCCGCCTTTGCGCACCTGGTTAGCATTTATAATGTAGAAATCCAAAACATCACCTACTTACAATTGCAATCAATCATTGATGACATGTTAGTTAGTGGATTATCTTACAGTTCTTGCAAGAAGGTCCGTACCTTGATTAGTCAATTATTCTCCTATTCAATCATTAATGGTTGGTGCACCACGAATTATGCTAAATTCTTGAACCTTGGCCACAACAAACCAGTTCGCCCGCATAAGCCGTTTACCACCCAAGCAATCAATCGCTTATGGCGGTTAGAATCACCTCTCCACGATATTCCATTGATTTTACTTTACACGGGAATGCGTGCATCGGAATTAATCAACCTCAAGGCTCGTGATATCAATCGCAAGCAGCGCACAATCAAAATCACATCGGCCAAGACGAAATCGGGCATCCGAACTATTCCCATACACGATCGCATATGGCCTATCATTACACGTAGGCTTGATGCGGTCTACGTCATTAAGGAGTGCCGTACATACTCATCCCTCAGCCGTGAGTTCGATAAGGCTATGAAAGCCATTAATGCCAAGCACACTACCCACGATTGCCGCCATACATTTGCTACACGCCTTGATAATGAGGGTGCTAACTACAATGCCAAGCGATTACTGCTTGGCCACGCTAGTGGCAACGTTACTGATGGAGTATATACTCACAAATCATTAGGTCAATTGCGTAAGGCAATTCGATTGCTTAAATAACCAAGGGGGAACTACTGCGAGTATTTACGATACTACCTTAGATGTTAATTACCCCATCGCATTTACTCACAAAGTACTCGGAGGCTCACTAACTGCCATCTACAACAGATCGTCTGATGGTGGCGCCGTGGCTTATTTAAGCTTTACGGATTTGCGCAAATGCAAAATCACACGCGATACCATTGGTAGTGCATTTACAAGCCCAATCTCATACATAGTATTTGGATATTAGCCAAGGGGGAAAGCGCCAAGAGCGAAACGATGATTTAGTAACATTCCCTATTGCATTCCAGCGGAAAGTCTTAGGTATCCAAGTAACTAAAGGCTGGGGTGTAAATGCTCCTAGTTACAAAGAAGTAACATTGCAAAATTTTAAACTTTATTCTCACGATAATAGGGAATACTTTACAACATGGTTAGCTTTAGGATCATAACCCCAAGGGGGAATTAGAGCCCAATTACACACTTACAATGAAACGATTGTTTTCCCAATTGCGTTTAAAAAAGCAGTTAATTTAAGCGTTACTCCTGTTGGTAGAAGTGGCACTAACCCTTATAAGAGTTTTGTCCGTGTGAACGAATTAAGCAGTCAAAGTTTCATGGCAAATAGCGATGATGTCGTTATTTCAAAACTTTATTGGATTGCGTACGGAGTTTAAAATCCTATTGCTATATATCTTACCGCAGGTGTTATTCCATCTGATCCGTAATCATTCCCCAAGCCACATAAGAACTTAGAATTATCCACAACTTTGCACCATGCTCCTACATTGAATTGAGGTAACAAGGATATTGCATTTGCATAAAAGCATTTAGATTTAAATGCAATTGGATAGGTTCTATAACCATTCTCCCCAACACTCTCAACAGATATTCCCCCTTGGGGTTAAACGCCGATGGCAATGTAATAGTGTGGATAATATTTGAATGTAATACTTGTCTTGGTTAAAGATATTTCATCATCAAAATTCTGTGCACTATAATTTGGAACACTATTATCTAATGTACCCACAGCGCTTAATACTCTTTTAAAGGAAATAGGAAAGTTTGCTGATGCTGGTAAAGCTTCTTTACTGCTTGTGGTTGCTTTTCCCCCTTGGAGTTTTAAAGCCCGAATGCAATATAATAATGCTCAAAGTGATCAAAAGTTACACCAGAAGTTGTAAACCTTACAGTATCATCAAGATTATACGTGCTGTTAGTAGCTGCATCTGGATGCAAAGTGCCTAACACAGTTAATACTTTATTGAATAGAATTGGAAATGTTGCATGGCCTTTATTACTAGAACGATCCAACTTTTGGCTCGCTTTTCCCCCTTGGATAATCAAACCACCGAATGAGGAACCTAGGCATATATACCAGGCATTTTCGTTGGAGAAATCGTAGCGAACTCCTTGAGATTTTAGGATGCTAGTAACATCTATATTCACGTCCCCAATTAAGGCCTTTACAACCGCCAATGTAGGCGCCAACAATGTGTTAGAATCGGACTTGTTGTTAGTAATTAACTTAACAAGTTCTGTTGCATCGCCTTTTGTGACGTTAATGCCCTCGTTATGCTTGGCAATGCCTGTAATCGTATTGTCCCAATCCCCAAAATATTGCCATGCGCCCCAAGCATTATAGAACGTACGGCTGGCTTGTTTTATTGCTTTTCCTTGGCCGTGAGAATAAAACGTTTGAGTGATTACGTTTCCCTCTGTTTTATTCACATGGATTTGTCCATATGGGTAGATTTTACTGGATGATGGCGCATTACTCCATCCTAGCACTCCTGCGTTGCATTCGTATATTCCTGGCTTGGTGAGGTCGTTCCAATTCCTAATGTTACTTGGAATGGTGGAACCGCCTGCGTATCTATCTAAATTGTGAGCTGTGTCATTTGCATTGTGAGCGGTAATCTTCGCATCTACTTGTTGCTCGTTCAAGCCTTCATGCAACGTCACATTACACGTCACTTGCTGCGCATTACTGAATCCAAACGCAACGTTCATATTTTGGCGATAGATAGCTTGACCATTCACTACTGGCAATGTGGATGGGTCTTCATCTTTCATAATTGAGTAGAGGATTAATTGCCCTCGTTTATCACGAGCGTAAAATCCGATTTCACGCATAACAATAGGCGTTTGAATAGATTCGTTTGAGATTCTGAACCGAACTAAGCACTCGGTATTATCCTGTGTAATTCCAGCAATCTGTAATTTTAACTTCTTTGCGCCAAGGTCGTTGGCTGTTTCCACATTGCTAACATTTCCATCCCCTAGCCAAATTTCTTCAATATGTAATTTTAATTCGTTTGCCATAACGGATGCTTGTAATTGCTTACCTACATTCGTTAGATAGGCTTGACTCCATGCCATCTGTTACCTCCTTGTAATTTCAATAGTGGTGCTTGCAAGGGCTCCACCGTTATAAATGGTCGATGAAATGTCATAATTTCTTGGTTTAAGAATAGTAATTTCTTTATCCACTAAATACAAACCACCACCAAGTGTTGATTTCGTTTGAACTTTCTCTTCTACTAATGTTTTGAGCAGCAAATTCTTGGGAACGATTGGTTCAGCATAATTGATGACTTCGCTCGATCGTTCACGCATTTCTTTGCTTAAAATGAACCAAATTTCGTAGAGATTTTCGTTCAAATCCACACCAACAGCACCACGACCAAATGTGGCATCAAGCATTTCTTGAAGTTTCTCCACCGTATAAGGTCTTGTTCCTGCCAATAGCCGTAATATACGATTGCGCCTATCCTCAATTGTGTCGGTATCTTGCGGTAATACCTCAAGTATCCATTCCCAATGCGACAATCCGAGTTCACCCATGCTAGGAATAAACTGATTATCTAGTAAATCCGCCATGATTTCCCATAATAGTATAAACTCGGGATTCTCTACACGCATGATTTCTTGCATATCACGGCTATCTCGGCTAACAGGTGGTAGGAATTGGGATATATCAATATCGTTACGTCTATATTCCATGTTAGCCACCTACGTTAATGTTAATTGACCAACGGTAGGGATTTGATGCGCTTCTAGTAGCACCTTATCACTTCTACCGTTGATTGTGACGGAATCAACATCAATAACATTAGGAAGTTTTAGAATTTCAGCTACGATATAAGCAGTTCTGACTGTATCTCGCCCTCTATCGTCATTCTCTCCCCATCCCTTGCGAATACCTAGTAAGTAGGATTCTATCGCCTTGGTAGCGATTGGTTGCAAATCTTGGGATGTTCTTCCCCCGCTCAATGTCACTCTTGCGTTAATCGTGAGTGGTGCAGATTCTGCACTAACCACCGTTACAGTGTGACCAATTGGAGCAATTCCATACCCTTTACCTTGCGGTACTGGGTCGATTTTATTTTGAACCATTTTAATAAGTTCGGAATCCGCTACACTGTGTTCACTGTTAGTAATGACTAATTTAACTGTACCTCCACCATTCCAACATCGATACACTTTAACACCACCAACTCCTGGAATCGCAAGCACCTTTTCTTTATAATCTGCACCATTACCCCCATAGGCTTTAGATTTTAACGCCTCAAAATATCTTTTACGGAATACTTCGGTGTCTTCTTCATCTTCCCCTGGAGTTATGATTTTTACAATTTCTGCGCTTGTAAGCCCGTTTACAGGCACCACAGGGGTAACATATCCAATGCATCCATTGGCGCCACGTCCACGTGTCTCACATCGCATTTTATACCTATGATTGGTATCGTCTATCACTTCATCAACAATAAAATTGTATTCTTCAAAATTAAAACGACTTCCTAAAGGGACTGGGGCATTGAATTTACCCTCTACCTCTGCGAAAGTCGCTTCTTCTGGGTATATATTAAACTCGGAGGCTCGCAATTTCAAGAACTCACGGCTCGCCGTTTTAGCGAACGTTTCTCTTAAAATTACATCGGCCATGATATAGAGTTCAGCGAGTTCAATAGATGCTGGAGCCGTTGCATCGTAAATGATTGACCCCTCACGCCTATCGAATGCATGATTGACCCTACCAAGCATGCGCTGTTCAATTTTGTCGGCTGTCATATGCTCATACAACGTTAATCAGCTCCTTTCTAATATCTGTAATGGTTCCATAGATGGTATCTACACTGAACGTTGTGAATACATCTCCTTGATTATGTCCAAACTCAAACCCATACACATCCTTTATGCGATCATCCGCCAATAAGGCTTCCGAGATGCGTCGTTGTAACTCTGCGTATACATATGGGATTGGTTGACCAAATAGGTCTTGCAGTTCAATTCCATAATTCCAGCTGTAAATAATGTATTCATATCGTTCTGTGTTAATAATCTTATAGATAGCTTGTTTCATCGCTTCTAATTCATCTGTAAACCCTCGAATTTGACTATCCCTAGCATAATCAAGGGAATACGTATAACTAGGTTGATGCGCAATGGTAACATCTGCGATGGTTTCGTTTGGTGTTAACCTATCACTCATTTAGTAGTGCACCCCCTATTCGAATTGTACCAGCGGTCAAGCACAATATAGCGCTGTCCGCCACTTTCTTGAATTAGAATTGCCTTATCCCCTACCTTGAGTGAGTTATGGATAAGGAACTTTTTTCTGCCTACATAATCGTGATTATGACTTTGGTATTCTGCTGCACCAACGCCTCCCGCACGATTCTCTGTAACGTGGTCAACACTTATTTCTGCCGTCCAATCAGTTGTATTCTTAGTGAATACCAGGTTACTTTCAGGAATGATAATTTTAGGGTCAACTTGGATTTGATAGGGGCTAATGCTTATGACTTCCCCTATCACAATATCACTCATGACGTAGGCATTCATGGTGTCAGTGACTAGCGTTTTGAAAGTGTCCACTAGTTTATTAAAATCGTTCTCCATATCAACCCATCCTTATTACTTTAGTAGGGGCTTCACCATTGCCCCATGCGTAATTGACGTCGCCATATCGCATAGCATGGCCACGACTTGAACTGTTACCAAATCCACCGCCTGCGCCATCTGCGATAATAACGTGATCGTTATTGCCGTATACAAGTAAGTCGCCCTTATTGGCATAGCCATTATATGATTCGACTTTATATCCTTTAGCTTTCAAGGAGCTTTCAAGAGTGTCAACATCTGCCACACCTCTATCGGCTAATTCCTTAAGGTCTTTGTTATAGTACGAACCAGTTTTTACGGCTACGTCTACACAGCCGACTTCGCCATATTGAGATACCATGCCTTCATTTGCTTGGAACCCATAATCCACTTGATTTGGGTTAACTCCTCCCACCGTATTACCTCCACTATGTTGTGACTTCTTCTGCTCCGCCGCCTTAATCTGCTCAACCGCTTTTGCATCTTCATCTTTGGCGACTTCATATTTTGCAGGGTCGCCTTGATAATACACATCGAGGTCCATCGAGTGGTAGCCATGTTTGAAAGTATGTGTTACCGATTCCACCATAACGTAATTATCCACCACAATATCGCCTAGATTCTTCTTGAGGTATAACAAGGTGCCACCACGCACCCTAACATCACCAATGACATTTTTGAGCCTAATCTCACGAGTTTTACGATTCTTTAGGCTTATGATTCGCTTAGCCCTATCGACTGCATTTGTTACCTTATCATCTGGCATCATTAAGTATTGCAATCGCCCCCATTTCTTGATGTTTTCGTCATCTTTTAAAATGGCGGTTGTTACTAATTTCTTTGAATCACCATCTGGCACATTACGCACTATCTTCACTTGATTGTATGTGTCTTTGTCGATAGATGTTTTATAATCAATATTTTCCATGACGTCATCGTCAATGAAGATGTCAGTTTTCATAGATTCCAAAGACTTTAGCATTAATTTACCCTTATTGTCATATAGATGATACAGGTCGTGCTTAGGTGTGTTGATTACCGTTTGTTCTAATGCGTACATGATGATG
The DNA here is from genome assembly GCA_900544365.1 of uncultured Veillonella sp. Classification (GTDB taxonomy): domain Bacteria; phylum Bacillota; class Negativicutes; order Veillonellales; family Veillonellaceae; genus F0422. The sequence goes on along the minus strand of UQVF01000002.1, from coordinate 54,222 downwards.
TCAATGAGAGTTTTGTTCTTCTCTACACGCATTGGAGTAGATGGAATGACGTACTGCGTATTGTCGAGTTCACCTATTTGTAAGCCAAAGTCAGTGGCTATCATTTTAACCAGGTCAGTGGCCGTAATACCCCCGTATACGTAACAATCCTTATTCTTTAAATATCGCAATTGGTCGTAGGCTGTAACACTGATTACACCACTTTTGTCACGTGATTTCTCGAATACGTTGCCCACAAATACAATATCATCATTGAGTTTAAATTGAACTGCATTACCTTCTTCAAATTGCAAGATACCGTCTGTCATTACTTTGAAAGTCATTTTAGAGGGAATGCCGTCAATTCCTCTTGTAACTTGTACTCCCTCTAAAGGGTCTACTAGGTATTGATTATTGCCATTTCTTATGATAAGTTGGTATCGATACGGTACTGGCATTGCCATTTGAGTAACCATTATTTGCCTTCTTTCAATTGAATAACTTGACCGACTGCAAGCGCAGCAGGAACTGCAATCTTATTGAGCGATGCAATTGCAAATAGATTGTTCGTGTTTCCAAATTCACGTTTTACAATTTGTTGCAAGGTATTACCTTGTTTTACCTTAGCTGTTTGATTAGGCACTTTATCTGACGGTCTATTGGTTGTGACCGTGCCTTTTGCATTACCCTTTTCATCGGTCTCTACAAATAGTTTCTTAGCGCCCCAATCCTTCCATTGCTTGAGCTTAATAGGTACCTCACAGTCAATGCCTAATTCGTGAGATTCTTCAATTGAGTAGTCTTCTAACGTCACCTTAGTATTGGTCATACTAAGCATGTCACCCTTTTCACTCATCCGTACTACGATAAACTGAAAAGGCTTTTTCTCTTGCTTAAATCGCTTGAGTTTGTCGAGGTAATACTCCGCCTTTTTCGACTTCATAATAAGAGATTGATTGAAAGGGTAATCGTTGTTAGGAAGTAATATTTTGAATGACCAATCTGTTAGCCCTGGAGGCTTAATAATGTTAACCTCTCCAGCGCCTATCAAATCAATGGTTTCGTTTTTCCCATTGATGGATGTAGTCATCGAAGGTGGTGGAATCGGTATCTGCATTGAGTTTAAGAAAAAATAATACATTACATTGCCACCCCTTCCCGTTTCATGCCCACAGCATTACGAATACCGTCAAGCAATTTTGATGTAACCCCATCTAATTCCATTTCATTGGAGATGTTGTTATCCATGTCCACATTCACGATGACGTGAGATTGGTTGAATTGGTTAAGTGCCGATTGAACCGCACTCTCACGAAGTTCCTTGATTTCATCCGCCGTCATCTCAACTGCATCTGCCGTCCGTTTTGTATGGTGAGCTGTTCTTCGCCCTGCTTTAGAATCTTTTGGAGTCCCGTCTTTATGCGTCGGAATTTCACCTATTTTCTTTGCATCAAAATCAGGAATTTTAATTTGTGGCATTTCAAAGTTAAACAAATTTTCTCCCATTTTATAACCAGACTCTGCATAATCCATTTGACTTACATAGTCCATTTTGCCTAACAGCGTGGTTTCGCCGCCCGCAATAGCCTTGCGTTCTATATGAAGCGCTCCAGCATTTACAGTAGTGTCGCCCATGATCTTATCCATACCTGGAATTTTCTTAATCAATGAAAGCGCCGAGTTCACCGCTTGGCCAATCAAATCAACGATGCCATTCCAAATATCTGCAAATAGATTGTAAGTGGCATTTAATGGATCATTGAATACATTCCCCAAGAAGTTGGCAAAACTTGCAATCCAATTCCATACGAATGTAATCCCATTGCGAATACTAGCCCACAACCAAGCGAATGCGCCGAATATTAATCCTGTGGCACTAATTGAAGTACCTGCGAAGTAATTCACCGCGGATACTGCCAAATAAAACACGCCAATTAAGGCAATGATTCCTGCCACAATCCAAGTAATCGGACATGCATACAGTGCTGCATTAAGCCCTTCCTGTGCCAATGTTGATGCTATTTTAGATGCCGCTAACGCCCACTCCACCACCGTTGCAGCGGCCGTTGATGCCATCATTACCGCCGTATTAGCTGCGGAAATTAAGGTCATCGTTGCATAATAAGTGAGCACCCCAACGGCGATTCCGAATGCTACCTCAACAATCCCGAAGTTATTGCTCAAGAAGTCGGTAACAGCACCAAATGCCGTGGTAATTCCTGACATTGCCCATTCTGCAACTCCTACGAGCCAATAGAAGAGCGGCGCTACATATTCTATGGCATTGGCTATGCCGTCAAACATCCTACCCATGACTTCACTGTTACCAAGGTCTTTTAATCGCTCAAATACTGGTGTAAATGCGTTGATAGCTCGGTTTTTTAACTCCGTCATATGGTCATCAAATGTCTTAGGCATTTTAGCAAATTGTGCTTCAATTTCTGGCATATTGTCCATAATCGACTTCTTAATTACCTCAGATGTAACTTTACCATCCGCTGCTAACTGCTTGAGTTCTCCACGGCTTACGCCCATGGTTTTGGCAATCATATTTTCAATGATTGGAGCGTTTTCTGCGATTGAACGGAACTCATCACCTTGCAATTGACCACTTGCCATGCCTTGTGTTAATTGGAGCATGGCGTTCTTTTGATTTTCTTTGCTTGCCCCACCAATAACGAATAGCTTTTGAATGCCCTCCATAAATCCAACTGCTTCCCATGGATCAGGGAAAGCATCGTGTGCTGACATTGATAATTGCGTTACAGATTCTGCCATTTCCATGTAACCACCACGGGCCCGTATTGCTGAATCATAAATTTGCTTATTCAATGCTACTGCATTTGCTTGATCGCCTGTAACCAAATTAAGCCTTGCCTGAATCGAATTAAACTCGTTGGCTGTTTGATTAAGGCTACTAATTGCACCAGTGACCATGGTAATACCTCGCATTGCCACATCTGCGAAGAGGTTGCCAGTGAATGAAGCAAGGAATCCACCCCAACCGCTTTTAGCTGAGTTTGTGACATTTATAAATTGTTGCATTTTGCCTGTCGCATTATTAGCGCCGTTGGCTAACATTTGCATTCCATTCGCTGCACTTTGAGCAATGGTAGGAATATTTGTTGATAAATTTATATAGTTTGTAATTGTCGCCACTAAATTCCGCCTCCTTTCTGTGCCTTCCTCTCATCTTTTGCGTGTTGTTGCATAAATGCGTAAATACAAGCCCGCTCCTCTAAGTCCATATTAATGAACTCGGAAGGACGGATGTTGTATTTTACGAATGCTACATAGGCGAGGTACGTCTCACCGTCATTGGCGCTTAGGAGTTTTTTACGGCTTTTACCTTATCTTCAAAACCAGTTTCAAAACCTTGCGCCTCTTGGATGGCACGTGTTAAATCTGTTAACTCACCACCATTAAGCATAGCTTTCACCAAATCTAACTCGTTGGATACTCCCCAAGAATTTTGTAATTCCATATCATCTAATGTTGGGAATACAATCGTGCGGACTAGCAATTCATCTGTAAATGCTGTCAAATCCATACGTTCTTCGGCGGTACGTGTGCCAGGTTCGTATACTTTCTTAGTAAAACGAGCGCGTAACTTATCTAATTCCTTATTAGTTAATACACGGATGCGCCAAACGATAGGCTTACCCTCATCATCTGTAAATCGTTTCGATGCAACGTACTCTACTTCTGTTACAATCTTTGCATTTTGCTTAAAAAAGCCTTTTAATGTTTCAACCATGTGTGCCTCCTATGCGTTCATTCCATCTAATTCTTTAAAGTGCGTAACGTATCGCACACTTTCAAATGTAAATGCTAATTCGTCTTCAAGCCATTTCCCGTCCGCATCAAAATCAGCCACTGGTGTAACATCTAAGTTACAGCCAACTAAAATAACAGAACGAGGCCCTGCATTTGACGTTGGGTCAAGATTTGTCACTTGCATATCAAAGTACGTATCTACACCCGTTTTAATCAACTTTTCAATCATTTCATCAAATAAGGATGTATTCTTATAAATCGTAAGTTTGCCCGTGCCTTCTAAGGATGTTGTTTTATTCCCTTTCAACATTCGCCCTAAAATAGCAACTTGATCCTTTTTCTTTTTAACTTCCGCCTTTAAATTTTTGGCTTGAAACAATAACTTGCGTTTGTTATTAGCAATAACATAACATGTCGCCAATTTAGCGCTGATAACATCACTAGCATTCATTGTGCCAACGGAATTAAAAGTAGTTTCTTCTGCCATCTGTTACCTCCTATTCAACAATAACTGTCATGTAAAGTTTTTCCATAGCCACCGTAGGCTGGATGTTCATATTCACAATGACATCTTCTTTGTTGTCACCTTGTGTTGGAATTTCAATGTCTTTATCATCAAAGTTTTGAATCGCTCTCACTCGTTGATATTGCTCGCCAAGGTAAACGAGGTCGCCCCACAACGCACGACGTCCATCTGCGTCATTTTGAACCTTGCCTAAATATCCTTTGTTGAATGTACGACCTGCATCAATCGCCCAATTATCCAACACTCGAATACATTGGTTTAATGCGAAACTTTGATTCTTATGTTTAGTAAATTCTGTGAAAGTGTTGATGTCTTTCAAGACACGTGCTTCACCTTGCACATTGCCGCCTACTGGGTCAGATACGTTGTGGAACATGAACATGCCGTCTTTGATAGCTTGTTCAAGCTCGAACTGCTTATATTTGGTGTTGATAGTAAACTCACCATCATATTTACGGTTCGATAAGGATTCGTTGATGTTGCAAGAAGCCTCACGCCCTACGGTCCAGTAGACTAATGAAGATGGGTCCTCGCCCTGGTCGGTAATAGTATTAAGGATACTAATTACACCCTCATTGTTGACGCCCTTCTTACCTTGCAAGACCAATTGAAATTTAGCCCCTGTTTGGTTTCTGCATCGAGTCGTAAAAGCAATCAATAAATTCTTGATAGTTTCATCAGAACCTACATAACCTAAGACATTAAAATAGTACGGCTCTAAGAACTCAAGGCCGTCTTGATAGTTTTTACTAGTCACAACAGAACCGTTTGTACCGCCTGTGAAAGCTGTGTAAGCAGTAGCCACTAAGTTAGCATTCTTTTTAAATTCAACGTATGCGTTATCAACTAAATCAGATGCCTTAGCAACGGCTGTTTGTTTATCCACCACCTTGCGCACATCATTTGTTGTGATGTAAGTTGTCACAATAAATGCGCTCGTTGCATCTGGGTCGGCCTGTACAGATACACCGAGATCATTGCCACGAATACCTGCATATTTCGCCTTGCCATAGTCATTGCTTGCTTTTTCACCATCACTATTTAAGCGGTAGAAATAGCCTGTTTTAAGGCCTAAGAACAAGTCACGTAAGCCTTTCATTTTAGGGTGCCCAAAATCGTAGCCAAAGTAGTCTTGGCAACTCTTTTGGAATGTATCAGAATCCACTCGGAATACTTCGCCACTTGGTCCCCAATCAAGAGATAACATCATCGCGCCGTATCCACGGTCAGCCACTTCTGCATATGCTCGTGTTTTGCTAATAAAATTGATGTATGCCCCTGGCAACACCTTGTTATGGAACAAGAACGTTCCGCCACCTAATGCCATCTGTGCACCTCCTAATTCTCATATTCCACAATCGGACGATTGAACTCGTTTTGTAAAATCTCATCAATCTCTTCATGCGTATATGTCATATCGTCATCTAAAAGTACGGCTAAAATATCCTTGTATCGTTTGTATTTATCCGATGCAATGATCGTGTAACCGTCAAATCGTTCATCCATTGTTTGAACTCCTTTCATTCACTTGTAATCGTTCCATCGCTGGAACTCGTTTACTTTCTTTGTAAAGTAGCATTTCGTATGTCACGCTAAAGTGCAAAACTCCATCGCTTTCACGGTAACTCATATCCTCACCACGTGTGATACGGTCGCCTACCTTCACGTACTCCAATATGTCGTAAAGCTGTTCGCCTATTTGTAGTAGGTCCTTGCGGTAATCCACTGGAATACTTTCCGCATTTAGGAAGTATTTCACGGTGTAATCGAGTTTACGATCATACAGCTTGCCTACGTGTAAATCGTGATTAGAGGTTGTTACCTCAATTAAAAAGCAAGGAAATTTCATCCTATTTTCTTTCCACTCCACATACACTGGCACTTTGAATACATCGTATAAGGCCTTAGAGATACCCTCGGTTATTAACGTATCAATCATTTTGCAACATACTCCTTAGCCACGTGTTAAACCCACTATTCATAATGTTATTGGCGTTGCTTTCAACCACATTCTTGGCATGTGTTGTGATATTCAGTCCATCAACCCAAGATTGTTTTAATCGTGCGCCTTGTACTTTACCGCTTTGCCACCCTGCGCCAATAAATGGCAAGAATTGCCCTACCTTTTGGCGGTGTCCATCATCCACATATGATGAATAAGTAGATGTGTTGAACACCTTCACTGACATAGTCGAGTTAGAGTTGCCACCTTTAGGGAACGGTTCATCCATAAACCAACTCTTGCGCATATTTTGCGTATTAAAATTATGTGTTTGGTAAATAGGGTTTCCGCTTTGGTCATGCCCTACCAGCATTTGAATGCTACGAGGTCCTACTGGGGTTTTCTTCTTCGCCTCACGCAAATATACGGCGCCCATTCGCTTTACAACGGAGCTCATCACTCCAGCTAATTGTGCTGGGTCCGCCATTCGCTCAAGGTTTTGTTGAAATGTCTCAATTCCGCTGAAATCAAAATCTAACTCTGCCATCATCGCACCTCCAAATTCTCTAACTGAATTTCTTGGTGGCTGTCATACACGTTAGGCATTGAACTAGACTTTGCATAAAACTCTCTGTGACGGCCTACAATGTGCATGCGAGCACCTTTAGGAACAATCACATCAGGTGCCATGAATAAGGTTGTATTTTGAGCAAATTTTGGCATGCCATCAGCTTGTGATGTGGTAGAGGATTTAAAAGAGACCCTACACGGATAGGGTCCCTCTTCTACGGTTCGGTTGATACTAGTAATACCAGTCGCTTCATCGACCGTTTCCTCTTCGGTTAATACTGTCACCAAGCAATCGTACATTTGCTCTAATTGCTTACGGTAAGTGCTCACCATCTGATTCGTCGGTAACATGCTAGTAACCTCCTGTCTTCTTGAGTGAGCTCTTCAATAAGTACTCGTAATCTGTCTTCATCGGTGGTGCCACCTAGGTCAATTGACGTGTCACCCATGCGAATGGATTTGGCAACCTGCGCACCATCACTGCCTAAAATTTCCTTAGCGTTCATATGAATGAACATGCCACAAGCTCGACGTACAATGTACGTTTCTAGCTCTGTCGGTAGTTCCGTGTGGTTGATATCAGCTAGCGCCTTATCCAGTTCACTTTGAATGACGTACTCAAGTATCTGCGTTTCGATGGCAACAAATCCTGTAGCACCTTCAATGAATTCAACCGCCTTAGGAATCAGCGCTTGTGCCTTCTTCTTCTGCTCCTGTGTCTCCATCATCTTTCACCGCCTTCTTGCCTTTTGGCGTATCCTCGGTTTCTTCTACCTCTACAGTTTCCACATCAGCGCTTGCGCCTTCTTCTGCTCCTGTGTCAACTTCCGTTTCAGGATGTAAATATTGTTGTAACAACATTCCCATAAGTAAACCTCCTATGCTTTAAATGTCATTTTTAAAACACGAGCTGGGTTGGTTAATGCTACACCGTAGTGTTCGTCCGCTGTGATAACTGTCATCTTGCCAACGATGTCACGATCAGATTCTACTTGTACATTTCGTTTTAAGTACAAGGATACTGCTGGCAATGTTGGCGTGCCTTCACCACTGTTAGGTGCCATTTGCACCATGAAGTTAGTGAAGTTATCCCCCTCTTTTGGCACTCGACGAGATACCACGACTTCAACGCCACAAATAGAACCGATAGCCCCTGTCATCATCAAGTCACCACCGTATTTGTTTTTATCAATGAAATCAGCGGATTTGCGGATTTGTGTCAATTGCTCTGGGTGGATAAACAATACCTTTGGCACGTCGGATTCCTCTGCGAACTTATCAACACCATTCACAATACCCTCATAAGAGATTTGAGATGTGGATGTTACCGCTAATGTTGTTGATTTTAATGTTTCGATTACGTCATCTTCGATTTTGTCAGCAATAGACATACCTAATTGCTTAACTGCTTCACCAATTGGGTCTCCATAACCAGATAAAACTGCTTCATCCGTGATTTTCACCCCAATACCAGCTTTTTTGATTGTGAATTTTTCGACGGATGTTGTTAATTGAGCAAGGTCAATTGCTGCGCCCTCTTCTACGTCTTTTGCGGAACCGATGTATTTAAAGGATGGTACTGTTACAGTGTTACCAGGTTGTCCTTCAAGTTTCGTGTCGACCGCCAAAATGTTTGCGAATTTAATCGCCTTAGGTAAGTTAGCGGAAATCATGTCCGCCATAACTTCTGGATTAATTAATTGTGTTAATTTTGTTGTTCCTTGTGGCATTATTCGTTACCTCCATTTGTTAATGCTGAATAAGTATTGGGGTCATCTTCTTTGAGTTTTGCTCGTTCTAAATAACCCATTTTGTTGAACTGTTCTTGAGTAATTCCTGTGGAGCCTTGACCACCATGTGGCTCACCTGGTGTGACTCCAGTCGGTTTACTTTCGGACTCAAATAAATAAGGATCAGATTCCTTCAACTTAATCAGTTGGTCATCTAATCCTTTAATAGTGCCGTCTTTGAGCTTTACATCCTCTAAGTCGAGTAACGCTCGCACGGCTTTTCCGTTTTTTGCCTTGAAAGTCATTAGTGTACGTTCTACAATGCCGTCTACCTCCATCTTGTGAATTTGCGCCGTGTACTCTTCATCTCGTTTGACTTGAGCGGCTTTCATTTCATCAATTTGTTTGGCTAATTCTTCATTGTCAGCATTAGTTTTTTTCAATGCCTCTATGTCAGATTGCATCGTAGTTAATGATTCCTTGGCTTGCTTTAGTTCTTCATTTTTTTGATTAAATTGATTCTTTGGAACGTAGTTCTTTCCGTAATCTTCCACTACTTTTTCAATTTGCTCCTCATTGAGCCCTAAAGCCTTTAATTCTTCTTTTGTCATCGTTATGACTCCTTTCCACTTCGCTTTATTTTCGAGTGCAACACCACTCTATGTGAGCTTGTTAGTTTTCGCCCAACAATACCAAAATGGCATAATAAAAGCACCCTTAGGCAATGCCTAGAGTGCTGTTACTTTTGATTTTTATTAATGTGATACAGTGCAAATCCAAGGTATATTACGCATAGCACTTGGATTATTTGTAAAATCGTGATGAAATCACACATTGAACTCACCTCATTCCACATATTTCGAGTACCATTCATCGTACTTCAATTCACCGTCTACTTGCTCGCTCTTACCTTTACCACCTTCGCCACGGCTTGCCCTCGTTTCCCCTTTGATTTCCAAATCATCGAAATATGGAATAGTTGTGCTTCTGCAATGGCAATGAAATGGTGGAATTGTTACACCTGGCTTAGCATCTTTAATCGGTACAATCTTCCCGTCCATACGTTGGCATATCTTCGAGGTCTTGCGGTCTAACGTTGCTAGTATCTCCAGTTTCTCCACCCCAATATCATTCATATTGTTGGTGAATGCCTCTTCGTAAATTCTAGCCGTTTCCGTTTCTACCAATCGTCTTGCGTTCGATTGCGAAACGTTCATCCGTGTAGCAAGGTTCTCCGTCATCTTCGCCATGCCATCACCTGCTAACACCGATTGAACAAAATCATTTTGAATTGTCTGAACTAGCTTTGTACGGTCATCCCATATACGACTGCTGAAATCTTTACCGTCTGGCGCCCATGGTTTCTTTATTGCCACCTCTACAACATGGTCAGATACCTTAGGTACGATATTATATTCACCTAGTACCGTTTGCGTAAGGTGAGCCGTCTTATAGGTGGTCGTTTCGTATGTTTCCCTAAGCAATTGGCTTAGGCTGTCATCTTCCGCCTTAAATAGGCGCTCAATCTCATGTACAACGCTTATATAGAGTGCTTGTGTTCTATCCAATCTAGCACGTATCGATGCATTCTCAAGCATGCGTTGGTGCTCCTTTGATAAATCTTCTCGCTTGGCTTGCTCGATATATTCCTCAAGTGTCATCTTGAAGTCAGCTAACTCTCTTTTATTGAGCTGTCTTCTTGCTTCTTCTAGGGTGATACCGTTTTCTGTGGCATATCGCTTATACCAATTTTCTATTTCAACCGTTAACCGTCTAAGTGCTCTATCAATGTTCATAGATAGTTCATCAACGGTCATTTCAGCACCTTGCATGGCTTCATCTTTTAATGATTCGTAACGCTTCGCCCAATATTCTTTACTCTGTTGGTTCATCTCCGCCACCTGCTATGTAATCTTGTAAAGCCATCTCTTGCATCATCTGCAAGCGTTCTTGTTGCAATCGCTCCAATTCTTCCGCCGTGTTAGTCGTCCATGGATGGTTAGCCACGATCGTTTCATTAGATAGAATGCCAATACTCGATTTACAGTTGTTGATTACTTCGCCCTCATTGACTGGTGTCATGCGATTGAAGATGAAGTCTACATCCTTTGGTGCTGTGGCGTTGCTTATGCTACGGTATGCTCGGTAGAACTCTACTAGCTGTTCTAAGGTGGCTTGAAATTCCACCTCAATTTGATTCGCATCGAGGTCGATATCACTGTACATAGATGAAATATTCATCTGATTAGGATTATTGGCCATACGGTCATCCTTGGCATCGAATCCTCGACCATTTTCAATAATCGACCGTTTCAATGCTTGCGTGATGAAATCATAGTTACCTGCGTTAACTTCAATGGTTAGCGTATCAATTCCACCGTCATCTCTGACTTTCACCGCTCCATACTTAGCTAACATGCGTCTAAATTCTGCTAGGTCTGTACCATCATAATTTCGTAATACAATCAAGGTTTTCCTAGGGTCTTCTTGCAACCTATCAAGGAACATCGAGTACATTTCGTTTAATGCATCTTGTAAACTCTTTACCCGATTAATTAGTGGTTGCTCGATAGAATTTGCCTTGAATACCAATAGTGGCACGGAAGGCCAATTGTATAGCTTTCCTTGATATTGAATGTAATTTGTTGTTTCCTTATCAGTATTAACTGTTAAGCCACCGTTATTGTAAATGTAATAGCTTACACCATCTGGTTTGTAGAATTCTACGTATTTAACTGTGTGAGTCTTTTCTAATTGATGGTACTGGTCCACATCATAAAAGTAAATAAATGCATCTAGTTTACTATGCTCTTCATCGTGCCAATACGGTATGACATTCTCAGGTTTCATCCGTTTAAATAACAGTTCCCCTGTTGGTGCAATATAAGGATGTAAGTACCCTTTACCGCCAATATAGGCGTCTTTTGCCACGTTTAATAATTGCCTGTGGAACTGCTTTCCTAGTAATTCAGTCAGTACCGCATCATCTGTCTTCACCTCTAATGGATTCCCAAATAGGTAATTGACTTTTTGGTCTACTAAGTCATCAAACTTGTTATCCACGAGTTGATTATTAGGAAGATTTAACGGAATCTCATTATTATCGCTATTGGCAATAGCCGTATTCTCAATGGCCATCGTTCGCTTTTTGTTGATAATGTCATGGATGCCTTCATAATACTTGCGTCCAGTCATGATATTCTTGCGTTCTTTTGAGTTCATAAACCGCTGTAATTCACGTCGCACAAACTCTTTGTCGCTAATACCTGCATTGCCTTTTATGATGGCATCCCATAATTGTCCTAAGTCCACTTTATCACCTCCTACCAACTGAATTTATTCGCATCCATCTCACTACGTAACGAATACCGCACTGAATCAATCGTATGATCGTTACGCTTAGGATAGGCACTAATGAAATTGCCGTGCTTATCCTGGTCGTATTCGTACATCGTAAATTCGCGGTATGCGTTCGGACATCTGTTTTTGTCAATGTAAATCTTGTAACGATCCGATAGCCACTTGATACTAAATTCACGACTATCTGGGCCCTTTTTCACGCCATAGATACGCAAGCCCATATCAGCAAGCTCTGCTATGGATTTTGGTTCAGCGCAGTCAGCCCATACTGCACTCGTGCCTACTTTGTTCTTGATTTTCTCGTACGCCATCGAGTTTTTGAGCCGTGTACTGTATACTTCATCGTAAATATAAATGCAATCATGCTTGATGTCATAGTGCAGCTTCGTATATACAAACGGGTCTTGCGCAAAACCAAAGTCGATTCCGTGATAGTTATTGTCAAAGTTATCTATCATTTCATCGGTTATAGTCATCTCCTCAACATTGGCGAATACGTCACCGCCTGTGCCTGTGGCAATTCCCATATACTCATGTTCGTATAGGTCTGGTCTTTGCTCTTTCAGCTTTTCAGCCTCAATTATGAATTGATCGCCTAGCCAATCGCTTGGAACCATCGTGTAATTACTATGACTAATGAGCCTGTCGGGGTAATCCGTCAATTGCTCCACATTCACCCAATTATCACGGCTCTTTGGCGGGTTGAAGGAATAAAAGCACCAATATTTATCGCCACCACGGAGTAGCGACTGATTGATGGAACGTATTTCATCCATTCCACTAAATTGGTCTAATTCTTCGTACCATACACATCCGACATAACCGAATGGCATTTTGAGTGATTTGATTTTAGAACGGTCATCAGCACCCAAGAACAGAATTTTCTGTCCTGTTCGCTTGTAAATAATCTCAAGCGGCGACTTCTTGAACTCGAACTCTTGTAATAATTCCAATTGTTCAAGGGCCCACTCAATTTGCGCATATACCGAGTTCTTTAAAGTGTTCGCAACCTTCCGCAAGATAACTACATTCACATCTGGGTTGCTAATGATTAGTTGTGGAATCTTCATGCTAATGAAGGATGATTTCGTGCTACCACGACCACCTTTAAACCAATAATGCGTATGCCCGTGGCGCTTGATGTCACCGCTTACAGAATCAAAGAACGGAATAATCTTGTCCGTATCATCTGGTACCACAATAGGCGCCTCTGTAATTTGCTCCACCTCTTCATGCGATAGAGAATATAGGAACTCAGCAGCTTTAGTATCTCCTTTAGTCGCCTTAACAACCTGGGCTAACAACACCGCCGTTTGAGTATCTATATTCTGCCCTTTTGCCTCGGCTAGTGAAGTTATTTTCTCCTTCACTTTGCCCTTTTGCAGTGGCATTGCCATAATCTCCTGGGTGAGCTCTTTCCATGCTTTCATCTGCCGTTTTTTGGCTTGCGATGCCTTGCCACCCTTTGAAGAAATAGCGCGATGCGTTTCCTTATCTAATGTATTTGTACTTCTGAGGGTCTCAGGATGCCCTCTAGGATTGGCCACCTGTTACCCCCTCCTTTTCTTAATCTAGAACATTCTTGAATGTGTACCCGTATTTCTTTTGGTTTCGTTTGAGCCATCTGTCTACTGCATCATTAGGGCCTTTACCCTTTAAGCCGTTTTTCTCAACCCTAGCGACTGCCTTGAGGAAGTCATTTTGCTTAAAATGTGATTGCTTGGTAAATTCTCGATAGCCCTTAGAATGCGTGGCAATGATACTGCCAACATTTGTACTTGCCACCACCTTCATATCAGCAGGGCTGAACGTGCTGTTATTTGGGTGATTATGGACAAGTGTAGCCCCCTTGACTGTTCGATTGATACTGACGTTTGTCTTGTTCCCATTTCTGTAATGGTGAACAAATCCGTTTCTATCAATTTGAACTAGCGACTCGCCCGCATCCTTGCCATGCATATCACGGAATGCCTTAATTGCTTGTTCACGGGTCTTTATCTTGACCTTATTATTTACACGTGCTGGCAAATTATCCATGCTCTGGTCAAGCCCTCTATGTGAGTCGCCTTTCCAACTAAACACGGCGCCCATTCCTCCAGCACCACGACCGCCCATGACTTCAAATTCTATTGTTTCAAGTTTTCCGATGAGTTCAACTGCCTTAGGGTGACTCTTCAAATCATCAATGACTTCGCCCGTTTCAACATCGTCTTCAACGTTCCACAATTCCCACTTGCCTTTAGGCGCTTTAAACAGGAATATGCCATCTTCTAATTCGACGGAATTGAAGTCTCGCATTTTATATATAAATGCTTGTATTTCCATTACCATACCCCCGTTTTAATGAATTTATCGACCCTATCAGCATGCTCTTGAGTGAGTGGTCCCGTATATCTATTACTTCTTGTAAAAGTGCCATCTGGCTTAAGTACAAGCGCCGTTTTTTGAGCCCCTGTAATGAAGTAATGATCAGGGTGTTTTTTCCACTGTTTCACCTTGCCACTATCAATAAGACTTTGCGCACTAGATGTGACTTTCACTTTTTTGCTTGCTTTCAAAGTTTTCTCAAAACTATCAAGCTTCTTCTTCCAGTTGCGTTCAGTAGCTCGAGTTCTGCCACTTCTAACCTTGCCTTTTTCAATATCTTTCAAGAATGAGCGAACCTGTTTGTAATTATGCTCTGTGATGTTAAGGTTGCCCTTATAATCAAATAGGCTTCCTTTAGCTCCATCACGTCTACGTTGTCGTTCTACTACGCCTTCTTGCTTTTCAATTTGCTTTCTAAGATATTGAATCCGTGCATCTCGGCGCTCTGATTGACTATGTTCGGTTCTGCCTTTACCTTTGTCAATATGCCACGGCTGCCCTTGCCTAGATTTGGCAATTTTAAAATCTTCGTCTATTGCTGATTGCAATTCGCCCTTTAATCGTTCTAACTTCTTTTCACTGATCGCAGTTCTTTTGCTCTTCTCTCCACTTCCTGTGAGTGAGTAACTAGCACCTCTACCGCCCACTATTCTTCATCCTTTCCGTTACCGCATTTTTAATATAAGTAACTTCGCAAGGGAATTGGTATCCAATGTCGCCACCATATACAATGACGTGCTCTGGCTTTAATTTGCGTATTGCTTCATCCATTCCCTCTGACCACATATGATAGGCATCATCTGCTCGCTTAACGCCTATTGTTGATACTGCTACTGTGCCACCTGGTTCAATTCCATCAAAACAGAATGCGAACGTGTCACGTTCACACCATGATAAGGTAGGAACCACATTCGCTCCATTTTGTTGGAGTATTTGGCCAATCAACCTTGAGCGGTACACGTTCCAAATTTTCATGGCCATTGGCATTTCTGTGTATAGACTAAAGTCGGGTGTTAGAACGCATTCGTAAGGAATTAGCATGTCAGCGTATTTGTCAGGATTATTCCAAATCCGTTCAAATTGGTAATCATCAATGAAGAAGTGCACGCCTTGCCCTTCTTTCTTTTTGTTGGTCTTAACATAATTAAAGCCAATCAACTCGCTAGGCTTAGCATATGTCCTAGTGATGATTGGCATTTGATAGAACCCCTCAACGTTACCGCTGTCGTAGTCATGTAAGTTGTAAGCGTCCATAGTTCTTTCACGTTCATTTTCTTTTTCATCTGCTGGCGTGAGTAATCGCTCCACATCGAACCCAAACTCTTCCATATCAAACGATAGGTCTTGGATTTCAAAGGAAAGCAAGTCATAATCCCACTTCGCCATTTCAGCCACCTTGTTGTCGGCTAGCCTATAGGCTTTTACCTGTGATTCTGTTAGGTCACTGGCAACGATGCAAGGAACGTGAGTATATCCCAATGTCTTTGCTGCTTCATACCGTGTATGACCGCAAATAATCACTTTGTTAGTATCTAGGATGATTGGTGACTTGAATCCAAAGTCTCGAATGCTGTTGGCAACATATTTAATCGCTTTCTTGTTATTCCTAGGGTTATTCTCGTAGGGTGTTAACTCTTCAATAGGCAACTGCACTATGTTCATCGCAACACCTCCCCATTATTCCGCTTATATCGTCCATGGCGTTTAGATACGTGAGCCGTTTTTGTCCGCATCATAAAATCTGGTGTCGCATAGGTTTGGCATAATCCATCATATTCGATTGTCTTAGCTGTGCATATGCCGTGCTCGTTATGCAAGCATTTCTTTTTGATGCATTTTATTTCCGTCACTGTATCACCGCCTTTCTGATTTTGGGCAACAAAAAATGACGTCGCAGCTTTGACGTCATTTCTTGTGTTTTAGTTGTATAAGGTATCTTATAAAAGGAGTAAAACCGTTGGAACATGCAACCAACATTCTTACAATTAATATAATATCATGTCGCCTTGACCTTGTTGGCAATTTTGGCATAACTTTTTTTAAATTCTTTTAAGGCTGCTTTATGCAGCTTCGTTCGGAGTTTTTCACGGCTAATATTTAGTACTTGTTCAATGTCTCTCCACGATTCGTTGTACAAATAGTGATTACGTATAATCGTCGCATACTCCATCGTTGGCATATTGTCCAATACCTCGTTGATCGTATCAACATAGGTGTATCGTCTTTCAATAAGTTCCTTTAATCGCTCGATTCTATCCTCAAGTTTAATCACCCTATCATCAATCCCTGTTGGCGTGCCTCCTTGTACCTTAGGCGCGCTATAATCGGTCGCCTTTAAGCCGTCGCACTCCGCTCGTAGTTTTCGTATTTCATCACGTAGGCAATCAATTTGCCTCGCTATACTCCGCATTTCTTCAAGTATATTCTCTATTTCCAATCTATCACCACCGTTCACGGTTCAAACACGCTCCAAAACTCAAATTTTAGCGTCATATTACTCGATTTCATGAACTTTAGATAGATTATGCCTATCGTCCATAAAATCGAGCTTATTCGCCACATTAGAACGGAATTTCCTCATGTGATATTGGCTCATATACTCGCTATTCTTTCCCCATGCCACGCAATTCACAAATGCCGTAAGCTCCTTAGCTTCTCCATTTTGTCCCTTATACGTGCTTGTTGCTGCCACCGTAAATGTAGCTACCGATGAACCGCTTTGCGTATATCGCAACTCCACATCTCTAACCAAATTGCCTAACAACTGTACGTTATTCATTTGTTTCCTCCCAAATCACTTCCACATAATCAACCTGTGGCTTCTTTAAATCACGGTAAATATAATCCGCCAAGTGTCGCACACACTTTGGATTATCGTTTTCTAATAGTCCCGCTTGCACCATCCCATCAAGCACGTATTTCTTGGCAAACGCTATATTATCGCTATCATGGCGCCCTTTCACGTGCCAACGAAACATCATGTCTACTTTACCTTTTGGCTTAGTGCATCGAGCCATTTTACACTGCCAAGCCACCTCGTTGGTTAAATCATCTTTGACTTTAGCAGCTGCATACTTATTGCGACGTTCTTTATCGATGTACTCGTTTAAGTACACAAAGTCACATCTAATGACAATCATATTCATGCTTCCACCCAAATAATCGCTTGTTCATACATTTCGTATAATTCTTCAAATTCAGTATCATCGAGTACAGGCTTCAACTGTTTTAGTAGTGGCAATACCTCATACTTTACCTTCCAAAACTCTTCATCATTGTTACCTGGCCAATATGCCATGGTCATGATTAAATCTAAGGCTTCCGCTTTCAATTCTTCTATTTCATATTCTGTCATTTTTACACTCCAGTACTTCCAAATCCACCTGATCCACGTTCAGTGGTTAATAATTCTTATACTTCTTCAAATTCTATCTTTGGAATTTTTGCGATAATTCCTTTTGCTATTCTGTCACCTTGCGTGATGGAATCAATTTGTGAATAGATATTCTGGCAAAGTACACTTATCGTTCCTGTATAATCGCTGTCAATTACCTCAATGTCATTAACCATTCGTAATCCTGCCTTCTTCTTAAACTTATCGCCTGGAAATAGTAACAAAACATGCCCCTCTGGTATTTCCATTTTAACCCCTAATTTGACGACTTTTGTCTCGTTATAATCAAACCTTACTGATTCTACACTGTAGAGATCGAATGTTGTATATGTTGGAATTTTCCCATTAACATGGGTTTTCTTAATTTTTACTTTCATGTATTCTCCTTTATTTCCCATCAATCCATGTGTATTGGTCTTGACGCGTAACCACTTCAATAGAACCGCCCAAAACTTTAACCATCCAATTGAACGCATCCCGCAATTCATCGCTGTTATAACAAGACTTGAATGCAAAATGAAAGTCAATGCTCATGTTGTTATAAATACTCATGAATAGGTAACAGCAACCCATCACATCAACAACAAATGTATCCCATTCATATGTATACTCATTCTCTAACCAACGCATCGTAAATGTAACAATTGTGCTGCATACAGAATGTAACGCCATCGCTTGCGCTTTAATCTTTTTTCCATGATGGCTGTGGTTCATGATGTACAGCATTTCGTGCTTCAAAAATTCAGCATGATCATGTAACTCCTTGATTGCAGCGTAATTAATATTCAGTTCTCCATAATAGTTCATGCTTCCTCCTTTACATTTTCTTTACATATCTCTTATTAACCCCTTTCAAAACCACATCACAAGCCTTCCATATTTGCTTATCTCTGCACACTCTGCCTTTGTAATTCTTCCAGTTTGCCCAGTGATTCATTACTCTTAATGTTACGGTGGCAATAATTTCAATGCCTTTACCATTTGTTATATTGCCTACTCTCCTTCTTGGTTTTATTCGTTTCATATTTTCACCACCATGCCACCTCGACTTTAATCGGATTTGATTTCATCTTACTCTTATGAGTTTTACAATACGCCGTCTTTCTCTAAAACACGTCCAAAATTTTCTAGCAACTCGTTACACTCGTTTTTATGTAACAACCCTTTATACTCACTAGCAACATAGTATGCAATTATGCAATTCAATTTATTAATCTCATTTTGGTCCTTATGATACTCCGAAATATAATCCTCCAATAGTTTCAATCTTTCATTGTATCTCCACTCTAAATAACGTAGTTGGTACGGTAACAAAAGTTCTTCAAAAGTCTTATTTTCTTTATCTGCCTTGATATTTGTTAACACTTTAATTTTACGTTCTAAGAATGCGATTGCCTTTTGCAAATCCTCGACCTCTTTTGATGGGTCTTTGTATCCAGCACGTGCAATATACTTCACCGCATTCCCTGTATGGTAATCCAACCCTTGATCCTCAATAAATTCCCACACCTCAATCTTTCCTCGATTGTAATGTGATGGATTCTTTACATTATCGCTCATTATTTTCCTCCTTATTTCCTCGTAAACTCTGCCCTCTGAATGTCACCAGGTCGCATGTATCACGTAGCCTATCATAAATACGCTCGTTATATCGTTTCTTGATATCATCTTTAGTTAAATTCGTTGTAATGACTGTTGGTAGCATTCGATCATATCGTTCACCAATAATACTTTCCATTTTCTCCACGATCCATGAATGGTTATTTCTGTCTGACTCCGCTCCAAAGTCATCAATGACTAATAATGGCACTGTTCTAAGCAACTTGTCATAATTTGCAAGTTCCTTACGGTCGCTATTTAATAGGTTGAGCAGCTTATCATTAAGGCTGATATTATTCACGAATAGGCATCGTATACCTTGTTCCACTGCCTTGCGCATAATCGCAATAGCCAGTGTAGTTTTCCCCGTTCCTACTGTTCCTTTCAAGATAATACCTCTGCCACTATCAATAGCACTCATCACGTTCCGACCATATTGGTATGCCTTCCCGTAACTTTCCTTGTTACACTCATTAGGCTTACCGTTTTCTTTAATCCACTCAAAGCTAATATGCTGATGCCGTTTATGCACTCCGTACCGCTCTAACATTGGTTTAGGGTCGATATAAACGGGATCGTCATACTCAACCTTTACATAGCATTCTATGTTATCTTTACGTGGATTACCTAGAATGTCAGCAAGCCGTTTCTGAATGTCATCACCATTCATCGGTTTCGTTATCCCAATCGACTTCCCGACGGGCTCCATTGTTGTATCCTCCATTATTTGCATCACGCTCCTTACTATTTAATATTCCTTTCACATAATTAAGCTTACGCACACCACGTTCAACCGCTATCTTCAATGCGCCTTCTACTTCATCATCTCCATGAAAGTCAATCAACTCTTCTAACTGTGCTCCAATGAATGGATTTACATCACCAAAATGATTTAGATAAAAGAGCACGGTCTTACTTTCTTTCCTTTCTTTATTTACTTTCTTTACTTTACTTTCTTTACTTTGTCCATTTGCGTGCACATTTTCATCAGAAATGTATACGTTTTTGTCTGAAATGTTAACATCACGTATGCATTTACCGTCATTTTGAGTACACAAAGGTAACACATGCAAATTCTGAATTTTTTCAGGTCTTTCATAGAGTAAATATCGTTCATCTATTTCAACCGATTTTCTTCGCTTACATGCTTCTAAATATCGTTCCTGTATGCCCCTAGATGTCAGAATTTTGAACGAGTTAAACAATTCCTCGTTGAAGAATCCTCGCTTAACCAATTCCTGCACTACGTCACTCACTAAAGAAGCGGTTACATTATCGCCGACACTTTTTGCAAGTAAAAATGCTTCATCATCATTCCAGGTGATGTAATACCCCTGTCGATAGATGAGAGTTAGGAGCCTGATCGTTATCACGATGCCTTTAGCTCCAAACCTCGCATCTACAAACTGGATTTTTGAATCTGTGAAAAAGTCCACATCCATGGAAAAGTACTGGATGCCTTTTTTCATGTAAAATCTTTCTTGTTAATTATTTGTTAAACAATGGGTCCATGTATTCCCCTGTTTCGGTATTTACAGTAACACCATCCTCTGTGGTGATTACCGTATGTGGCTCTTCTTGGTAGATGGTCATTCCATCTGTATCAATGGTATCCCCCTCAAAATCAGCCTCAAGCGTACCATCTTCTTTCATTGTCATCTTGCCACCGTCATTGGTGATGGCGTCTACTATCGGTTGTCCTTGCATTTCGATAGATAAAATGCCGTATTTGCTGATTAATCTCTTGAGTACGGTTTTAATGGCCATGCTGTGAAAGTCAGTTAAACCCCATTTTTCAGTACCGCCTTTATATCTGCCATTAGTGTACTTTTTAGCATGAGCTTGCATTTCCTCAATACTCATGTAGAGATATTTCTCGAATCCGTTTACTAGCTTGAAGTAGGCGATGTACCCAACAATTTTGTCGGAGGTCTTTTCTCCAAATTCATATTCACCTGTGAAGCGGTTTTGTTTGACAATTTCGCCTTCATACACCTCAGCTGCGTTGATGGTCTGATATTGACCAGTCCGCATCGCCAATTGAATGTAGCCTTTGTAACCCATTTGGAATTGAGCTTCATTGCCGTAAGGAATGATATAGGCAAAGCCAAGATTTTGATTGATTGGTAGGTCTAATGACGCTGCCATCGCTCCCGCTGCAACGATTGTATTCGGGTTCGCTCTTGCCAATAACTTATTGTTATTTACTACAGCTAGTAAGCTACTGATAAACCCTGGTGCCTTCTTGCCTAGCAATTCCTCGAATCGTGCTTTTACACTTTCTTGAGATACCAGCGATTGAATAGTCACCGCCTTTTGTGATTCTGCCGTTTGTACGGCGCCTTTCTTGATGCTTAACCCTTGTGATACGCTTGCCATGTTCTTCCTCCTTATTTAACTCTGAATGTTGAACGAGTATCCTCGCCTTTTACTAAATACTGTTTGTATAGTTCTGGATAATCTTCTTGAAATGCCTTAGTATTAAAGATTGTCTTGCCTTTGCACATTCCCCAAGTGACTTTAAACTCACCAACAATGCCTATTTCGTTTTCGCCGAGCAAGGATTTTATAATATTAGTAGCTTCAGCCTTAGCACTCTTAGCCTCTTTTTCTTTTGCAACAGCCGTTTTGTATTGATTGATGTAATTAATAGCCACATCGTCTAATTCAATAGTTTTCTTATTCGATTTGCTATACATCGTCTTGAGTGCTTCGGCGCTTGATTCACTGCCCGTAACAGCTGGTACTGTTCCGTTTTCTACCATGTCCCAAAAGACTTTACCCTCACGAATGATGGCTTCAATTACCTCTTCATTCCTAGGGATTTCTTTATATATGAATGTATTCCCACCGAGTAAGCACGCAATCCACCAAGATGATTTACCAGTGACCGCCATATAATGTTGACACTGGATATAGTAGGATGTAGGAACTTCATCTCCTTCCCACTCATCTTTTTTGAATGCATTAGCGGTCTTACATTCTAGCCCTGCATCCACGCCTACAATCTCACGATCAATGTTGGCCAATAAGTATGGATGCTCGATTGACTGTAATGTATAGTTATTGTTTCTAACTTTCCATCCTGTTCGTTTAGCAAACTCCTGGGCGACTACTTCTTCAAGTACGTTTCCCCAATACATTGGTTCGTTTTCCTCTACTGGAGGTAATTCCCCCCTTTTGTCGAGCCAAACGCTCACCGCATCGCGGTATTTGTTAAATCCTAGAATTGCTGCCATGTCACTACCACCAATTCCTTGCTTACGAGCCTCTAACCACTCTTCATGAGTGGCATTCTTGCCGTTGAAAATCTTTCTGTACATGTTTTATTTAAACCTCCTCAATGGCGTCAATTTCCGCCTTAATAATGTAAGGGATGTTACTCCCTAAGATAAACTCCGCATAATCGCTTTCAGTAAAGTTATCCGCCACGTCGTCGGGGTCTTGACCCTCATCAAGTGGAATGGTGATATCAATAGGTACCATTGCGTACCCAGTCATCCGATATGTTTTTCCACAATTCATCGCTTTTCCTTTCTATATCCATTGTTAGTGAATAGTTTTTTTAACCCAGAAACGTCAGTAAGCGTCACCTTGCTGGCGTTTCTTTCATATTCTCTATTTATTTCTATTACTAATGCATCCCATTGACATCTTGGAACGCCTTGTAATAGATCAATTATTTGATGTATTTTTTTGCTATTATCTTCCATACGTCCTCCTCACTGTGATATACTGTAGTTACATTGTTTTAATTAAGTCCCTCGATGTTAGCGCATCCTTGAGGGGCTTTTTCTTTTAAGTAGTACTTTTGGCTATCCATTAATATGGAATACCCATTAGTTACCTCTGATGGTTTTAATCCTAAGAATTTACAAAACTTTATCAGTTCTAGAATTGTTAGGTTTACGGGCTTTCCATTAACCAACCGACAAAGCCTATCTTTTGGGATTCCCACCAGTCTAGTAATCCTACTTTGCTTGATTCCTCTGCTTTTACAATATGCTTTTAAATCCACAACATCACTCCTTTATCACTCTAACCTTGAGAGTCATACCAGGGTGAATTGTTCCATCCTGTAATTTGTTGGTAGTCATAATCTCCCTGATCGTTTGGCGCACATCTTCCGATTCTCCCACCGCATCTTTTGCGATGGTCCATAAGGTGTCGCCATTTTGAACGATTACCTCACGGTCTTCATACTCAACCACATTGCTAGGGAATGTCGCATTATATAATGCTACTGCCATGATAGGCACCATAGCGACCATAGCCACCCTATCCCAATAGATTTTAAAATTCTTCCGTTTCGAGCATTTGCTCGATTTTTTTTGTTTTTGCATCACTTTGTCCCCACCATTCTTTGAATTTGTGCCAGTACACGTAGTATGTGTACACTTTTCCATGCATCTGAACCGCATCGCCCCAATCCCATTTGTTGGCACGTAATCCGCACCTAATGAATTGAGGTGATACCCCCATGATGTCGGCAATATGTGTAGGTGTTACTTTCATATTGCCTCCTTAAAAGAATACAAATTTAACAACTTGTGCCAATACGTAAACAATGAATGCCACCACTGCCAACCACACTAAAAATATTGTAAGTAAACCTCCGATTAATTTTGCTAGTACTTTAGCCATAATTACCTCCTAAATAATAATTGAAATAAACCATGCGATTAAGATTACTACAAACACTAGTGTGATTGTTGCTCCTATATTTTCTAGGCGTTTATTGTGCTTGCTCTCTTCATCTTCTTGAAGTTGCTTGCGCTTGTGCTCTTCTTGCTGTTGGATGTAAGCGAGCTGTTGCTCGACTTTCCTTTCAACCTCTAGCTTTTTCTTGTGTTTGGCCATAATGTGGTATGGCTTTTGCTTACGTGTTCTTGCATTCTTATTTCTTCTTGGCATTAGACCCCCAGCATTTTACATAATTGATTTAATACGAATAATCCTACCCCTGCACCAAATCCAAATGTTAATGCCGCATAAGTTATCTCCAATAATTCCCCTGCTTTAGCTAACACTTTAATCATTAGAGTTTTCTCTAACTTCTTGTTACGGTGCAATAGTGCCATGTTTTTTTGATGATTATCAAGAATATTGTGATACTCTTCATACGTTTTGTTATACTCCCATATTGGGCGTTGATTTAACAAGAAGTGAAGTGTATTAGCAGATAATAGGTTATCTTCCATTCGCCGAATAAGTTCATCACTCGGATTATCCTTGTACTCATTAATACAAGTTTTCGCTAATTTTAAGAATCCATCTCTCCTATGAAAGATAAATTCTTCTTGCTCTTTACTAATGCTTGCAGCAAATTCTCCTCTATCCATTAATACGTTCCTCCATCAAAGAAATAAAGCTGTCTCTGTTCTTAATAAACCGACCTCTATCTGATTTTAATAAGTCAATAAAAGAATCGCTTATAACACCTGTGATGATACTAATCCGCTTGGCATCCTTTACTAACCTAATAAAATCGATTAAGTCGCGTACTTCATTATATTCTACCCACTCATCAAAATAATCATGGGCTACCTCCACCAGCACATCGAGCCTTTCTTCTAAGTATTCTCTTTGCTCTTCTGTGAGTGATTTGTAAAATTCATTGCTATCCATAAATTTGCTCCTTAAGCCTTGGGTCTAACTCAAACTGTCCCAATAAATAATACGCAGTTGCTTGGCCCCAATTATCCCAGAACATATCGCAATAATATGAGCGCAGATCAGGATTCATATTTGCCAACTGCTTATATTTAAGCGCATTGTCCACGGCTTCCTTATATCTAGCCTGCAACTCTTGATTTTGCTCACCTGTTAGTTTTATCAGCACCCCGATTCCTCCTTTATAAATTTATTTGGCGGGAATCCGCCTAGTTCAGCATATACCTTGGCTCTTTCAAGCTCTTGATTGTATACGTAATAAGCCTCGTTCTCATCATCGTAGCCTTCTAGCCATAAGTCTAAGTTCTTCTCTGCTTCCTTCGCTGACTTATTATGTAGTTCATATAAATATTGTCTTTGTTGTGGTGCTAATCCTGGTAACATGGTTTTCTCCTCATCCAAATTTGATAGTTATCACTACCGCTAATAATGTAATGCCAACGCCTGCAAAAAATCCTGCTAAGAAATCCTCCACGTCATCACCTCCTTACATTCTGTACCGATACATAATTTCTAGCCTTAACAACTCTAGCAACGTATTCACATCGCCTTTTGAAAGTGCTATCCCATCGTCATCCATTCTATCCACGATAGATGTAGATAGTTCTATCAGTTCTTTATATTTGTCTTTCTTCCAATAGTCACCTTCTGTTGGTGGTTTATCCTCATCGAGCGCAAATAAACGATCAGGCGGAATATTTAAAGCCTTTGCAATAAGCAACCGTTTATCTTGCTTTGGGTAATACTTCCCATTAATCCAATCAGATATAGTTGACTCCCTAATTCCAGTCAACATTGAAAGTCTTTTCTGAGATAATCCTCGCGATTCTAACAGGCTTTGTAAGTGTGCCCCAAATTCTTCTTTTGTCATCCTTCTTCACCTCCTTACAGCAATTCATCAATAGTGCAATGAAGGTAATCCGCCACAGCCTTTGCATTTCCTACTTTAGGCTCTGATACTCTCCAATGAGATATACTGCCTACGGAAAGTTTAGTGGCTCGCTCTAGCTTGGCAATGCTGATGCCTCGCTCCTTGCACTTTTTCTTAATGTTTTCATATAAATTCATTCTTATACCTTCCTTTTTGCTGAAAGTATTCATTGACTTATAAGCATATGCAAGCCTATAATCAAATTAAATAGGTTTTACTACCACCTTTATAGCCCCATCTAGGGGACTGAAACATATAAGTTGTCACAATGAATGCGCTTGTTGATATTATTTAGAATTATCTCCCCATTGCGGGGACTGAAACTCAGGTACCATGAATAACGTTGTATTTTGACTTTAAAAACTAAATCCACACCTCATCACCTCCCCACTATTTGTGTTATAATCACCTTGAAAGGAGGTGATTATATGCAATCTTATAAAGAACTTACACCTATTGATATTAATCTTCTTAAATACTTAGCCTTCTATCAGGAACGTGATATAACTATTGATGAAGTTTTACAAGAGTTTAAAACTTTCAAAACAATTCCGTACCGAGTGCAATTACTTAATACTGCTTTATTCGTGGACTACAAAAGCAAATTCATATTAGATGAATCAACTGGTATCACGTCCATTTCTGTCAGCAAATTTTTATTTATTACTGATTCAGGGTTAAAAGCCATTGAAGATTATGACTTTGATTACACTGAGCGTCGTAAAATTCGTATTGAAGATAGATTTTTTAGGACTGTTCCTATCCTTATTTCCATGGTAGCCTTATTCTTTTCACTTTACCCTAACGCCAGGATATGGTTACTAGGGCAATAAATAAAGCAATGATACTTGCTCCAAATGATACACCTAATAAGATATTGTCTATCTTATCTGTAATATCTTGTATCAGCGACCGCCTAAAGTCTTTGTCATTTAAATACATCCCATCACCTCACTTCCGTGGTTGTTTGTAGAATATTTTTCTACTTATAGGCCAAAAAAAATTTTTTCCCTATCATTACATGATAGTTTTAATAGTTCTGAAAGAGCTATCATTTCACTATTTTTAAATTCATTAACTCCATCTAGCTTCAACTTTAAACCATATGGCGAGATTCCAAGCCGTAGAGCAATAAATTTTAACTTTACTCCTGATTTTTCAATAATAGCCTTCAAAAGTTCTCCATTATACAAATCTTTTACCTCCTTTTCTGTTGAATTATTTTCTACAATCACAGTATATACCTTTGTAGATTTTAAGTCAACTATTTTTTTCATTTTCATCAATTTTTGTTGAATTTTTTTCTCTTAAGTGCTAGAATAATTACATAGGAGGACAATTATTATGGAATTAACCATATATGAAAAAATTAAAAACAGAAGAATAGAATTAGGATACTCACAAGATGAACTGGCAAAACGCATGGGCTATAAGTCTAGATCAACAATTAACAAAATTGAGTCTGGTCAAGTAGATATATCAAGAAATAAAATCGCAAAATTTGCTGAAGCGTTGCATGTTACACCTTCATACCTTATGGGTTGGGAAGATGAACAGCAAGAATATTACATCGACCCAGCTGTAAACGCCAAAGCAGAATATGCAAGAGTTCAAGAGGGCATATTGTTAGATGCTGCTAAGGATTTAAGCGATGAAGATTTAGATTATGTGGTTGATTTAGTAAATCGTTTACGAGGGGGTAAATAGAGATTAATATCACTATACTGTATACGAATCAATTACCAAGAAAAATAAACGCTACACTGTGCACGAGTGAGGATGAAGGCTGTTACACCATCCTAGTGAACAGTAACAAGCCTATGGATGTACTCAAAGAAAGCATCGCCCACGAGGTATCTCACATCATGGAGGGGCATTTTACTCAAGACATGCATGCCGGGGTTATAGAATCCCTCTTGCATGGCAACGAAACAGGGTTCAATGAAGATGAAATCAACTTCTTCTATCAGTTCATTGATTGAGTTCTTTCCAAAATAGAAATAGCTAAAGCGCTCGATTTTGTTGACCTCAACAAAATGGAATCAAATCAGGTTTTAAAATTACATAAAAAAATACCTCCCCAGCGCCAACTGGAGAGGTAAATTCTGAACATACCTAAGGGTGGTACATCTACAAATATTCAACACATATATTGTACCACTTTTTAGGTGTATTTGCTACACATGAAAGGTGGTTATTTTTATGGCATTAAAACGTTCTAATGGATCTGGCTCCGTTTATAAAATGAAGCATAAGAAATTACGCAAGCCATTTCGTGCAGTCATCACGACTGGATGGACTGACGATGGCAAGCCAATTCGTAAAACTCTAGGTACTTACGCAAGTCAAAAGGAAGCCTACGAGGCATTGGCCCTATTCTCCATCGACCCTACCGCATTGGAGAAAAAACGAGTGATCACTGTTGAGCAGTGCTTTCAATGGTATTTTGAAGAAGCTGAACGCGAGGGCCTTTCAGCAGGTCGAATAGAGGTAATTAATGCTGTTAAAAAGATGATGAAACCCATTCTAGCAATGGATATAACCGCACTAAGAACCGCTCATGTACAACCCCTTTTTGATAAATTTACGTACAGCAAATCGTATCAAGATGTTATAAAATCAACATTGATAAAAGCGTGTAATATAGCTATTAAAAATGAAGTGCTTGTTAAAAATTATATGAAAGACATTATTATCAGCAAGAATGCTACATCTGTTAAGAAGGCAACCCCGTTCCGTGAAGAAGATATATACAAACTTTGGTTACACCAGGATGAACAGATTGTTAAAATTGTACTAATTTACGTTTATACTGGAGTTCGGTTAAGTGAACTTTTATCCATGAAAGTCAATGACATTCACCTAAAAGAGCGATATATGGTAGGAGGTTCAAAGACCGATGCAGGACGTGACCGCATCATTCCTATTGCCGAGTGCATCGCCCCATTCATCCAGGAGTTATACGCTACAGCCAAATTTAAGCGGTCAATATGCTTAATGGATGGTATTATTGGGCAGGATGGATATAGAAGAAGGTTGACTGAACTATGTGAGCGATTGGGGATGGATAGACGCAAGCCCCATGATACTCGCCATACATTCATTACATTGTGCAGCGACTATGATGTTCCAGAAATTTTAATCAAAAACATAGTAGGACATTCTACACAGAACAATATCACACAAGGAGTATATACTCATAAAACTATCACACAATATATCGATGCCGTGAATAAACTTCCGTTCGGTGATGATCTTCAAAAGGTTGAGCAACAGTTGAGCAACCGTCTAGAAAATGCCTAAAATTAGAGTAAATCAAAAATGAGAAAACCCCGTAAACACGCATGGTTACGGGGTTTCTGAATTTATGTAATTATTACCACTGTATAGTTTGAGAAAGGGTGTGTTACGGTCTTCCCTTTATCATATTTAGTTACAAACGCCAGAGACTGCATAGCAAAACAAGTGACGTGTTGACGTAAGACCTTAAAAGTTTTATCCTAATACATATTACGATTTAATAATATACTTTCAATTTTCAAAATAGGAGGATTTCTATGTCTATAAAACTACGAAAAGTTGCCATTATCGGCACCGGTCATGTAGGATCCCACGTGGCATTTTCCCTTGCTACTCAAGGAGAGGTTGACCAGTTATACATGGTGGATATCGACAAAGATAAAGCTATTGCCCAAGCTACCGATATTAATGATGCCGTAAGTTACTTACCCCATCGTGTGGAAGCCTTCGCTTGTGAACCTGAAGATATCAGTGACTGCGATATTCTCGTTATTTCTGCTGGCCCTCTGCCTTCCCCAGAACAAGATCGACTAGATACACTAGGCTCCACCATAGAAGTATTACGTGAATTTTTACCTCGTGTGAAATCCTCTGGCTTCAACGGTTTTATCGTCAGCATTTCCAACCCTGCCGATGTAGTGGCAGATATCCACCGGTTTTTCTCTCCAGCTTTCCCCCCCCTGCCGATGTAGTGGCAGCCTATGTACAGGAATACTTAGACTACCCAAAACATAAAATAATCTCTTCTGGCACATCATTAGACTCTGCTCGTTTACAACGATTAGTGGCGGAACAAATCCATGTACATCGCCGTTCCTTATCTTGCTACGCTATGGGTGAACATGGTGGAAGCGCTATGGTCCCTTGGTCTCACGTTACAGTATTTGGCAAACCTTTAAAAGAACTTCAACAAGAGCTCCCTCACCGTTTCCCAACCTTTGATGAAAATGCTGTAGTCGAACAAATGAAATACGGTGGTTACCTAGTCCTCATCGGAAAAGGATCTACAGAATTTGGCATCGCTGCATCCGTTACGGAGATTATCCGTGCCTACTTCCACGATGAACAAAAAGTATTACCTCTATCCTGCAAATTAGAAGGCGAATACGGCGAACACAACGTCTTTGCATCCGTCCCTGCCATCATCGGCAAAAACGGCATCGAGGAAATCCTAACATTACACCTAACACCAAGCGAACAAGAAGCCTTTCACAACTCTTGTGAACGCATCCGGGAATATATTAAACTAGCGCATACCCTATAACTCTCTGAGGAACGCAGTCATGCGTAGTAACCTTGTGGCGACCTTATTAACTAAATTACACAAATACAAGAAGAGCACGGTGTGCTCCGAACAAACATTATGAAATACCGTTTGTGAGGAGTATACCGTGCTCTTCCCTTTGCAATATTTAGTTAAAATCGCTACAGGCTACATAGCAGAACTATTTTGCAAACCACTTATCATAAATTTTTTGATATGTTCCATCTTCACGCATCGCTTTCAAAGCTTCGTTAACTTTGTCACGTAATGCTGTGTTAGATTTATTGAATCCTAATACGAATGGAGGTGCATCTGTGCCTTCTCCTACCAATTTAAGATCTTTATCTGCGCCTTGTTTCAAGTAGTACATAGCCACCGCTTGGTCGATGATAGCGCCATCAATTGTACCTGCTTGTAATGCCATGAAAATGTTACTATTGGAATCCATTTCTTTTACATCTGTCCCTGGGATTGCTTTCGCCATTTCCACAGGCACTGTACCGATTTGAACACCTACACGTTTATTAGCAAGGTCGTCCATTTTTTTGATATCTGTATTATCTTTACGAACAATAGTGATGAAACCACCTTCTTTAAAGTATGGCTCAGAGAATGCCAACGCTTTTTCACGTTCTGGTGTCGCATTGATACCTGCTGCAATCATGTCGATATTACCAGATTGTGTAGCTGGAATCAACGCATCGAATCCCATGCTGACAAATTCTAATTTTAATCCCAATCGTTTTGCTACTTCTTCACTTAAATCCACATCGAAACCAATGTATTTATTCGTATTTTCTTCTGCAAATTCAAATGGAGGAAAAGTCGTTTCAGAACCAACTTTCAATACCCCTGCTGTTTGTGTCAATGGCGCCTCTTTTTTATCGCTACCACAACCAGCTATCAAACCTACACTAAGAACAGCCGTACATAGGATAAGACCTAATTTTTTCATGCTAATCATAATTACCTCCCACAATATATTCACTACTTATGATTATTTATACATAAATTATACCACACAATTATGAAATAGCAAGTATTATAAAAAGTCTTTAATTTTATCTCGTTTACCTCGATTACGTAATTTTGTTAACGCTTTCCCTTCAATCTGACGTATCCGCTCACGGGTTACATTAAAAAATTGACCTACTTCTTCCAAGGTGCGAGGTTTTCCATCCTTCAAGCCAAATCGTAATTCAAGGACTTGTTGCTCACGATCTGTTAAACAACTAAACACTTCTACGATTTGCTCACGCAACAGGATAAAGCTAGCCGCATCATCTGGAGCTACTGCATCTTTATCCTCTAAGAAATCACCCAAATGTGAATCTTCTTCTTCCCCGATTGGAGTTTCTAAAGAAACTGGTTCTTGGGAGATTTTTTGAATTTCACGTACCCGTTCTACGGTAATCCCCATGCCTGCTGCAATCTCTTCTGGGCTTGGTTCCCGCCCCAAATCCTGTAACAATTGACGTTGAATACGCACCAATTTATTAATCGTTTCCACCATATGTACAGGAATACGAATCGTTCTAGCTTGGTCAGCAATGGCTCTTGTAATAGCTTGGCGAATCCACCATGTAGCATAGGTAGAGAATTTATACCCTTTAGTATAGTCGAATTTATCAACCGCTTTGATAAGACCTAAGTTACCTTCTTGAATCAAATCTAGGAACAACATACCTCGACCTACATAACGTTTTGCAATACTAACTACAAGACGCAAATTGGCATCAATCAATTTTTGCTTTGCACTATTTCCTAAACGTACCTCTTTATAGCTAGCACCTTCTGCATTGCCTGCCTCAATTTGTTGTGCCAAAATAATCTCTTCATCACCAGATAACAATGGAACACGGCCAATCTCTTTTAAATACATGCGCACCGGATCATCAATATTCATACCTTCAGGAATAGACAAATCTAGATTAATTTCTTTCTCCTCATCGTCATCTTCCTCTGTAATATCGATGTCACTACTTAAATGTTCCACATCTACGTCCACTTCGACTTCAAGATCCTTATCTAACAATTCATCATGTATAGCTAACTCACTATCTGAATCATGGTCATCATCTTGAATAACTTCAATATTTAAATTATTAAATACTGCATACATACTATCTAATTGTTCTGCTGTCACTTCCATTTGTTCTGAAAGTGCATTGGAAATTTGTTTTGCTGTAATGACACCATCTCGTTTTGCTTCTTCTAATAAAACCGCTATAATCTCTTGCACTTGCGATTGTTTTTTCTTCTTTGCCACTGTGCTCTTCCTTTCATTACATCAAGACCACTGTTTAATTAATTCTTGTAAGTCCTGACACATACGTAACTCTTCTATAAATCTAGGATCATTAGCTCGACTTAATTGGTCTGCTAATCGACTATGCTCCTTATATTGATTGCGAAGGGATTTTAATCGCACACTTCGAATTAAACTATGCAATAATTCCTCATTCATTTCTCGGTCAATCAAAACCGACCATTTGCCAAACATATGCCAAGATTCAGGATCTAAAGATTCCTCTAAAACAACATCTGACAAACTTTCACCAGCAATGACTAGCTCACCTACCTTTTCATAATAGGCACTATACACGGGATGTGTAAAATCTTCTCCCCCTATATACTGGCTTACCAAACTATATATGTCATTATCCTTACCTATCCAGTACAGTAATTCTTCTTCGTCTGTGAAAGTCTCCTTAGGCACGTTCATAGCCTGCTGTTTTAATTCTATATTTCCTTGTCGAAGAAACTGTCTAAAATAAGTAATAATAGTACTCACATCTAACCATAATGGCAATGCCAAGGCTTTTAAATATTCATCACGTCGCACTTGGCTTTCATGACCCCCAATGAAAGGAAATATATCGGCCAATACAGCCCTCTTTCCTTCCACTGAATTAGTATCGTGACGGCTCAAACTTTCATTCAATAAGAACTCAAAATCTTTTGGTGATGTATCCACCAATTCTTGCCACGCTTGAGGCCCATGATTCTTAATAAAGTCATCGGGATCCTTTCCATCAGGCATAGATACTACCTTAACAGAAAATTCTGTATTTTGCAATAACTCGATAGCGCGCTTAGCTGCCGTACGACCTGCACCATCCATATCATAAGCAAGGACAACTTCCTCTGCCTGACGCATCAATAGCCTACCGTGGTCTTTCGTATACGCTGTGCCCAGCGATGCCACTACATTCGTAATGCCTGCATTATGACAACTCAACACATCCATATATCCCTCAACGAGGACAGCCTGTTTCTTTTCACGAATGCTGCGATAGGATTGATAAAAAGCAAATAATAGATGCCCTTTGTTAAATATTTCTGTTTCTGGAGAGTTCAAATATTTCGGATTACTGTCATCAAGAACACGACCACCGAATCCTAATACACGCCCCTTGCCATCCATGATGGGAAACATTACACGTTTTCTAAAATAGTCGTATATCTTGCCTTGCTCATTTTTACGGCACAGCCCCAATTCCAACAGCACATTAAAATCTACACCTCGACCTGTAAAGGCAGTATATAATTTATCCCATCCATCTGGAGCAAACCCTAATCGAAACTTTGTAATAGTTTCCATCGATAGTCCACGCTTTAATAAGTAGTCTAGTCCCTCTTTCCCCAGCTCTGTTTTTATCAAACAATTGTGAAAGAAATTCGTAGCTAATTCATTCACTTCATACATTGATTCCAAACGAGCCATACGTTTTCTCTCAGCAGATGATACAGTTCGTTCTGGCAAAGCAATATTAGCACGACTGGCCAATCGCTCAATGGCCTCAGGAAAAGTTAAATTATCGTATTTCATCAAGAAACTAATGACATTTCCTGACTCTCGACAGCCAAAGCAATAAAAAAATCCCTTTTCAGGGGTCACACTAAAGGAAGGTGTCTTTTCATTATGAAATGGACAACAACCCCAATAGTTTTTCCCTTTCTTCTTCAGTGGAATATGCTCAGAAATGACAGATACAATATCATTTGCATTTTTGACTTGTTCAATTATGTCATCAGTGAAAAACTTGCTCATGTCACTCTCCTAAGCTATGTACAACGGTGTGTTTTCAAAATATAACAGATATGTATACGTTCTCTATTATACTATTCTACATAAATACAAAAACTCCTACTTCGATTTACTTTCTTTTTCTTCACACTATATATGCAATACATATATAGTGTGAAAAAAAAGAAGTTAGAGCAGCCAAAGGCTGCTCCAACCACTTATGTAGACTATTTTTTCGCGTAATCTACGACTCGTGTTTCACGAATAACCACAACTTTAATTTGTCCTGGATATTCTAATTCATTTTCGATTCGTTTAATGATGTCACGCACTAACAAGTTCGCTTCCACATCATCTACTTTATCTGGTTTTACCATAACGCGAATCTCTCGACCTGCTTGGATAGCAAAGCATTTTTCAACGCCTTCAAAAGATTCAGCGATTTCTTCCAACTTAGATAATCGTTTTAAATAATTTTCTAAAGTTTCGCGTCTAGCTCCTGGTCGTGCTGCAGAAATAGCATCTGCTGCCGCTACCAATACAGCCTCTACAGATTTAAATTCTTCATCACCATGATGCGCGCCAATACAGTTTTGTACCAATACGCTTTCATGATATTTTTTAGCAAGATCTACGCCGATTTCCACGTGAGATCCTTCAATTTCATGTGTTAAGGCTTTGCCCAAATCATGTAATAAACCACCGCGTTTAGCCAGTACTACATCACAGCCCAATTCCGCTGCCATCATTCCTGCTAAATGAGATACTTCAACAGAGTGTTTTAACACATTCTGTCCATAACTAGTACGATATTTTAGTCTGCCTAAAATACGAATCACTTCTGGATGTAAGCCATGTACATCAGCTTCAAAAGTTGCTTGCTCACCAGCTTCTTTTATAGTTGTCTCCACCTCACGGCGTGCTTTTTCAACCATTTCTTCAATGCGAGCTGGATGGATACGTCCATCTACAATGAGTTTTTCTAGGGCAATTCGTGCTACCTCACGACGAATTGGATCAAATCCGGATAAAATAACTGCTTCTGGTGTATCATCAATAATTAAATCAATACCCGTCAGCGTTTCCAAAGCACGAATATTACGTCCTTCACGGCCAATGATACGGCCTTTCATCTCATCGTTCGGCAATGTTACAACAGACACTGTAGACTCTGCCACATGATCAGCTGCACATCGTTGAATAGCCATAGAGATAATCTCTCTAGCATTCTTTTCCGCCTCTTCTTTTGCTTGCTGCTCTAAATCTTTAAGCATCACAGCAGTATCGTGACGAATTTCTTGTTCTACTTTTGTCAGTAAAATTTGCTTTGCTTCATCGAATGTTAAACTAGAAATACGCTCTAACTCTTCCATTTGTTGTTGATGCAATGCTTCAATTTTTTCTTCCGCTTTTTCTAGGTTTCGCTCCTTATGGTGTAAGGACTCTTCTTTGCGCTCAATACTGTCTAGTTTTTTGTCTAATTGCTCTTCTTTCTGTAAAATCCGTCGTTCAAGACGCTGTAATTCGTTACGTCTATCACGATTTTCTTTATCTACATCAGCACGCAATTTATGAATTTCTTCTTTTGCTTCCAGTAACGCCTCTTTCTTCTTAGACTCTGCTAAGCGCTCGCCATCAGCAACAATACGTGCAGCCTCTGTTTCCGCTTTATTTAGCTTACCTTCTGCAATATTGCGACGCAATAAATAGCCTACTCCAAGACCAATTAATACCATGACTACGGCAATAATGCTGTATTCTAAAATCGTGTTCACCTCCCACTTGCATAAAAAAAGGAGAAGTCGATACATCCGCTCCCCCCGGTTTCTCGCCCATTTTGCTTTCAAATTTTATTTTGCTTATTATTAAGGCTATTTTAATTTTAGTTCATACACCGTGGAATGTCAAGACAAAGCCCCTACTCTAAATAGGGGCCCCATTCATAACAAATAGATTGAATTGTACTCACAGAAAAGCCACGATTCTTCAGAAAGTAAATTATTTTTTTCTTGCTAAACTTATCTTCTTCTCCCTCTTCTATGCCGGTTAACCGTTCTTCATCAGATATGTGAAATCGTTGTTCTAATAGTTTTACCGCTACGGACCATTCGTCATAGTCATCTAATACATAAGATACTGCAAGACCTCGTTCACGCATTTTTTCACGAATGTAATAGGTACTATACTTTTCTGCCTCCATATAGGCACGCAAAGCTTCTTCCGATAAACCTTCATCATCTAAATAAGAGAGCTCCAACAGTTTTTCTTCTACATCATGAATCAGTTCACTAGGCACAGAACGTTGAGACAGTTTTCGTCTCAGCTCTAACGTACTTAAGGACCGTGGTCCTAATAGCCTCAAAGCTTGTTCCATGACTGAGGCGAATGTCCATCCCGCCTCTTTCGGTGTATGCAATCCCATTATTCCATATCCACTGTTTCAGTAGTTGCTACATCATCGACTTCATCATCATGACCTAGCACATTCAATGGCTCTGCTGCTAATGTGTCCCGAATGATAGAGTCAATTTCTTGAGCAATTTGAGGATTTTCTTTCAAGAATACTTTAGCCGCTTCTTTACCTTGACCCATACGTTCTCCATTATAGGAATACCACGCACCAGATTTTTTGATGACTTCAATATTTGCACCGATATCAATCAATGTACCTTCATAGGAAACACCTTCCCCAAACATCAAGTCAAATTCTGCCACTTTGAATGGAGGTGCTACTTTATTTTTCACAACTTTCACTTTTGTACGGTTACCCACATGTTCTTTCGCAGATGTTAAGGCTTCCCCTTTGCGCACATCTAAACGGATAGTAGAGTAGAATTTTAAGGCACGGCCCCCTGTTGTGGTTTCTGGATTACCAAACATAATGCCCACTTTTTCACGCAATTGGTTAATAAAAATAATAACCGTTCTAGTTTTACTGATAGAGCTTGTTAATTTACGTAATGCTTTACTCATCAAACGTGCATGCACACCTACGTGAGCATCTGTCATTTCGCCATCAATCTCTACTTTTGGCGTTAAGGCAGCTACGGAGTCCACCACAATTAAGTCTACCGCACCAGAGCGAACCAAAGCCTCCGTAATCTCCAAACCTTGTTCACCATTATCTGGTTGGGAAATCAACAAACTATTAATATCTACACCTAATTTTTTTGCATATACAGGGTCTAGTGCATGTTCTGCATCAATGAAAGCAACAACTCCACCATTACGTTGTGCTTCTGCTGCTGCATGTAAAGCCACTGTAGTTTTACCAGAGGACTCTGGGCCATAAATTTCAATAATACGGCCACGTGGGAATCCCCCTACACCAACCGCCAAGTCTAGGGCCAACACACCTGTAGAAATGACTTCAATATTCATTTTATCAGCTGCTTCGCCCATGCGCATAATCGCACCTTGACCGAAATCTTTTTCAATTTGTTTTAAAGCCCCTTCTAAGGCTCTCATGCGATCTTCTTGAGATCCACTTTTCATATCAATTGCTGCTTCTTTTGCTTTATCCTTTGCCATTGTTCTACCTTTCTATTAATTCTTTATATATATATTGAATCGCTCGTTCCGCTACACTGTTACGGATACTAGTACGATCCCCTATAAATATTTCTTTATGTACAGTAATACCTCGGGGCGTGCCAATACCAATATACACAAGGCCCACTGGTTTTTCCTGACTACCACCGCCTGGACCAGCTATCCCTGTGGTCGCAATAGCATAATCTGTACGCAATACACGAAATACACCTTCTACCATTTCTGTAGCTGTTTCTTCACTGACCGCACCATGTGTTGCCAATGTATCTGATGATACGCCTAACACTCGTTCTTTCACCGAATTCGCGTAGGAGATAATACCACCTTGATAATAGCCACTGCTACCACCTAAGTCAGTCAATGTTTTTCCTACTAGGCCCCCTGTACAAGACTCAGCAGTTCCTATGGTAATACCTGCGTCCAGAGCCACCTTGTGAAAGTCTTCTAATACCGATGTATCTAAACTACGGATATCTTCCAATCGTTCTAAGAGGATAGATCTCCATGGACCTAGTTTTTCCTGACAGTCTGCTTTTGACGCCCCTTTTGCAGTTAAACGAATTTCAATGTATCCTGGTTTGATCAATAGTGCTATCGTTGGGTTATGCTGGTTCTGAATCAAGTCTTGCAATAGAGTCTCTAATTGCATTTCACGATATCCATACACAGCATACCGTTCAGAATAGATCATCCCTTGCTGTCCAAAACGTTGTTCCAAAAAGGGACTGACACTTTCTACAAAGGTTCCTTGTAATTCTGATGGAGGCCCTGGTAATAAAACATATACTCTATTATCCTGTTCCACTACCACTGCTGGTGCCACACCTACTGGATTATGTAGTACCTTTGCCCCTTTTGGTAAATACCGATCTCGATCAGATTCGTAAGGTTTTACCCGTCCTTGTTTCTCATAAAAAGAATCCACCTCACGACCTGCTTCTTCGTGAAATACCAAAGGCAATCCCAAGGCATCTGCCAAAGCTTTTCGAGTAATATCTCCTTGGGTAGCTCCTAAGCCTCCAGAACTGATTACAATATCTGCTCGTTTCCCTGCTCGCTGAAATACTTCTTTCATACGTTCAGGATTATCACCCACCGTTGTTTGGTATGACACAGAATAGCCACGATTGTTCAATTCTTCACTGAGCCATTTTACATTTGTATTGACAATATGTCCTAGCAATAATTCCGATCCTGTAGAGATTAATTCTACGATCATGCTATCACCATCCTATACAGTTTCTACTACCACGTCATAGGCAAACCCTTGTGATACTTTTACCGTCACAATATCGCCTTCAGACAGTCCTGTTACATCTTCTACATACATGTTACCATCCACATCGGGAGCCTGCATTTGTAGACGACCTCGTGCCAAAAACTTACCTGGCTCTACTTCATCGATAGATTCTATCATACCTTGATGAATCGTTCCCTCCAAATCCCGATTATGCTCCTCTGAGACTTGTGCTTGAATGGCCATCAATGTATGGTATCGTTCTTCTTTCACTTCCTCTGGTATCTGCTCTTCCATCATCCCTGCTGGTGTACCATCCTCTTGGGAATACGTAAATACCCCCATGTGGTCAAATCGGATATCTTTTACAAAGTCCGCCAATTCTTGGAATTGTTCTTCTGTTTCCCCAGGGAACCCTACGATAAGGGATGTGCGCAGTGTAATATGCTCGCTGCGATTACGAATTTTATGTAACAAGGCTACAATATTTTCCCGAGTATCTTTACGGTTCATCCGGTGTAACACGGTATTGTTAATATGCTGTAGTGGCATGTCGATATATTTGCACACCTTCGGTTCCGTCATGATTGTTTCTAACAATTCATCAGAGAAGTGTTTTGGATATAAGTACAACATACGAATCCATTCGATGCCTTCAATTTTTGCCAATCGTTTCAACAACTCTGAAAGCAACGGTGTACCATTGTTCAAATCAGCCCCATAGTAGGTAGTATCTTGTGCAATCAACACCACTTCTTTCACACCTACTTCTGCTAGCTGCTGCACTTCTCGTTCAATGGACTCTATAGAGCGACTGCGATAGGCCCCACGTACCTTCGGAATGATACAGAAAGTACAACCATTATTACATCCTTCAGAAATTTTTACATATGCACTGTAGTCCGGTGTGGTCATCATCCGTGGCATACCTTCATCATACATATTTGTCATGCTATCCATAATACAAATACGTTGACCTTGTTGAATAGCCTCCACGGCTTCCATAATACGATTCCAAGATCCAGTCCCAATGAGGGCATCAATCTCCGGAATTTCTGTAAACAATTCTTCTTGGTATTGCTGACTCAAACAACCTGCTACAATAAGACCTTTACAATCACCATATTGCTTATACTGACCAGCCTCTAATATGGTATTGATGGATTCTTCTTTTGCTTTTTCGATAAATGTGCAAGTATTAATAATAATGATTTCTGCTTTTTCCAGTTCTTCTGTGATTTCATATCCATTATCCTGTAAAACTCCTAGCATCACCTCTGTATCTACCAAATTCTTGGCGCAACCTAAACTAATATAACCTAACAACTTACTCATGGTGTATCCTTTCTAAAACGCACTTGTCGTATCCATTCTTGTAATATTTTATCTTGCTCTTCTTTCACAATCCCTGCATTCCATAATACAAGGTGATTACCTTGACGGTCCTTCTGAGACTCCACCGTTTCTATAGTCGGCAAATAATACATATCTGCCTCTTTCAATACGGATTGTACCCGTTCTGAAAGTAGCCAGCTCACAAACGCTTCACTCTCACCGACATTACTGGAACCTTTCAAAATCCCTACGCCCATCATATCATAAGGAGTGCCCTCCCTAGGATATAGAATGGTCAAAGGATATTTATGAGCCTCATACAATTTGGCATCTGAATAATGTCCTACACTGACCTGTACATCTCCGATAGCCGCCATGCGTACTGAAGATGGCAAAGCTTTTGCATACTGCACAATACGTGGCCGCAAACTGTCAAAGTAGGAAATAGCTCCCTCTGGGCCGTAGATAGCACCAAAAGTATTTAATAAGGTAATCGATGAGGCATCGGCTACAAAGTCGGTCACCGCTATGCGCCATGGCCCTGTGTAGGCTAAGGAAAACCAAGTATTTACATATTTCCCCTGACTACCATAAAAGGTATCATGTAAGGCTAAGACATAGGGATCATACCATATCCCTACCCACTGTTCATCCAGTCCGTGAAATACTGTATCTACCATATGGGTTAAGGTAACTGGTAATCTACGAAACGCTCCATGCTCAACCCCTTCCTCGAGATTTGTTTTCGTAGAAATCACAAGATCTCCTTGTTGCTCTGCCTCTGGCAATGCTAGGCGTGTAGCCATTTGGTTCGGCGGTATTGGAATAA
Source organism: uncultured Veillonella sp. (assembly GCA_900544365.1). GTDB lineage: Bacteria > Bacillota > Negativicutes > Veillonellales > Veillonellaceae > F0422. The sequence continues at coordinate 12,827 of UQVF01000002.1, read as the reverse complement.
CATGCACTCTTACCTGCGCTTCTCTTTCGTAAACCTGCCCCAGAGCTGTCATGACTTCAAGGTCTCTATCTGTATAAACAGTAATTTCTGCTCTTGTAGAAATCACACGTCGATCCGCTTGATCTTGTTTCATATCATTAAGCCAGAGTCCTAGACTGAATATGCCTACCACTATCACTATATATAGAATGAGTAATCGTAACCGTTTCATAGATTCACCTCCTTTACCTATTAGAGATACCTAGTCAAAATTCCTTTTTTTCATTCCTTGATTTTTTCGATTCCCTATACCAATTTTAGAACCACCATTTGCACGTTGTCCCCCTTGTATAGGTCCTTGTCTCCTAGCTGCCGGTTTTACTCCACCTTTAGCTGAAGATTTACCGCCATTAGGTTTTGGAGTATTTCGTCTTATATTACGCGGAGGAATCAAGCATAGTGGTCCAAACCCGATTAAATCTCTGCGATTCGCTTTGATTAAAGCTTCTTTTACTAAATCGTAATTTTCTTCACGTTTATATTGCATCAAAGCCCGTTGCATAGCTTTATCTCTGCCTTTTTTAGCCACATAAACAGATTCACCTGTAAGAGGATTAATTCCTGTGTAATACATGGCTGTCGATAAACTACCTGGGGTAGGAATAAAATCTTGTACCTGCTCTGGCGTCATATTTTGATCTCGCAAAAACTCTGCCAATTCGATAGCATCTTCTAAGGTACAGCCTGGATGAGAACTCATAAAATAAGGCACCAAAAATTGTTGTTTACCTAATTTGCGGTTCGCCTCATCAAACCAAGATTTAAATTTTAAAAAGTAACTTTTATTAGCTTTTCCCATAATGGTCGTTACATGTTCTGACACATGTTCAGGAGCTACTTTTAATTGACCACTCACGTGATGTTCGCACAGTTCTCGAACGAATTCTTTGTTATTATCATCCAATACATAGTCATACCGTAAGCCAGAGCGAACAAATACTTTTTTTACACCTTTTACATTGCGTACTTTCCGCAAAATGCTCACATAGTCATCATGATTCGTGTTTAACTGAGGACATGCCTTGGGCGCAGCACATGTTTTCCCCTTACAAGCACCTGCTTTCAACTGTTTATCGCAAGCAACATGACGGAAGTTTGCCGTAGGTCCCCCTACATCGTAAATGTATCCTTTAAATCCATCCATAGTAGTCATACGGTGAGCCTCATCTAAGATGGACTGATGACTACGATTTTGAATAATTCGTCCTTGATGACTTGTAATAGCACAGAAAGAACAACTCCCAAAACAGCCTCGATGGCTAGTAATACTAAATTGCACTTCTACTAAGGCAGGCACTCCGCCAGCCGCATCATACATAGGATGCCATTTTCTCGTATAAGGTAAACTATAGACATGGTCCATTTCTTCCTGTGTTAATGGCAAGGCTGGACTATTCTGCACAATATAGCGATTGCCATGTCCTTGCGCCACTGTTTTCCCATAGTATGGATCCTGCTCATCAAATTGCATCTTAAAAGCTTTAGCAAAGACTTCTTTATCTGCTGATATTGCTTCATAAGATGGGCATTCAATGGCATTCTCTGGCACTATGTTGGCAACATAACAAATCCCTTTGATCATAGGCAATCGTTTTTCTAATTGGTCTTTATCCAAGGCTTCTGCAATTTCACGAATTTGTTTTTCTCCCATGCCGTAGATGAGGACATCTGCCTTACTATCCATCAATATAGAACGGCGTACCGTATCCGACCAATAGTCATAATGGGCAAATCTCCGCAAACTAGCTTCAATGCCCCCAATAACAACAGGTACCCCTTTAAAAGCCTCTCGCATACGATTGGCATACACTACCGTAGCTCGGTCTGGGCGGCGTCCAGATTCGCCTCCTGGAGAATACCCATCATCACGACGATGTTTCTTGGCAGCCGTAAATTTATTGAGCATACTATCTAAATTACCTGCTGTCACCAAGGACGCCAATCTAGGTTTTCCTAGTACCTTAAAGGCGTTTACATCATTCCAATCTGGTTGAGCTATGATACCTACTCGATATCCATAGGACTCTAATAATCTACCAATCACAGTAGGCGCGAAGGAAGGATGATCCACATAGGCATCACCGCTGATAATGACAAAATCAAGTTCAGCCCATCCTCGTTCGTCCATTTCTGCTTTTGTAGTAATTAAATATTGTTCTTTCATAGTATTCCTTATGCTGTATTACACGAAAAATAGCCAACCCAAAAACAGAATGATGAGTAATAAAATACCACCTACCACAAATCGTTCTATCATCATTGTTTTTTGTCGTTTCGCCTTGCGACTTTCATAAGTTAATCGTTGTTTCGGCGCCTCAATCAATTCCTGTTCTCGAAAGGCATCTGTCTTCTCTTGTTCTTTTGACACCCTTCTGCGTTTAGGAATCGTTAAGGATTCACCCATTCTATTTTTAAAAGTATCCACCAAACGACGGCTATCCAAGCCCAGTAGTTCACTATAGTTTTTTATGAACCCTTTTGTGTACACACTTCCTGGAATGCGATTAAACTCATCATGCTCTAAAGCATGCAGGTAAGCTACTTTTATATGTAATACATCTTCAATTTGTTCTAATGTTAAACCGCGTCGTTGACGCTCACGTCTAAGTTCTTCGCCAATCGATGCCATAGAACCTCCTATACATATAGGTGCCATCTACATAACGCAAATGGCACACTACTCTAATCTACTGTAAAATTTGGGAAATATAGTTCTCGAATTTGATCTTCTCCCATTAAAATATCACGACCTTTACTACTATTTGTAGGAGGTCCAATAATTTTCATATCTTGCATGGTATCGATTAAACGACCAGCTCTGGAAAAACCAACTCGCAATCTACGCTGCAAAATAGAGGCTGATGCACTACGTTGTTCTAGCACAATTTGAACAGCTCGTTCCAAGAGCTCATCTTGTTCTTCATCGCTACTCATCGTGTCTGAACTTTCCGCACCTTTATCTGTTTCTGCCATCATCACTTCATCGTATTCTGGCTGCCCTTGTCCTTTTACAAAAGCAATTAATTCTTCCACTTCTTCATCAGAAATAAAGGCTCCTTGAATACGAATTGGTTTATTCGCTCCAATTGGATTGAATAACATATCACCACGACCTAAGAGGCGTTCTGCTCCTGCTTGGTCCAAAATGGTACGAGAATCAATTTGGGTAGCCACTGTGAAAGCAATACGACTTGGCACATTCGCTTTAATTTTGCCTGTAATCACATCCACTGATGGACGTTGCGTTGCCAATACCATATGAATCCCTGCGGCACGTGCTTTCGCAGCTAATCGGTCTATAGATTCTTCCACATCTGGATTAGTCATCATTAAGTCAGCTAACTCATCGATAATAATCAAAATGAGAGGCATAGATTTAGTCGGATTCTGTTTATTATAGCTCGCCACATTACGCACACCCGCTGTGGCCAATGTCATATAGCGAGCATCCATTTCACGAACTGCCCAGCGTAATACAGCTGCAGCCTTATTCATATCCGTTACCACTGGCAACATCAAATGAGGAATGCCGTTATACACGGATAACTCTACCATTTTTGGATCTACTAAAATCAATTTCACTTCATCTGGCTTACGACTAAATAAAATGCTAGAAATCAATGTATTGACACAAACCGATTTACCAGAGCCCGTAGAACCTGCCACCAATAAATGAGGCATTTTGGCCAAATCCGTTATGACTGGCATGTCCGCAATATCTTTACCAAGACCTACCGGAATACCGCCACTAGCTTGTTGGAACTCTTCACAATCTAACACATCTCGCAGATGAACAGCGGATACATTCTTATTAGGGATTTCAATACCTACAGCAGATTTCCCTGGAATAGGTGCTTCCATACGAATATCAACGGCTGCCAAGCTCATCTTTAAATCATCTTGTAAGCCCATAATTCGGCTTACTTTTGTACCTTTTGCCGGTTCTAATTCATACCGTGTTACCGTTGGACCTTGTGTGGCATTCACCACTTTTGCTGTAATACCAAAATTATCTAATGTTTCTTCTAACAAGACTGCATTATGCGCCACTTCTTCACTAGTAACCGGATTGGATTTTCCCTGTGAAAGCATCGTCAACGGCGGATATTGGTAAGGTTTTTCTCTCGTTCTTGGACGAGCCACGCCATCTGTATTCACAGCTACTGCTGCTGTATCTTCTTTCGTTGTTTCAATAGTTGGCACTTCTACCAAAGGCTCTACATAGTTTGTAGTTTGTAAAAATGATGGCGGCGTTATAGGGTCTAATTTAGTAGATGCCTCTTTGTCATAAAACTCTTCATCTGCATCTGTAGAATATATATCTCCTGATACATCCTGCAATGACGTATCTTCTATAGGTTCTTCTTCACGATCTACCATCGGAGAAGCCACTACTGATTCTACTTCAGAAGTACTAGTCACGACTTCATCTTCACGAAGTTGAGGTTCTGTAATATAGTCCTCTTCATCCTCACAGCTATCAACAATCGGTGGTGTTATTGTTACATCCCCACTAGGCTCCACTCCTTCTTGTTTCACTGCATCCAGTATTGTTTCTGATGTTGCCTTAAACTCTGCATCAACTACACTAGGTTCTGATACTTCTACCTTCGTTTTATGGTCCATTGTACCCTGACCTTCTACAACCGTATTAGTTTCCACTTCTATTTCATCAGATGAGCTTTCTGGTTTTGGATACCTTGTATCTTTTTCACGATCATAGGCCTTACGACGTTCTTCTCGCCACTCCTCTTGCCATTCATGTACTTGCTCACGAATAGCACTAGCTGTTTCTGTAGCTTTTTCTTGTGCCATTTCAAGTCCTACACTAGCCTTATCTTTTGCTTTATGCAATCCTTCACGTAGTGACAATTTAGTAATTCCTAGTACACAGGCAACGCCTATAATAGCGGATAATAAAATACCGCCCGCATCTCCTACTAAACTTCTAAATAGAGATCCTAGTAACCCACCAACTACACCACCATTCTCTGTTAATGTAGTAGTACTTAGTTCATCACCACTATTTACTTTCCACAGTACCAGTTGTACTAATACAACAAATAATACTCCTGTATATAGCAACCCTTTTCTCGTAATCGCTGCTAAAGAGCCTCTATATAGCCAACACCAACCATTATACAGAACCCATATAGCAACCACCCAGCCGCCTAGGCCAAAACCGTAAGAAAAAATGCCACTAATAATACTACCCCATATACCAGTGTCCACTCCAGCCATGCCTATAAGAGCCAGTATGGCAAAGCCCATAAGAACTAGCCCTTTAATCTCGCTTCGAACGCCTTTTATCTGTGACTTGGTCTGTCTAGTTCTACTTGGTTTACTGTCCTTTAGGGGAGTAGTTCGTTTCGATTGTACCTTTTGCCCTCCTCGTGAGGACTTACCTTTCTTTTCCTCTGCCATTTCCAACTCCAAAATTCCGTTTCTATCATATACCTTAGCACTTTATTATACCATTTCCACTTTTGAAAGTATATCGAATTTCCTCAAAAACAATACTGTTCTCCCAATCGTAATCCTCATCGTTTACGGTCTTCCCAGTCTTTCACTAGATCCCGTTCTAGTCCACGTTCTAAAGGATTATAAAATTTCTCATCCACCAATGCATCCGGCAAATATTGTTGCTCTACATAGCCATTTGAATAGTCTTGTGCATAACGATACCCAACACCATGACCTAACTGTTTGGCCCCTCCATAATGCGCATCTCGTAAATGTTTCGGCACCTCACCTTGCTCTTTATGACGCACTGCCTGTATAGCTGCATCAATCCCTACATACGCACTATTACTCTTAGGTGCCAAGGCTACATATAAAGCCGCTTCAGATAATATAATGCGTGCCTCTGGTAGCCCTACCATATGAGCCGCTTGCGCCGCTGCATTAGCTACCACCAACGCTTGTGGATCTGCCAGTCCTACATCTTCTGCCGCACAAATGACGATACGTCGTGCAATGAATACAGGATCCTCTCCTGCCTCAATCATCCGAGCTAAATAATATAGCACCGCATCTGGATCAGAGCCGCGCATGCTTTTAATAAACGCAGAAATTATATCATAGTGATTATTCCCCTTCTTATCGTACCGATACACTCGTCGACCCAATACTTTTTCTACAATTTCTATAGTAATCTCTCCACCGGTCCGAACCATGGCTCCTACTTGTTCCAAAATATTCAGAGCCATGCGAGCATCTCCGTCTACAAAGCGGCCAATGTCCTCTAGCAGATCGTCAGTCACAATCAATGATTTCTTACCGAGACCATAGTCTTCGTCCGTTAAAGCACGACGTAATATAGCTACTAGCGCAGTAGCATCTAATCGCTCTAGAGTGAGCAAACGCAATCTAGATAAAAGAGGGCGATTTACTTCAAAGAAAGGATTCTCTGTGGTGGCACCAATTAAAATAATTTGACCACTTTCCACAGAAGGTAACAATACATCTTGTTGGCTTTTATTAAAACGATGAATTTCATCTAAGAATAAAATTGTTCGTTGTTGCAATGAACCACGAATGCGCATTGCTTCTTCAATAGTACTACGAAGTTCACCAATACCTACATTCGTCGCATTGAGCATGACAAACCGGCAGCTAGTTAATTCAGAAATAATTTTAGCTAACGTAGTCTTCCCTGTTCCCGATGGTCCATATAACAATAAAGAGGGAACCTTATCTTCTTCAATCATGGATCGAAGAAATGTACCAGGTCCCACCACTTGTTCTTGCCCAAAGAAATGATCCAATGAACGTGGCCGCATACGGACTGCTAAGGGTTCAAATGGATCCACTGGTTCCATATTCTCAAACAAATTCATCACAGCACCTCCCTATGACTACTTACTATATATATGAGGTAACCTCTCAACATTTTACAAACCACAGGTCTACCTATTCTATGTCATCTGTATTTCCATTATACATGCATCCAGTTATATAGTCTATATGTTCTTATTAATGCAAAAAAAATAAACCACCATAAGGCGGTTTTATAAAAGCCCCACTATGCCGTATCCATACCGTGTTTTGATCCTGCAAAGGCAGGTGGGTTTCCTCCTTGTAAGATTACAGTCCTCGTAGAGGCAGAGCGCCCTTACAAGAGTGAGAATCCCTAAGTTAAAATGTTGGCTCAAAACTGCGATATAACACGCACATAGCAGGAATTTCTTTACTCATAGTATAGCAGAAAGGAACGGTCATTTCAAGAAGAAATACACCGTTCCTTTCCTTAAAAGTATATCAATTTTCTATTGGACAAATTCGATTATACTAATTTTTCTTTTGTTACATCTGTTTTGATATGTAATTCACGCAATTGTTTAGGCGCTACTTCAGATGGAGCTTGGCTCATCAAGTCGGACGCACTTTGTGTTTTAGGGAATGCAATTACATCACGGATAGATTGACGTTTCGCCATCAACATAACAAGTCGATCTAATCCAAACGCACATCCACCATGTGGAGGGGCCCCGTATTCGAAAGCATCTAACATAAATCCGAATTTAGAACGACTTTCTTCTGTGCTCAAGCCGATAGCATTGAATACTTTTTCTTGTACGTCAGATTGGTAAATACGGATGGAACCACCACCGATTTCCACGCCATTCAATACCATGTCATAAGCGATGGCTTTTACAGCGCCTGGATCAGTAGCTAACAAGTTCATATCTTCTTCACGTGGAGATGTGAATGGATGATGCATTGCCACAAAACGTTTATCTTCTTCGTCGTATTCAAACATAGGGAAATCAGTTACCCATAAGAATGCCAATTTGTTTTCATCGATTAAGCCACGGCGTTTACCCATTTCAAGACGTAATTCACCAAGAGCTTTTGCAACTACAGCTGGTTTGTCCGCAATCATCAACACCAAGTCACCTGGTTCTGCATTCATAGTCGCACCAATGTTACGAACTGTATCTTCTCCTAAAAACTTCATGATTTGAGATTTGATTGTGCCATCTTCATTGAAGCAAGCCCACGCCAAACCTTTGGCACCATAGATACCTACAAAGTTTGTCAAATCATCTAATTCACGACGAGGAATACCTGCGTAACCTTTTACAACGATACCTTTTACTTGACCACCGTTATCGATAACGGAACGGAATACTTTAAATTCTGTATCTTTCACGCAATCAGTAACATCTGTGAAAGTCATATCAAAACGGATATCTGGTTTGTCAGAACCGTATAAGTTCATTGCATCATCCCAAGTCATACGAGGCATTGGCAATGGAATTTCTACATCTTGTGCCACTTTAAACACATGGGCGATCATTTGCTCTTGCATGTTCAAGATTTGTTCTTGGTTCATGAAGCTCATTTCGATGTCCAATTGTGTAAATTCAGGTTGACGGTCTGCACGTAAATCTTCATCACGGAAACAACGAGCAATTTGGAAATATCTTTCATAACCAGCAACCATCAAAATTTGTTTAAAAATTTGTGGAGATTGTGGCAACGCATAGAATGTACCAGGGTTTACACGAGATGGAACTAAATAATCACGAGCCCCTTCTGGTGTACTTTTTGTCAACATCGGCGTTTCAATTTCCAAGAAGCCATTGTTGTCAAAGAAATCGCGCATTGCTTTTGTCACCTTATGACGCAAGATCAAATTGGCTTGCATTTCTGGACGACGAAGATCTAAATATCGATATTTTAAACGAATATTTTCATCTACATCGATATTGTCTTGAATATAGAATGGAGGTGTTTTCGCTGCATTCAATACACGCAACTCTTCACAGTACATTTCATATTTACCAGTTGGTAAGTTAGGATTCACAGCTGCTGCATCACGTTCTGTAATCGTGCCTCGTACACACAATACATATTCATTACGCACATCTTCCGCTTTATGGAAGGACTCCATATTGTGATCAGGAGATGCCACGATTTGCACGACCCCAGAGCGGTCACGTAAATCTATAAAAATCAATCCACCATGGTCACGACGGCGTTCTACCCAACCGCAAAGAACCACTTCTGTTCCTACTTGTTCTGCACCGATAGTCCCACAATGATGAGTACGGTGTAAACCTTTCATAGTTTCCATTCTAATTTCCTTTCACTAACTCAGTTATACGGTTTGTAATCTCAGCTAAGGACACAGTTTCTTGTTCAGATGTATCCATATATTTTAAGATGACCTTTCCTTCAGCTAATTCATTATCACCAATTATAATAACATATTTTGCATTAATTTTGTTAGCATACTTCATTTGACTCTTCATAGATTTACCAGAACCTTCCATTTCTGCCTTCACATAGGCATTACGCAAGGTATTCGTAATTCTGAAAGCCTCTTTTTGTGCCATTTCACCTAAAGCTACTACAAAGACAGAATCTTCTTGTTGTTGTTCTGGCAATAAACCTTGTTTTTCCAAGGCTAACAATAAACGTTCCATACCCATCGCAAAGCCTACAGCAGGTGTATGTGGTCCATCTAGTTCTTCTACTAGACCATCATAACGACCACCACCAGCTACAGCACTTTGAGATCCCAATGGAGTGTACTGTACTTCAAAGGCAGTTTTCGTGTAATAATCTAAGCCACGAACCAAGCGTGGGTTTAAGGTGAATTTCTCCCCAGCTGCTGCTAAATACTCTTTTACATGATGGAAATGATCTTGACACTCTTCACATAAATTTTCACTTAACTCTGGAACACCGACTGCCAATTGTTGGCATTTTTCTTCTTTACAATCAAGAATACGCAATGGATTTTTGTACAAACGGCTTTGACAAAGCTCACACAATTCTTCTTTTTTCGGCTCAAAGAAAGCAATCAATTTTTCTCTATACGCAGGTCGACATGTTGGGCAACCTACAGAGTTCACTTCCACATTTAAATCTTTCAGCCCTAAATCACGCAATAATTGCAATACCAAAGAAATACATTCTGCATCAGCACTTGGTGCCTGTGTCCCCAGTAGTTCTACTCCAAATTGGTGGAATTGACGATAACGACCGGCTTGTGGCTTGTCGTGACGGAACATAGGTCCAATATAGAACCATTTTGTAATCGATTCTTGTCCATAAATTTTATTTTCTAAATAGGCACGCACCGCCGACGCAGTTCCTTCTGGACGCAATGTGTAGGATTGATCTTTTTTATCTCCTGTAGGAAAGGAATACATTTCTTTTTGCACGATATCTGTGGTTTCCCCAATACCGCGTAAAAATAAGCCCGTTTCTTCAAACATAGGCGTACGAACTTCTTCAAATCCATAGGTCTTACATAATCGACGAATGGTATTTTCAATATAGTACCAATTTCCAAGAACACTTGGTAATAAATCCTGTGTCCCTCTTGGTTTTTGAATAGCCACTAGCTGTCCCTCCAATGTTCATTACTTAGTAAAGTACGTTTCTCTAATAGTCGTTCTATATCTTGAATATACGTATCTACATCTTTCGGCATGTATTGTTTTTGTTGCCTAAAATCAGTGCCTCCAATCCATTTAGACACACTACCTGGTCCTATGGAAAGTATTGACTGACGTTCTTCTATCATTTGTATATTATAGATACTTTCATAATTTGGCAAGGTGTAGCCAATGTTTTCCATTTGCCCCACCATGTATTGTTGACGATACATATAATACGGCACATAGCCCAGCTGTAGCAACGCTTCATGGTTTTCATCTAGCATGGTTTGAACCACATCCTCAGAAGGAATCTCATTGGCAAAGCGACTCCCGTATAATGGACTCCCCTTTTTCAACGCCAAGGTATGAAGCGTCACATTATGAGGCCGTAATTGTTCTATGTATTGCACATTCTCATTCATATCCCCTAAGGTCTGACATGGTAGCCCTGCGATAAAATCCATATTGATAGTACAATCTGTATGGCTTGCCACATACTCATAGATAGACAAAAACTCTGCTACACTATGGCCACGACCAATGATTCGCAATAAATCATCTTGCATCGTTTGAGGGTTCAAGCTAATCCTTGTAACTCCCGCATCTACAATTGATTGAACCTTATTAACATTCAACGAATCCGGACGACCTGCTTCTACAGTAAACTCACGATCTTTTGGAATTAACTCTCCTAAAGCTTTCACGATATGATGAAAGTCTTCATCTCCTAAACTCGTAGGGGTCCCTCCACCCATGTATAACGATTGTACCTCTAAACCATGTGTTTTAACAAGTCTTTTCATGTGCTCTATATCACGATGATAGACATCCACAAAGTCCGGCACCTTTCCATAGTTCTGAATCAGTCCATAAGGAAAGGAGCAATAGGTACAATGAGTTTCACAAAAAGGAATGCCACTATACAAGCTAATTTCTTTAGGAGATTGCTGCACATGTGCCACATAAGGACGCTCCAACACTGCCACTTGCTCTAATAGTTTCCACTTCACCTGACTAATACTATGGGTGCTTTCCAGTTCTTGATGAACTTGCTCTAAATCACCTAGAGAATCCCATAATTTATGGGTCAACTTAGTAGGACGTACGCCTACTAAGGTGCCCCATAAACTAGTTGAACCCCCCAGTATACGCCTAAGCTCTGATAATACTTCTCGGCCAATTACTTTTCGTCCATCTACACTATCTTCCCCCGAAAAGGAGCAAATATGCATATAGTCAGAATATATTTCTGATGACATCTGTGTCGTAACCTCTAACAATTCATTTTGTATGGTACGATGACAGAACAATTTGACTACTATGTACATATCAGCATGGTTCAGCACATTTTCAGTAGATATCGCTCCAGAAGATCCTAGGTTACTCACAAAGTTCCCACTTTGCATAGATCCCCTATGAGGCGCCCTCTGTTCATATACTAAAGATGATTCTGTTCCACTATGGGATGCATGGACGATAAAATCCGGATTTTCTTTCGATGAAAATAACCCTACTGCTCCGCACTGATGAGCTATGACGGATCCTAACTCTTTAGGTCCGTCATACCAATACGTTTTATGCATTTTCTTTTTCAGCTTCTAAAGCTTTTGCCGCTTCATGACAATCGCCACAGAAACCGTATACTTTTAATTGATGGTCTGTTGTATGAAAGTTCAATTTTTTTGCAATAATGGATTCCAATGTTTCCAACATGTCATCTTCAAATTCTTTCACACAACCGCATTTCACGCAAATCAAATGATGGTGGAAGTGAGATAATTCATCGCTATTTAATTCGTAGCGATTACGTCCATCACCAAAATCTAAACGTTTCACCAAATCTAACTCCGTGAATAAATCCAATGTACGATAAATCGTTGCTAATCCTATATCTGGATTGTTCTTTTTCACTAAAATATATACATCTTCTGCGCTTAAATGTTTTTCTTCTGCTTCAATGAAAGTTTGTAAAATAATTTGACGTTGTGTTGTCAATTTGTATTTTTTATCCTTAATACGCTCTTTTAATTTTTCCATTGTTGCTTGTACTTCTGTTGCTTTATCCATGATGTTCCTCTTTCTGTAAAACATAATATCTATTAAAATACCATAAGCGTTTTGCTATAATTTGTGCGATAGCTGTCAATGGAACGGCCGTCATCATGCCGATTATACCAAAGAAATAGCCTCCCACAAAAATGGTAGTAATAATAACTAATGGGGGAAGATTAATAACATGCCCCATAATCTTAGGCATGATAATTTGTCCATCTAGCAATTGCAATACACCATATGTAATAGCAACTTTCACTGCTAGAGGGCCGCTGATAACAGCAGCTAAAATAATGGCTGGGGCGGGGCCGCTAACAAGTAACAAAAAATACTGAAAGA
>UQVF01000001.1 GCA_900544365.1 uncultured Veillonella sp. | reverse complement strand
GGTTGGTTTCAACTTTGTGAAACCCGCACTCTGGCTTATGTTTACTTCTTTCGAAGTAATTACCTTACATTGTTCAGTTTTCAAAGATCAACTTAGCCGTTCACAACGTGTGTTGTGGCGACTAGATTATAATAACAGATTCACAAGTTTGTGTCAACAGTTATTTTAATCTTTTTTAACTTTCTTATCCTCTAAGGATTAAGAAAAATTAAAAGTGCTTGTGTCTCAAGCACTGAATGTATTATATGACATTTCTAAATAAATTGCAACCCCTTTCCTAATATTTTTTAAACAAGCATAACCACTGTACAGCTTGAGAAGGCATATAATACGTTTCCAATAGTACTCTCCAAGGAACGCCATCTCTGCATAGAATGTTTTTCGACGTCCTTTCTATCTAAATGTCAAAACGCAGAAACGAGCAACATGTTCCTGAACAAGCATAACCACTGTACAGCTTGAGAAGGAATATGTTGCTCGTTTCCCTTTCACCAGTTAAACACCGATGTAAAACAGAATAGCATCATTAGAGACGATTTCGTGCATCTTTTTTGTTATTCGATTTCCAAATCGCCCATAGAGATGTAGCGACGCAAATAGAGGAGTATGCACCGCTTACGAATCCGATAATCATACATAAAGCAAAGTTCTTTGTAGTATCCCCACCAAAGAAGTATAAGGAACAACATGCAAACAATACTGTAGACAATGTATAACAAGAACGATGGATACTTTGATGGATACTTGCATTCGCAAGATCTGCAAATGTATCTGTACGCTTATGAGTATGCGTATTTTCACGAATGCGGTCAAAAATTACGACGGATTCATTCATAGAGTAACCGATAACTGTCAAAATCGCCGCCAAGAAAGAGGAATCAATTTCTAAATGGAAGAAAGAGAATATCCCCAACACCATGATTAAGTCATGGAAGATAGCCGCCAAACAAGACAAAGCAACTCGATATTCAAAACGATACGTAATATACAACGCTAAGGCTACGAAAGCAATTAACAAGTTCGTCAATGCATGCTCTGTTACTTCAGATCCAATGACAGCCCCTACAGATTCAATACGTTTCACCGTACCTTCTGCCAGATTTTTATTTAATGCAGCTACTACAGCTTGACTTTCACTGGCCTCTAGGTTACGAGTACGAATCATCACTGTCTTACCCTCTGATTCCGTTGCATCAGCACCAGATAATTGGATAACCGCATTCTCTAGCTCAAAAGCTTTCAAATTTTCCCGTACAGCAGATACCTGCACAGGTTTATTAAATTCCACTTCTACAATGGTACCTCCTGTAAAGTCGATACCAAAGTTAAATCCATACATAAATATGGAAATGATACTTAGAATAACCGCAATGGAGGAGATACTAAACCACCAACGATGACGTTTTATTACATCAAATGTCATTTTTTCTTATCTCCTTTCTTAAATGCTTCAATGGTAACAGATGGAGATACATTAGAACCATACCAGAATGGACGATTCGTAATTTGCGCTGCAATAAGCATATGCATTAAGGTACGGCTCATGGATACAGCTGTAAACATAGATACAATAACCCCTAATGCCAAGTTGATAGCGAAACCTTTTACAGGACCACTGCCTAGAACAATAAGGATAACCGCTGTAATCATAACAGATGTATTCGCATCAAAGATCGTATCGAAGGCGCGACGGAAACCAGATTCCATGGACATGCGCAATGTTTTACCTTCTACCACTTCTTCTTTAAACCGTTCAAAGATTAGAATATTTGCATCTACAGCCACCCCCATACTGAGGATAATACCAGCAACACCAGGCAAGGTCATAGTCGCATTCAAGGCATGCGGTCCTAAAATCGCTACCAAAATCAATACGAACACTAATAAAGCAATCGTCGCTACGAAACCTGATAATCTGTATAACACAAGCATAAATGCAATGATCAAGGCAATACCAACGCCAAAAGCTACGACAGATTTGTCTTTAGAGTCTTGCCCCAAAGTAGGGCCAACTGTACGCACTTCCATGACTTCTACTTTAACAGGCAATGCACCAGAGCGCAACAAAATAGCTAAGCTTTTCGCTTCTTCTAGGTCACGACTACCTGTAATACGAGCACTACCACCAGTAATTGGCTCATTTACCACTGGATTTGTCAATTGCTCACCATCTAAGTAAATACCGATATGGCGACCGATGTTGGCTGTTGTTAAAGCCCCAAATTTTTTCGCCCCTTCATCTGTTAATTGGATATTAACGGAGGCTTGTTTACCTTCTAATTGTTCTTTCGCATCTTTTAAGTCATTACCATCTAAATGGACTTTACCATTTTCATCACGGAACTCAAGAACCGCTGTTTTACCAACTGTTTCGATGGCTTTTTGTGGATCTTTTTCACCAGGTAATTCAATAATAATACGTTTTTTACCTTCTCGTTGAATGATAGGTTCTGTTAACCCCATTTCATTAATACGACGACCCAAGATTTGAATAACTCGTTCCACCGCATCATCTGTTACCACATTAGGGCCTGAATCCTGCGCCTCTAATACAATGTGCGTACCACCTTGTAAATCCAACCCTTGTTTAATGGAGTTAGCAAGTGGTCCGATGAGCCAAATAAATAACCCTAAAATCACTGCTACTACGCCGAAAAAGCGCAAAGCTGCTTTTGTGTTCAATGGATTCCCTCCTATCCTTTATAACAGTGGATATGCTCCGATGGTGTTACAATCCTATGCATCCACTCATCATGAGGTGCCATGGGTAACATTTCTTTTGAAACTTGGTTATCCCAGGCTATACCGATTCGTTTTTCTACAGCGATCTGCTGTAAATATCGATCATAATATCCTGCTCCCATTCCCATACGCCCGCCTACTCTATCAAAAGCTAGGCCAGGAACAAGAATACAATCCAATTTTTGAGGTTCTACTATTGCGTAAGGTTCTTTTGGAATCCGTATTCCTAATGTTCCTCTACTAAGGTCCTCCAAACTCTTTATTCGAACTCCTACCATATCTGTTTTTGACACACACACAGGCACATATACATACTTACCCTGTTGTAATGCTTCTGTAATGAACGTATCTAGATTGGCTTCTCTTGGCATAGCTAAGTACGCCATGATATGCTCTGCATCAGCTACTATAGGAATAGACCAAAGCTGATTCGCTAATTGTTGAGACCAAATAGAACCCTCTTGGACTTGTACACTGCGACGACGTTCTAAAAACGTTTTGCGCAATGCCGCTTTATCCATTACTTTTGTTCCTTTCCAAGAACTTGAGCAATGGCTGTACGAGCAAATTTCATTTCTACTTTTTCAGATACTTGTAGTACTGCTGTATCTTCTGTTAAGGAAACAATTTCCCCGTAAATACCGCCAACAGTCAATACTTTTTGGCCTTTTTTCAAGCTGTTCAATAACACTTGGCGTTGTTTTTGTTGTTTCTTTTGCGGACGATATAGCAAGAAGTAAAAAATAACGACCATAATCAATAATGGTAAAATCGCTTGCCCTGTTTGTCCTTGAAAAAATTCTAAGAAATCCATAACTCCTCCTATTTAGTAAAATATTGCCAGAACTCTTCGCGAAATGCTACAAAGCGATCTTCTAAGATGGCTTTACGCATTTGACGCATAAATTCTAGTAAGAAATATAAATTATGATACGACACCAAGCGAAAAGCTAAAATTTCTTCTGCCTTGTATAGATGTCGAATATAAGCTCTTGAATAGTTTTGGCACGCATAACAGCCACAACCTTCTTCAATAGGATCCCAATCACGCATGAAAGAAGCATTACGTAAATTCAATCGTCCTTTCCATGTCATAGCCATACCATTTCGTGCCACACGTGTTGGATATACGCAGTCAAACATATCAATACCACGAGCTACACCTTCTACTAAGCAGTCCGCCGTACCCACACCCATCAAGTAACGAGCCTTGTTCGTTGGCAATAAGGGCGTTGTATAGTCCAGTACTTCGTACATCAACTCATGTGGTTCCCCCACGGAAAGACCGCCGATACTATAGCCTTCAAAGTCCATAGCCACTAACTCTTTGGCACTTCTTTCACGAAGGTCCTTATACATGCCACCTTGGACAATGCCGAACATGCCTTGATTCTTGGAACGACGTGCCTCTTGACAGCGCTCCGCCCAACGAGTGGTCCGCGCTGTAGATGCATCCGCATAACGATAATCCGCAGGATACGGAATACATTCATCGAATGCCATCATAATGTCAGACCCTAATTGTTCCTGTACTTTCGTTGCCACTTCAGGGGATAGAAACTTTTTAGACCCATCTAAATGAGATCTAAAGTTAACCCCTTCTTCTGTAATCTTACGCAATTTGCCCAAGCTGAACACTTGAAATCCACCACTATCTGTTAAAATAGCCTGATCCCAATTCATAAACTTGTGCAAGCCCCCTGCCTCTTCCACGAGTTCTGGACCTGGACGCAAGAATAAATGATAGGTATTACTCAAAATCACTTGAGACCCCATCGCTTTTAGCTCCTCTGGGGCTAATGTTTTCACCGTTGCCTGTGTCCCAACAGGCATAAACATCGGTGTTTCATAGGTCCCATGTGGAGTATGCAATAACCCTGCCCGCGCACCTGTATGAGAGCATTGTTTTTGCAATTCGTATCTAATTGCCATATATACACTCCTTTATTACTTTTGTATTATAACACAACTTTCAACTTATCGAATGAACATTGCGTCACCAAAGCTGAAAAATCTATATTTTTTACGCACCGCCTCTTCATAGGCTGCAAGACAATGCTCTCTACCAGCTAGAGCACTAATGAGCATGAGCAAGGTAGACTGGGGCAAATGAAAGTTAGTAATCAATGCATCTACCATCTTGTACGTATAGCCAGGATAGATGAAGATTTGCGTCCAGTCAGATCCACTCTTCACATGACCTACCTCAGTCGCTGCTGATTCTAAGGTACGCACTGATGTAGTTCCTACGGCAATGACTCTGCGTTTTTCTGATTTCGCACGGTTCACAAGCTCCGCCGTTTCTTCCGACACGTGATAAAACTCTTTATGCATATCATGGTCTTCGATGGATTCTGCCGACACGGGGCGGAATGTACCTAGACCTACATGTAAGGTAACAAATCCAATGTGTACACCTTTGCTCTGAATTTCATTCAATAGTTCTGGCGTAAAATGTAATCCCGCTGTCGGTGCTGCAGCAGATCCTTTTTCTTTGGCATACACCGTTTGATATCTATCTTTGTCTTCTAGTTTTTCATGGATATACGGCGGCAACGGCATCTCTCCAATGTCATTGATGATTTCATCAAAATTACCGTTCGGCTTAAATTGAATCAATCGCCCACCAAAATCTGTATGGTCTATGACCTGTGCCTCTAAATTAGGTCCAAATACTAATTCTTGTCCTTTCAAACACTTCTTGCCCGGTTTCACAAGGCATTCCCAGAGGTGTTCCCCTTTAGGAGTCAACAGAAGTACTTCTACCTTGCCGCCCGTTCCTTTTCGTTCTCCATACAAACGTGCAGGGATTACCTTTGTGTTATTAAAAATTAACACATCCCCTTCATATAATTCATCTAGTATGGAGTGAAAAGATGCTTTATGGCATATTTCTCCACTCACCTTATCTAAGGTCATCAATCGAGATGTATCTCGAGGTTCTACGGGATGTTGCGCAATGAGTTCCTCAGGCAAGTCATAATTAAAATCAGATACTTTCATACTATTCCTCTTATTAATTGTACAGTTTCGTAAGTGCCGTACCTTGGTAATAATGTTGTAAAATCACTTTATAATAATCAGGCTGGGTCGCCTCTTTTCGACTCGCCATTTCCGCCGCTCCCCACTGTGAAAGTCCCAAACCATGTCCCCAACCATACCCATGAATTGTCACTGTCTGATTGGCTTTATTAAAAATATGGTTCGCTTTTACGGAAGAACCCTGAATTCGACTGGGCGGGGTTTGTCCTACATAAAAATCAAATAAGGTAGATTTCAACCCAAATATCCCTTGCACCTGTTCTCCTGTAAGCGATACAGAGCCTTTTTCACCGATAAATTTCATCGTTTTTACACGACCTGATACCCCTCGATCTTGTACTTTCATAGGTCGATCTGCCAGCGGAGATAGTTCAATTTTCTGTAAGTATCCTACAGATTTGCTGGCTGCCGCTAATTTTTGTTCTATACTTTGACGACTAGTGATGACATTCCAAACCGTGGTCCCTTCATGATTAGAGTAATCTACCACTCCTTTTAAGTATGGTAAATCATTACCCCACAGATTTACACTATCTTCTGTGTAGCCACCGCCATCTGAATGAAAGAGAGCATTAATGGGTTGTCCTTGATAAGTAATAACCACACCATGCGTGCGCTTTACTGCTGCATTAGTACTAGTAAATTCGCTACTTTTACCTCCATATACTTGATCAGCTGTGGTAGTTCCAATATCATAGATACTATTTTGTTTGCTCTTCATGGAGTGTAATGCATAGGTTCTAGCTGCCACTGCTTGTGCTTCTAGGGCCGACGTAGGCCAACTAGGTACTACTTCTTCCGGCACTACACCTTGTACATATTGTTCTAACCCCAGTACATTAATAACACTCATAGATCCCGATACATTAGCGTGTACTGTCACAGCACCACGATAGGTTTTCCCTAATGTTTGCAATTCAGATCCATATCTACCTTTTGCATTTTGAACAGTAATGGACTTATCAATACTATGTCCATTTATATGTACTGATCCACCTCCACTTGAAACTGTTACACTCTGATTTTCTTTAATCGTTTGCACTTGATGTCCACGGCTATCTAGAACAACCATAGGCATAGCACTACTAATGGAAAAAGATTGTGATCTATACCCAAGCAATACACGGATGACCGGCTCTCCGCTAGAGCTTTTAACAGTTTCGCTACTCTTGGACGTTATCGATTTCATCTCTTGTTTTACCGATTGCTTTGTACCATTGTTAGATACTGCTGCCTTTCCTTTTGGATCTGCTTTTATCGGTGATTGTACTTTTGGTTTAGAACCAATCCGCTTTACAGGCGTAGCTCCTTTTCTTTCATTGGGTTTCACAAAAGTGGTTTTCACTAATGTACGTTTAGGCGCTTCCTTTTGCGATGCTGCCGCTCCTACAAAAGGTATACCTCCTAATAGAGCCGTCATCACTGCTATCGCTACATAGCGATATCCTAGCTTTTTCATGCATCCACCTTTCTAGGGATTCCTAAATGGTCATAGGCAGCAGGAGTGACGATACGCCCACGATTTGTACGCGCCAGCAAACCAAGTTGCATCAAATACGGTTCATACACATCTTCAACACTTTCACGTTCCTCACTCACAGAGGCTGCAATCGTGTCCACCCCTACAGGGCCACCATCAAATTTTTCAATGATAGTACTTAAAATCCGTCGATCGATACGATCTAGTCCTAGTTTATCAATATCTAACCGCTGTAATGCCTGGTCCGCAATATCTTTTGTAATTACACCATCGCCCAATACTTGTGCCACATCACGGACACGTTTCAACAAACGATTGGCAATACGAGGGGTTCCTCTAGAACGTCGGGCGATTTCACTAGCCCCTTCTGGGTCCATATGAATATCTAAAATATCAGCAGAACGGCTCACAATAAATTCCAGCTCATTTTGCTTATAATATTCTAAACGGCTAATCACACCAAAGCGATCACGTAGTGGTGCCGCCAAAGAACCCGCTCGTGTGGTAGCACCAATCAGTGTAAATTTAGGCAATTCAATGCGTACAGATCTGGCACTTGGACCTTTACCAATAATGATATCCAAAGCATAATCTTCCATCGCAGAATATAACACTTCTTCTACAGATCGAGATAATCGATGGATTTCATCAATAAATAGCACATCCCCCGGTTGCAAATTGCTCAATAAAGCCGCTAGATCACCAGCTCGTTCTATGGCCGGCCCAGAAGTAACACGGAAATTTACACCTAATTCATTAGCAACAATACCAGCTAAAGTAGTTTTACCAAGTCCAGGAGGCCCATATAACAACACATGGTCCAATGTATCACCCCGTAGCTTGGCAGCTTCAATGAAAATATGAAGGTTCTCCTTTGCTTGTGTTTGCCCAATATATTCTTTTAAATAGCGAGGACGAAGACTAAATTGCCAATTGTCTTCCTCCCGTTCCTGCATGGTTACAATTCGATTTTCTTGTTCCATTCTTATCGCCCTTTACCCAATGCCGCTAACACTTGTTTTAATAAGACAGGTACTTCCTGTGTGCCATCGTAGACATCTTGGATTACAGGCTGCACCTCTTGTGCACTATATCCTAATGCCATAAGCGCTTCTAACACTTCTTCTGTAGTGCCTACTGGCACTTGTTCTACTAGTGAAATTCTTCCCGGTGCAGTGAAAGTTCCAGCAATGCCAAGGCTTTCAATTTTATCCTTCAATTCCAAGACTAAACGTTCCGCTGATTTTTTACCGATACCAGGCAACTTTTGAAGCCCTTTAGTATCACCACTAATGATGAGTCCTACAAAATGTTCTGGACTTATGGCTGATAAAATACCAAGACCTAATTTTGGTCCCACTCCCGATACGGAAATGAGCAGTAAAAACAACTCATAATCTTCCATCGTCAAAAAGCCATACAGCTGAATGGCATCTTCACGTACATTGGTATAAGTGAATAAACAAGTTTCTTCACCTACTTGCAATTGACTTTGTACTGAACTAGGTACGTACACACGATACCCTACATCATGAACATTGATATACACCGCATCTAGCAATCGATGGGTAACAATCCCTTTTATATATGCAATCATAAATTCCTCACAGTTGTAAAATTTGCTTTAATGTATCCGTATGGGAACTATGGGCTGTACAAATAGCAATCGCTAAGGCATCAGCAGCATCATCAGGCTTAATTTTTTCACGAATCCCCAATAAGTTCATCGTCATATACGTGACCTGCTCTTTTGTGGCTTTCCCATAGCCCACCACAGATTGTTTTACTTGTAATGGTGTATACTCATAAATCGGTAAATCTTGTTGACTTGCCGCCAGTAGTGTAACGCCTCTTGCCTGTGCTACGCCGATACCCGTAGTTACATTGCGGGCAAAGTACAATTTTTCTATACCAAATTTTTGAGGGCGAAATTCTTCTAAAATATCGCTTAGCTCATTAAATATAATTTCTAACCGGCTTGCTTCTGGCGTTTTCGCCTCTGTGGTTATCACTCCGTAGGTAACAGGTTTTAGAGAACTCCCTATAACATCGATGATACCATATCCACAAATCGCATAGCCCGGATCTATTCCAATAATTCGCACGCTATAACCTCTGATTTCTTTTCATTGTTCTAATCATTTAATTATAGCAAATTTATAGAACATCTGCACCTATAGTATCCCTTTTTCTAATAAGCTTACATAAATACCATCACCAATAATAATATGATCCAGCACAGGAATCCCCATCACTTCCCCAGCTTTGGCAAAAATTTTCGTCACTCGCACGTCATCACTGCTCTCCGTAGGATCTCCTGATGGATGGTTATGCATCAAAATAATAGCTGCCGCATTGGCCTCGATAGCTTGGCGGAATACGGCTCGTTGCTCTGCCGTACTACTAGTCAATCCCCCTTTAGAAATTAGAACAGGTTTGATCAATTTATTTTTCACTGTCAGTAACAAGACATAAAAATGTTCTTCTGTTTTATGCCGAAGTCGTTCCATCATGTAATTAGCTGCCGCCTCTGGAGTGCTAAAATCTTCCCAATCTCGTTTGACTTTCATTTGCCCTAAACGTCTGCCCAGTTCGATGGCTGCACAAATAGTCACCGCCTTGTCTTGTCCAATGCCATCAATTTCTCGCAACGCATCTACGGTAACATTATTCAAACCTCCTACTAACCCTTCCATGCGCTTTATCACATCATGAGCCACTTCCAAGACACTAGCCCCCTTTCGACCTGTTCGTAATAAAATGGCTAATAACTCTTCTAACTCTAGTGCTTCAGCGCCTAAGGCAATAAATTTTTCTCGTGGCATTTGATACGATTGTAAGTCCAACATAATTCCTCCAACATTTGAAAGTACATCCTCTACTCCTATAAACGACAACACGCCACACTCCGAAGAGTGTGACGCATCACTATGTACCATGGATAGGTACTCATATATCTTTCTTTAATACTGTATTATACTGTATTCGCTGTAGACTGAAAAAATCCTTTTATTTTCTTCAAACTTTGTCTTACATCTTTTAGCAATTGAGGTCTAACTATCACAATATACATCCCAATATAAACTTCCTATGTAACCTGTGCAAACCAGCCTTACTCTTTTGCTTCTTCTGCCTCCCCTTGACCTTGCCCATATACATTCGCTGCATAGATCTCAAAATCTTCACCATGTTTGAAGGCATCTTCTCTTAGGTATGCATGAAAGACAACTTGGTCTTCTTTCACCTGTATCAAGTTCGGTACATGCTGTGCTAAGACATCAAACAACTCTTGTTCTGCTTTCAATAACACACGGCCATGTTTTAATTTTTTCCCTTCCACCACTGAGTAAGCTAGTGCCCACACTAAGCGATCATCTGTAGAGGACAACTTTCGATATTTATAACGAAACTTTAAAGGTGGCATTATGGATTGCTTAAATCGATACACCCCATTTATCATAGCATAGGGAATGACCATTCGCTTCTTACCCAGCAATCCTATCTCATCAATTATAAGCTCAGATTCTGTTAAGGTAAATGTGTAAGTCCCTACTGCCTGCGATACAAGGACAAATAGAATCATTCCTTCTATCAATATTTCTGCTAAAGCTACATTACCTACCTCTATATAGCGCCATACACTATATACCAATGCTCCCAATGCTATCGCAATAAATACACTGACCAATACAATTCCCGCTTTGGAATGTTTCGATTGTTCTTGATACTGTATAGGCATACTGTCCCCTTTCATGATTACCATCATCACTCTTAATGCTAGGATAGCAATGGATGAAAGCATTTGTCAACAACAAAAAGAGCCCCCTCATAGAGGAGACTCTTTCACAAATAATCAGAGATTACCAGTTTTTCATCACTAATGGGCTAGTAATACGTTTTGTATCACGAGCGATCATGATTTCTTCATTTGTAGGAATTGCAAAGATTTTAACTTTGGAACCTTCTGCACTGATTTCAGCTTCTTTACCACGAACATTGTTGCGATCAGCATCAATACGAGTGCCTAAGTATTCTAAACCATTACAGATTGCATCACGGTTACCAATACCATTTTCACCGATACCAGCTGTGAATACGATAGCGTCAACACCACCCATAACAGCTACGTAAGCACCGATTGTAGCACGAACTTTATAATGGAACATATCCAATGCTAATTGAGCACGTTTATTGCCTTCTTCAGCTGCTTCTTCGATGACACGGAAGTCATTGGAAACACCAGAAATACCAAATACACCAGATTTTTTGTTCATAATAGCATCGATTTCATGGTATGTCATATCCCATTTTTCCATCAAGTAAGGTACGATAGCTGGGTCGATATCACCACAACGAGTACCCATGATCAAACCGGACAATGGAGTGAAACCCATGGAAGTGTCGATAGAACGACCACCTTTGATAGCTGTAACGGAAGAACCATTACCTAAGTGACAGGATACGATGCGAAGATCGGACATGTGTTTACCCATCAATTCAGCTACACGTTGTGCTACATATTTGTGGGAAGTACCATGGAAACCATAACGGCGAACACCTAAATCAGTGTATGCTTCGTATGGAAGACCATATAAGAATGCCTCAGCTGGCATTGTTTGATGGAATGCTGTATCAAATACACCAACTTGTGGTACATTTGGCATAATTTTTTGGCATGCTTCGATACCTTGAATGTTTGGAGGATTATGAAGTGGAGCGATTTTTGCGCATTCTTCCAATGCTTCCATGACTGCTGGAGTGATTAACACAGAGTCAGCAAATTTTTCAGCACCATGTACTACACGGTGACCTACAGCGTCAATTTCATCCATGGATGCAATTACGCCGTGTTCTGGATCAACTAAAATATCCAATAAGACTTGTAACGCCACTTTGTGGTCAGCCACTGGTTCGATGCGTTCTAATTTGTCAGCATCTGGACGACGATGAGTGAAAATAGCATCATCGGAACCGATTTTTTCAAATTGACCTTTCGCCAATACAACTTCATGCTCCATATCAATTAATTGATACTTTAAGGAGGAGCTACCGCAGTTTACTACTAAAACGTTCATGTCTTATCCCTCTTTCTTAGTAACTTGAATGTGCCCATTCACACGTTGATTGATTTCTTCTCCTTGTGGAGAACTATCACTGTATGAATAGCGTATATTCCACAGTACACCTTTATCAATGAAAGTATACTGAGTAAACCTAATTTTTTGTCCATTAGCACCTGCTAGCATAGTAGATTTCACAGCCTGTACGCCGTCCACCTGCACTTGCTCTTGGTCCCATGGTATATTGGCACCCGTTTGGCTTAATTCTTTAACCAAAGCTTGCTGCCCTAATTTTGCGCCCTCTTCTAACCTTGGCAATGGCGCTCCTGTTGAAGCCTGTGTAGCACTTACATAGACACCATAATTTTTATCTAGTCCTGCATAGATGGTCAAAGGTTGTCCCTTTTCATTGGCTGTAATTCTATCCAACTGACCAAAGTCAAACGGAGAATCTACAATCACTTCCGATTGACCTACATTGATGACTTTTTGACCAAAACTATAGGTATCGATGGCTTGTTGACTACCACAGCCACCTAAGAACAACACCATTCCTAAACCAAGGCCTATGATATATTGCTTCATATGTTTACCTCTAATAGACATAATTTCTACACTCAATTATAACATTAATTTTATATCTTTTTCTACCCTTTTTTACCTTTCTCTCATGCCTAGCAATTCTATTGTATATAACTATTTCGTATAATTCAAATTCTTCTTACCCTCCCAGCAAAAGAATGTCATTTATCTTCCATTTCCACATATTTGGACATTCTATATCATTTATGAATGTGTTATCTCATGATATACTAATATACATAACAGGAGGTACTAGATTATGAACACCATAGGAATTATTGCAGAGTATAATCCCTTTCATAAAGGGCACGCCCATCAATTACATGAGCTTCGCCGTACACATCCCGATGCAACCTTACTCGTTGTGATGAGCGGCGACTTTGTGCAACGGGGAACACCTGCCATATTTTCTAAATTTCACCGTGCCCAATGGGCTGTCATGGGTGGTGCTGACATTGTGTTTGAGTTACCTTCTATGTTCGCAGTCAGTTCTGCAGAATATTTTGCCTCCAGTGGGGTACGATTGTTACATGCCTTGGGATGTAATGCCATTTCCTTTGGCGCTAATCATACACAAGTAGAAGAACTTGTATCCGCCGCCAAAACTCTAGATCATCCTTGTACACAAGAATCATTGCGCACGCTTCTAAAGCAAGGGTACTCCTATGGTACCTCCTTACGCAAAGCAATCCAGCAGTGTCATTCTGTAAGTTCCGCTTTCAATACTGAAGATTTTCTAGGGAAAAATATATCCGATGCCAAGCTTCCACTAATAGAACAACAGTCATCAAAAGGCAACAAATTAGACCACTTGAAGGACATGAGTATTGTAGACTCTGACCCTAATACTATCTTAGGTATTGAATACATACGCGCCTTATACCGCTATCATATCAAGTTAGATATCATTCCCGTGGAGCGCACTAGTTCCCATCACAATCCAGCCTTAGGAGATTTCTTACCTTCTGGCACAGCCTTACGAAACGCTATTTATGCCTCTAAACAAATATCTTCTAGCCTATCCCGTTCTCAGGACAAGCAGCAAGTATCTGATACCTCTTACCCACCTTACGCCTCATTAGCAATTAATCCCTCTATCTCTTTAAGTGAGTCAGGAGTCGATGCCTATACTGCTGTAGAAGAAAGCGATTCCAAGTGGTATCAATACCTCCCTCCTATCGTATCTCCTCTTGCTATGGACATCGTGCAGGCTAACTATTATGCCGCTCTAAACCGCTATTATGATATGATTCACATCACTAGCCGTGTAGCTACAAAGGAAGATTTGCAAACCTTACATGACATGAGCGACGGGTTAGAAGATGCATGGCTCACTGCGAGCGCCCTCTCCTCTTGGGAACAAGGCCGTGAAAGTTTAAAATCAAAACGTTACACCTATGCTCGTCTCGATCGTATTGCTAGCTACAGCCTTTTCCACCGCACTAAAGAGATGTTCCAAGAGTGTCACCAGCAAGGGCCTACCTATGTTCGCCTACTAGCTTTCAATGACCGAGGACGTCAATACTTAAAAGAAAAGCGCCCCTCTATCCCTATCGTCCAAAAATGGGCACCTTTCTGTCAACAGGCAACTGGCATTACCAAAGTACTATGCGATCAAGATCAACTGGCAAGTCGACTATGGAGACTCACCGTAGATAATCCACGCTATCGTGACAGCCATTATGATTACACCACCAGCCCTATATATGTGCAAAATTCAATATAATCTAACCATAGTCTTGTTATATATATCCTTACTGGTATAGTAAATTATTCTGCTTATTTTTATAAAGAAAAAATATGGCCTTTGAAGGATGCCTTTACTGTCCCCCAAGATATAGTATAGAATCAAATTATATTACAGAACACAAAAAGTCCCCTGTACTGAATGCATCACTCCACTCAGTACAAGGGACTTTTCTATTACAACCATTCTGGAGGATCTACGATCATCTTACCACCTTCAATATCAATGGTTAATACCACCGTTTTCAAGGCAGGCAATAATAAATCAGGCTCACCCTCTTTGGCGACTACGTACACATCGTTTGCACCAGGTTGTAGTACTTCTTTTACCATACCTAAATCGTTGCCTTCTGTATCTTCTACGGCAAGGCCTTCGATTTCAAAGATATAATATCTATCTTCTGGCAATTCCACCAAATCTTGTCTTGGCACTTTAATCTCTTGTTTCCCCAAACGCTCTACAGCAGTGCGGTCGGGCAATTCTTTGAAAGTAGCCAAAATAAACTGTTTATGAAATTTAGCAGATGTAATATGGTATGGTTGACCATTGATGTAGCACACATCCATTTTCATAAACCGTTCTGGAAAGTCTGTTCTCGGCAATATACGAACATCGCCCCGCACACCGTGCGGAGCGACGATCACACCGATAGTAATCAGTTCTTGCATATCCATTATTTACGGAATGCTACCACTTTGCCATCTTCTAGCAAAATTTCAGACCCCATAAGAGCATCTAAATTATCACCGATTTTCACAGTAATCGTTTGCTCCATTTGACCTTGAGCAATTTCTGAACCAATTTCAAGCTTCTCCGCTTCTTTCAAACGCTCTGCTACTTGAGCTTTGAAAGCTACGCGTTGTTGCTTGTCTTCCTCGATTTGTTGACGCAATTGGATTAAACCTTGTGCATCAATTTTTGCTTGTTCACTTAACAAACGTTTTGCTTGGAATTCGATTTGTTGTAAATCTTGATCCACCATATCCATTTGTTGTTGTAAATCAGCAATGATTTTGTTTTTTAAAGTGTCCGTAACCTTAGACTTAATTGCCACGGGTACGCGTAATGTCATTTCTTCCATGTTACCACCCTTTTAGACAATATCAACGGATATCTTCTTGTTCTCTTTAATAGCCGCTGCTTTAGCCACAGCGCGAATCGCTTTCGCAATCTTACCTTGTTTTCCAATTACTTTACCCATGTCATCAGGTGCGACACGAATTTCATAGACTTCCACTTGATCGCGAACTTCCATAGTAACAGAAACGGCTTCAGGTTGCTTAACTAATGATTGAACAATTAATGTAATTAATTCTTGCATCACAGTACGCCTCTCTATTAATTATTTTTTAGCGTCAGCAAATTTTTGCATAACACCATGTTTTTTGAACAAGGAGCGAACAGTATCAGTAGGTTGTGCACCTTTACCCAACCACTCTAATGCTTTCTCTTCGTCAATATTAACGATTGCTGGGTTTTTAGTAGCATCGTATTGACCTACTGTATCAACTGGACGGCCTTCGCGTGGAGCGCGGGAGTCAGCAACAACGATACGATAGAAAGGAGCTTTTTTAGCACCTAAACGAGTTAAACGGATTTTTAACATTCTTCTTTCACCTCCTTAAATAGAATATTATCCCATGAACGGTAATTTAGGGAACATGCCCTTCTTACCTTTGCTCATAGACTGCATTTGCTTCATAAACTTGCGAGCCTCTTCAAATTGTTTTATCAACTGATTCACCCGCTGTACTGTAGTACCAGAACCTGCCGCAATACGTTTGCGACGAGATCCATTCAATATATTAGGATCCGTACGTTCTGCCATCGTCATAGATTTGATAATGGCTTCAATTTGACGTACTTCTTTATTATCTAGGTCAAATCCCGCTAGTTGGTCTTTTAGTTTTCCCATCCCAGGTAACATCCCCAAAATATTTTGCAAAGGACCTAATTTACGGATTTGGTTCATTTGTGCTAAGAAATCATCTAAAGTAAAGCTATTTTTGGCCATTTTCTCAGCCATTCTTTTTGCTTCTTCTTCATCGATGGAACTTTGCACATTTTCAATCAATGTTTTGAAATCGCCTAAATCAAGAATACGAGATGCCATGCGATCCGGATGGAATACTTCTAATCCGTCCATCTTTTCGCTAGTACCTGTAAATTTAATTGGTGTTCCTGTTACCGCTTTAATAGAAAGCGCTGCACCACCACGGGCATCACCATCCATTTTCGTAAGAATAACACCATCTAGGCCTAAGTAATTATTAAATGCTTCTGCTGTGCCTACTGCATCTTGACCAATCATAGCATCTACCACTAGCAAGATTTCATGAGGTTTTACTTCACTCTTGATATTGGCTAGTTCATCCATCAAAGTTTCGTCAATAGCAAGTCGACCTGCTGTATCGATGATGACAATATCTTTGAACAAGCGTTTTGCCTCTTCAATACCAGCTTTAGCAATTTCTACCGGATTAGCACCTGGCGTTTCATTGGCGAATACAGGAACATCGATTTGAGCGCCCACTACTTGCAATTGCTTAATCGCTGCCGGACGATACACATCGGCTGCTACTAACATCGGATGCTTACCTTGTTTACGAAGGTGTACAGACAACTTACCAGCTGTAGTCGTTTTACCTGCCCCTTGCAAGCCTACCAACATAATGATAGTCGGTGCTTTTGGAGAAATCATAATACGACTTTCAGTACCACCTAATAACTCAGTCAATTCGTCATTCACAATTTTAATAACTGTTTGCGCAGGGTTCAAGGAACCAAACACTTCCTCACCCAAGGCTTTATCCTTGATACGGGCAATGAAATCTTTCGCTACTCCAAAGTTTACGTCTGCTTCTAGCAAAGCAAAGCGAACTTGTCGTAACGCTAGATTAACATCTTCTTCAGAAATTTTACCTTTTCCCTTTAAGGATGCAAAGGCTTCTTGTAATTTATGCGTTAAATTTTCAAAAGCCATACTAGCCCTCCAATTGTGTTAATAATGACTGAATCGATTCAGATGTAACAGCAACAGATGTTAGTTCATCTTTGATCTGTTTTACAATCTCTCGCCGTAATAAATACTGTTCAATAAGGTGTAACTTTTCTTCATATCCTTCCATACTAGCTTTTGCTCGTTCAATATTGTCGTGCACCGCTTGTCTTGAGATACTCAACTCTTCTGCAATTTCACCTAGTGACATATCATCTTCATGATGCAAAGCATAACACTCTCGTTGCCGATCTGTCAGCAAGGATCCATAAAAATCTAACAACAAACTAATTGCCATTCGTTCTTCCATGGTTCCTCCTCTAAGCTTTTTGAAAGTATTATCTGTCAAGCAAAAAATATTTACACCTTATATTACCAACATTTACAAAACTTGTCAACATCTGTAAAGTATTTTAGCTTTACAGGAATACGTAAATGCAACCATTATTTACTCTCATCTTTATAGGGGTTCATGTATTAGGTTGTAATATTCCATTTTTCATAGCTAGATAGAATGTATTCTGCATATTTTATTCTTCTATAGCTTCTACAGGAACAGTAATCTTTGACAAATAGGTACTTCGGTCTATTTCAGTCCAATAATTACGTACAGGTTCAATATATACAGGCCCTGCGATTTGCAATCCTTCATATGAAAGATAGCTACTTACCTTATCATACATCCACTGTGCCTGCTCTTCATATAAACCCGTATAAAACATTTCTAAATACATTCCTCTAGGACGTGTGACAATTTCCATATCCCCTTCATAGTCAAACCCTATATCTGTACAATAATAACTATACTTGATAATATCCCCCTTTTCATAGTCTTCACCATCAATAGCCATCCCCACTTGAATCGCTTTAAATGATACATCCTCTATGAGTTTAGCCTGATGTTCTAATAAGGTAAATAACTTTTTCTTTCCCTTTTCATCTGCATCATAAGGGGTCAAAGCATAAAAAGATTCTTCTTTCATACCAAAAAAGAGCCTGTTTTGAGGGACTTTCAAATATCTCTCTAAATTAAACAAGGTTCTCTCTAAATTCATCTTATTCGTATATAAATCGTTAATATCCCGATCAAATCCATGCCTTGCATCTTCCAATAAGGTTCGTAACATTTGTGGCCCACGGTGTTCCACATAGTCTTGTATATCTTTTAAAGAAAGGTTTAGTTTTTTTAAGGTTAAGATTATTTCTAATCGATAGCATTCTTCCAAAGTGTAATAGCGGTAACCATTCTCCTCAATTTTTGCTGGTGGAAAAAGTCCTAACTTTTCATAGTATAAAATGGTTTGTTTCGATATACCATAAATCTTTGATATATCTCCAATAGTCATATAAATATCTCGTATCATCTATGCCCTTCCCTTTTATTGATATTCATATCATGTTATCTAACTACGTTTAACAAAAAACTAGACTATAGGTATATAGTTTAATCATATCCCCTAGTATAGCATGATTATAGACTTTTCAACATATAAATCAACACTCATATATAGTAATAAATTTATTTAGTAATTCTCATCTACAAAGAAAATTTCTATATCTATTGTATCACCAAACCTGACAATATCAATGGTTGGTACACAATTCAGCAAATATTTAAAATAATGATTTTTATATATTGACTCTACTATAAGCATATACTTTATTATTCTATTAGAGGATAGGTACCAGATGTACAGGAGTCCTCAATGAGTAAGTTAATAAGTATAAACTATTTTGTATAAGGAGGCTACACCCATGGCATGTGGACACAAAGGTCGCGAATTTTACGCAAATGATCCTGAGAAGTTAGCCCGCTACGATATGGCAATGCGTCATATTAAAGCAGCTCGTGAAGAAGGTCAATCTTCCGAGGAAATCCACGCTATGTTCAACCGCATTATGAGCGGCAACACAGCTGGTAAATGCAAGCACAAAAAAGGTTGATTCAAATACGTACGCCCATACTATTAGAATATACCCCAACCTTTGAGTGAAATAGATAGGACCTTGTCCGAAACAAAACCCCAACTCTTCTTCCCTTGAGTTGGGGTTCTATTTTTATATCACTACTTTCATAAACACGATTATATATAAAAAGGACTATAGCAAACTGTCGCACTTACACAGTTGCTATAGTCTTTCTTCATACTATCTTTTGCACATCATATATACTCATGCACTGCTCAGGTGCTACCATCTATCATAGATATACTTTACTAGCTTACAGCCGTGTTCCTTTTAATCGCAATGCATTACTTACCACAGTAACAGAACTAAATGCCATGGCGGTTCCGGCAATAATAGGGTTTAAATAGCCCATGGCTGCCAATGGAATCCCAATACAATTAAAGATCAACGCCCAAAATAAATTCTGTTTAATATTTGTCATCGTTTTACGACTGATAGCTACTGCTTGTACTAGGGTACGCAAGTCATTTCGTACCAACACGATATCTGCTGCCTCAATGGCTACATCAGTACCATGTCCAATACCAAATCCAATATCTGCTAGTGCTAAAGCTGGCGCATCATTCATACCATCACCTACCATACCAACGGATTTCCCTTGGTTTTGCAATATGGCGATGGTATTTGCTTTATCTTGAGGTAACACTTCCGCTACCACATGCGAGATTCCTGCTTGGGCTGCTACATAGTTTGCTGTACGCGCATTGTCTCCTGTTACCATCCACACATCAATCCCTTGATCTTGTAAAGCTTTCACTACTTCTGGCGTTTCTGGACGTAATGTGTCCGCTACAGCCCAAATACCATGTACTGCTCCATCTACTATCAATATGGATATGGAGTTCCCTGCTTCTTCCATACTGTGAATCTCCGCTTGCCATGGAGTTATATCAACGCCTAGTTCTTGCATCCAACGAGTATGACCGACTTTCACAAGTTTACCAGCTATGCGTCCTTCCAATCCTTTACCTGGAATGTCTTGGAAGTCTTTCACAATCATCCGTGGTACCCCTTTGCTTACGCCGTATTTTACAATGGCTTGTGCAATTGGATGGGTAGACCCTTTTTCAAGATTTACTGTGAAAGCCAAGTTATACATTTCATCCCCTGCTGTATATATCACTTTCGTAACAGATAATTTTCCTTCTGTCAAAGTCCCAGTTTTATCCATGATAATAGCATTGATATGACCTGCTTTTTCCAGAAACTCCGCACTTTTAATGAGTACCCCATGTTCAGCCCCAAGTCCTGAACCTACCATGATGGATGTGGGTGTCGCCAATCCCAAGGCACACGGGCAGGCAATCACTAGTACTGCTGTCCCATGTAATAAAGCCTCTCCTACTGTGGAGCCTAATCCGAAATACCAAATTCCCATTGTAAGAACGGCAATCCCCATGACCACGGGCACAAAATAAGATGCCACCACATCGGCTATACGTTGAATGCTCGCTTTAGATGATTGCGCTTGCTCCACCACTTTAATAATTTGGGATAGCATTGTTTCTTCTCCAATAGCAGTAGCTTTCATAATAAATGTGCCGGATACATTCACTGTAGCCCCGATTACTTGACTTGAACAACTTTTTTCTACAGGCACGCTTTCACCAGTAAGCATAGACTCATCCACTGCGGAATGGCCTTCTAAAATAATCCCATCTACAGGCACCTTTTCACCAGATCGTACTTGGATTTTATCCCCTAAAACAATCTCCTTTGTAGGAACATCCGTCCATTCCCCGTTACGTTCTACATGAGCCACGCTCGGTTGTAATGCTACTAATTTTTGGATTGCTTCAGACGTACGGCCCTTAGCAATATTTTCTAACAGTTTGCCTAACAAAATAAAAGTAATAAGCCACGCAGAGGTTTCAAAGTACACATCATGATTCCCTACTGCCATTTGATAGATACTGAATCCATAGGCTACGGATGTACCCAATGCTACTAGTACATCCATAGTCAGCGTACCACTGCGAACGGCTGCGAAAGCACTGGTATAAAAAATCCAACCTGCTCCAAATTGAGCAATCGTAGCTAAGACCAACTCAATCTCATGAGATAGCATCGGCCAATGCCAGAGGTAGTGCCCCATCATGGATACCATCATAGGGATAGCCATCAGTGCAGCCACACCTAAGCGAATGTATTCTTTTATATGTGATTGTGTTTCTACAGGGGCGCTATCATCAGTACTAATATGAGCACCAAAACCGATTTTTCCAATAGATTCAATAACTTCTGTTGCGCCAATAGTACTATTGTCTGTGTACGTTACGGTTCCCTTATTCGTAAGCAAGTTGACTTTCACATCAGCTACACCGTCTAATTTGCTTACCACTTTTTCTACACGCCCTACACAAGCTGCGCAATGCATACCTATAATGGAAAACTCTTCTTTACGCATCTTTCCTCCTAATAATGTACAGTCCAATAAAAACTGTGAATAATTTTATTCACATTAATATTTATATGAATATGAATATGTTAACACATTTCCCATATATTTCATAGTATACGCATAATTGATTTCATATTTATGGCCGATGGTATTGTCAAAGTCTGTCTTCTCATAAATAACCACATACTACTAACTTATGTTATACTATAGATACACAAAGATTATAAACTAATTTGCATCGTTTTTATACAGGAGTTCCTATGTCAGACATTCCCCATTCTTATATCACCATAGCCAACGAATTTAGAACTGAATATATCACGGAAAAGTCCCGGTTTATTGCAACTATCGCTCCCGTTAGTAACGAGGCTGAAGCACAAACCTTCATCCAACGTATCTCAAAGGAGTTTTGGGATGCCACCCACAACTGCACCGCCTACGCTATTGGCCCTCGTCAAGAACAACAACGTTCCTCCGACAACGGTGAGCCCTCAGGCACTGCTGGTAAGCCTATGCTAGAAGTATTAAAAAAGACAGGTATTACAAATGTAGCTGTGGTGGTCACTCGCTACTTTGGAGGGATCAAACTCGGTGCAGGTGGTCTTATTCGAGCTTATTCTCACAGTGTTGCCAAAGCTGTCCATGAAGGACCTAAGATACTGATTACTCCTCGTCAAATAGTTACCATCTCCATTGATTATTCTAACTTCGGATCAATAGAGCGACAATTACAAAGCCTTAATCTCCATTATACGGCATCTTTTACAGATGTTGTATCTATTGAAATTTATGTAGATCCAGACACTGTGAGTTCTTTGGAAACAGAGCTTACAAATCTAACCGGTGGTAACCTCCATTGGGAATTACAAGAGGTTCGCATGGTAGAACTTCCATATACTACTGATATATCCGAAGCGTAGTGCACTGATCCCATATGTACAGGATTTATATCAGTCTACTCATGTGGTTGATACAATTCTTATATATACTATACAGTCTTTATGACAGCAACAAAAAACCACGGTGTCTTCCTTCACCGTGGTTTTTTGTGCTTCTTGTTGGAGTCCTCTATATAAAGGGAAAAGTACACAAATTATTGATTGCAGCATTCAGCTACAAATACTTCTACAACTTCTTCATCATGCAATTCAGAAGTCCAAGGATGCGGCCAGCCTTTGATACTATGATCTGCACATTGGCTTGCTTCACAGGCCTCTAAACGGTGCTCTTTTAAATTCTCTATCCATGCTTGTAATAAGCTCATAGTCGTTACTTCCTTCCTTCTGTTAACACGCTTCCTCTACATTAACCTCAAGCGTGCTCGCTTTGCATGTTTGTAGTATACAGTACTGTGCTTGTTTTGTGAAATAACAAATAGTTATTGTCTCCTTAACTAATTTTTATAAATACTTTTTATAGTGTTTTTATTAAATGCATTTTAATGACACTAATCCTACTTTTCCTATATATTCTTTGACGTTTATTAGACGATTTATAGTTTCTAAAAAACAAAAGAGTACATATGCTTAGCATATGTACTCTCAATTGTGGCGGAGGATTAGGGATTCGAACCCTAGCGCCGGTAACCCGACCTAACGATTTAGCAAACCGTCCTCTTCAGCCTCTTGAGTAATCCTCCATGGTACTTTTTAAGGATACCATAGATAGATTCTATTTGTCAATTACTTTTTATAAGTCATAGCCAACTTCTACAACTTCTACTTCTCCAGAGTTAGGATGTATCATCAACCCATGCACGGCTACATCCTTTGGAATCAATGGATTCATACGAAGCATGCTAACAGTTTCTTGCACATTATCTACTGGATGAGAAAATCCATCTGCCCAATGTTCTAACTCGTGGCGAACCATCTGAATAGCATCTGGAGATACCCCACGAGATAGCATAGCTTTTGTTAAACTTTCAGAAGTCGTTTTCGCCATGCCACATTCGTAGTGCCCGATAACAAAAATTTCAGATACGCCTAACTCGTAAATACACACAAGCAAACTACGTACCACGCTGTCAAACATACCTGAAATGGAGTTGCCCGCTGATTTGATCACTTTTGCATGACCTCGTTCAATGCCAAGAGCTTGTTCCATAAAGTTTACCAAGCGCGTATCCATACAAGTTAATATTGCAATTTCACGGGTTGGCACTTTGCTCACTGTTGGAGGTTCATCTCCATGTTCTTGGCTGGTACTATCCAAAAATTCTCGATTATGTCGTAATATTTCATTTAATAAATTCATCATTCACCTCACATGAAATTATCGAATCCGTTTTTTGTAATGTTGTGAATTACCTTGTTGTTTCCAGCCTACACGATCACCAATAGACATAACTCGACGAGTTAAACACTCTTTACATTGGTCTGCATTATCATCGACGCAAGGCTTATTATCGTACAACAAATATTTCGCACGATGTTCTGGCACAGTAATGATTGGCATCAAGATATTGGCTCCCGCTGCCAAACCTTTTTCACGACCTAATTTGTCTAAAGCTTGTAACGCTGTAGTAGCAGCAATATTAACATCTTTCAAGAATAAACGTGTTAAAGCTATCATTTTTAAGCCTAACTGTACTCGTTCCAATTTGCCCTCTTGCGAATCAATACCTAATTCTAACGCACGCTGTCCTAATGGTGTATCATGATGTACCACATACGGTCCCATACCGATCATATCAATATCCATATCACGATAGAATAGAATATCATTCACCAAGTCATCTAAGGTTTGCCCTGGTAAACCTATCATAACACCTGTACCTACTTGGAATCCTACCTTACGCAAGGATTGTAAGCAATTCACACGAGTCTCAAAGGAGTGCAACGCATCCTTAGGATGAATCATCTCAAACAAGTCCTTATTCGTTGTTTCAATGCGAAGAAGATAGCGGTCCGCACCTGCCTCGCGCATCTGTCTATAGGCTTCTTCCGACTGCTCCCCTACACACATGGTGATACCTAGCTCATGATTGCTTAACTTTTTTATATCTCGGATAAGTTCCACCACATACTCTACAAAGGCATCATCTGTACGTTCTCCAGATTGCAAGGTCAAAGAGCCATATTCATGGTCATAGGCCCATTTTGCCATTTTCAATACATCATCACGAGACATATCGAATCGTTCTGTTTTATTGTTTTCATGACGTATGCCACAATATAAGCAGTTTTTAATACAACGATTTGAAAACTCTATTAATCCGCGATAATAAGCTACTTTATCTACGTAAGCAGCTTTCACTTCATATGCTTTTTTATATATTTTTTGTAATAAATCCTCATCGGTTATGTCCATTAGAAATCGCAATTCTTCTTCTGTTAACCAATCGTCACCGACAAGGTCCTTTTGTAAAATACTGTCTACTGTCATATTCCCTCTGTTGCGTCCCTTTTGATAGGGTTTTCTTTACTTTCTTATAAACTCTGGGGTTATACTCCCCTTTGATGTGTTATGCATTAGTATTTTCCAACCACTACATATCACACATCGGTACTAGTCCATATGCTTCTATATTTATTTACGATAGGCAAGGGTATATGAATCATGTATCGTTTCAGGCAACGGATCTAGCACAAATCCTTTTAATTCCTTCGGCAACTGTGAAAGTTCCGTAATTTGGTGTTCACAAATATAATGCGCCAGTGAACCACGCATTTGTTTTGACGATGTACTCAGCTGCTTCCACACACCGTTGCGCTGTTCTAAAAATTCTATCGTCACCATCTTTGGATGATTGATCCATTTGGAATATTCCTTAGATGCCAAATTCAGAATCCAGTCTTCACCAGCCACTGTTGCATCGACAAGGGGTTGCCACCAAGCATAGAGATTCGTTTTTTCTGCTTTCAATACTGGATCGATTAAATCTAAACGATACCCTTTGATACCACCATTAGGGGCTACTAAGCCATATAAAGCAGAGCCTATCCACACATGAGCATTCGCAAATACTTTTCCAGCTTCTGAAAGTCCCTCGTAGTCAAGATTTTTAAATGACAACCCATCATAGCTAAGTGCTGCCATCCCTTCTAACTTGTTATCATAATTTTGATAAAAAGCATATACTTCATCTAAAACTGTATCTTTTATTTTTAAAGCCTTTCCCAGAGCTTCTTTTGACATACCTTGCATATGTTTCACGATTTGCTCCGTCATAGGTGGTGCAAACTGAGGTGCACTTGGTGTGCCTTTTATATCTTTTGTTTTACTAGGGGATATAATTAATTTCATAACTTCCTCTATTTCTTATCCGTTTACCTGTCATATAGCTATACACTAAATACATGTACATCATAATATAGGATATGTTCTTAATTTGTATTTACAACCTTTTAATAGACCTGTCTAGTATACCATATATCGAATACTATGGATATAGACTCCATTATACATATTAATTTTAACAATATACATAATGCATTCTAGATTCCCATCCTATTCATAGCAATTCCAATAATATATTAATATCAAATAACCTCTTATATAACTTCTATACTAAACATAGAAAACCCCTCGAACACGAATGTCCAAGGGGTTTCTGACTAGCAATTGAATTATTTCAATTCGATTACAGCGCCAGCTTCTTCTAATTTAGCTTTTAAAGCTTCAGCGTCAGCAGCAGCTACGCCTTCTTTAACAGCAGCAGGAGCGCCGTCAACAATAGCTTTAGCTTCTTTTAAGCCTAAACCAGTAGCTTCACGTACAACTTTGATTACGTTGATTTTGGAAGCACCAGCGTCTTTAAGAATTACGTCGAATTCGGATTTAGCTTCAGCGCCACCAGCAGCAGCACCAGCAGCAGCTACAGCTACAGGAGCAGCAGCAGTTACGCCGAATTTATCTTCGATTGCTTTTACAAGATCATTAAGTTCTAAAATAGTTGCAGTTTCTAATTCAGCAACGATGTTTTCGATGTTCAATGCCATGATTGATATCCTCCATTTTTGATATATGTTATCTTAGTTAATTGTGTTGCTATTATGCAACAGTTTCGTCTTTTGCTTCCGCAACAGCTTTTACTGCGTACGCTACATTGCGAACTGGAGCTTGAAGCACGGAAAGAAGCATGGAAAGCATACCTTCGCGGTTCGGCAAGTTTGCAATTTCTTGTACTTTTGCAGCGTCAAGAACTTCACCTTCCACAATACCTGCTTTAATAGTTAAAGCATCAGTTTTAGTGTCTTTAATGAAGTTTTCAAGAATACGAGCTGGAGCTACAGCATCTGTGCTAGAAGTTGCTAATGCAGTAGGACCTTCTAAATGCTCAGAGAAACCTTCGTATCCTAATTCGTTAGCAGCGATGCGAGTCAAAGTGTTTTTAATTACTTTGTATTCAACACCTTCAGCCAAGAATTTACGACGAAGATCTGTTACTTGAGCAACAGTCAAACCGCTATAACCAACTAATACAGCACCTTTCGCTTCAGAAAGAGTTTCTTTCATTTGAGCTACAACTGCTTGTTTTTGTTGAGTGACAGCCATTAGAATACCTCCTTGTAGATTTTTGGTGATTTTCTATGTACTATCTTAGCGTAAAAACGACCTCAACGAAGACGTTGAGGTCGAGAACCATTCCATAATAGATTGGATTCAGCCTCAGCGGGCGAGTTTCCTCATTAAATCGTGTGATGCCAGCCGTCTACAGCTAAGAGAACATATATAATTATTGTTCCTTGTTAGTGCTTGTTAATTTAAACACGTTCATAGGAACGCCAGGACCCATAGTGGAGCTAAGTGTCACAGTTTTAATGTATTGACCTTTAGCTGCTGCAGGTTTAGCTTTAACAATAGTATCAACGATTGTACGGAAATTGTCAAGTAATTTCGCATCTTCGAAAGATGCTTTACCGATAGGACAAGCAATGATACCAGCTTTATCTGTACGGTATTCGATTTTACCTGCTTTAATTTCGCTAACAGCACGAGCTACATCAGGTGTTACAGTACCAACTTTAGGGTTTGGCATTAAGCCTTTAGGACCTAAAACTTTACCTAAACGACCAACTTGGCCCATCATGTCAGGAGTAGCTACAACAACGTCAAAGTCGCTGAAACCACCTTGTACTTTTGCTACTAATTCTTCGGAACCAACGATATCTGCGCCAGCATCCTCAGCTTCTTTAATTTTGTCGCCTTTCGCAAATACGAGTACGCGTTGAGTTTTACCTGTACCATGTGGTAATACAACGGCACCACGAACTTGTTGATCAGCGTATTTAGGATCGACGTTCAAATTGAAAGCGATTTCAATTGTTTCGTCAAATTTTGCAGTGGCAGTTTTCTTAACTAATTCAATACCTTCTACTGGTTCGTAGAATTTATCTGCTTCGATAAGTTTTACTGCTTCAGCATATTTCTTACCTACTTTTGCCATTTTTATTCCTCCTTATGTGGTGTAACGGGATGTCCCTCCCACCGATATGTGAGTCACATACCGTACGCTAATTAATCAACGATTTCAATGCCCATGCTGCGTGCAGTACCTTCTACCATACGCATAGCTTGCTCAACAGTGTTAGCATTTAGGTCAGGCATTTTAAGTTCGGCAATTTCACGAACTTTATCGCGACCAACTTTAGCTACTTTATCACGGTTAGGTACTCCAGATCCTTTTGGGATACCTG
Source organism: uncultured Veillonella sp. (assembly GCA_900544365.1). Lineage (GTDB taxonomy): Bacteria > Bacillota > Negativicutes > Veillonellales > Veillonellaceae > F0422. The sequence continues at coordinate 127,437 of UQVF01000001.1, read as the reverse complement.
CTGCTTTTTTCAATAAAACTGCAGCTGGTGGAGTTTTTGTGATGAAAGTGAAGCTTCTATCTTCGTATACAGTAATAACAACTGGGATGATAAGACCAGCTTGTTGTGCTGTTCTTTCGTTAAATTCTTTAACGAATCCCATGATGTTAACACCTGCTTGACCCAAAGCTGGACCAATCGGTGGCGCTGGACTCGCTTTACCAGCCTCGCACTGTAATTTCACAACTTTACTAACTTTTTTAGCCATGGTGATTACACCTCCTTGCGTCAAAATGTGGTGGTAACGGAGCGAAATTGCCCCTCCCACTGGCAACCTCCCGGCCGCCTAAAAAGGTTAGAGTTATATAATATATTAAAGAATCTTCTCAACTTGAGAATATTCTACCTCTACTGGAGTTTCACGATTAAACATTTCTACATTTAAACGTAGTTTTGCATGGTCGTGATTGATTTCAGTAATAACGCCTGTTCTATCTTCAAAGGCACCAGATGTAATTCGGACAGTTTCTCCTACTTCAACATCAAGAGTTTGTACTGGTTCTTGATCTAAACCTTGAGATTTCAAGATATAGGCTACTTCAGAATCAGATAGTGGCACTGGTTTTGTTACAGAACCAACAAACCCTGTAACCCCTGGTGTATTACGCACCACGTACCAAGATTCGTCATTCACTTCCATTTCTACCAGCACATAGCCTGGAAAGACTTTGCGTTTTACTACTTTTTTTACGCCATCTTTTTCATCGATTTCATCTTCCATAGGAATCAAGATGCGTGAAATCACATCTTCCATCCCCATAGCTTGAACTTTCAACTCCAAAGTGGTTTTTACTTTGTTTTCGTAGCCTGAGTAAGTATGTAAGACATACCACTTTTTATCTGTTCCCATCAAAAAGGCCTCCTACCTTACAGCACTCTTTAACAATTTAAAAAGTTCTGCAAACACTGTGTCAACGATACCAATAATAGCAGAAATTAAAATAACTGCTACAAATACGGCAATCGTATAGTTCACAAGCTCTTTTTTTGTAGGCCAGACTACTTTCTTGAGCTCAGATCGCACTTCACGAACGAATTTACCATTCCCATTTTGTTGTGCTTGAGCTTTTGAATTAGTTCCTGCCATGATATCACATCCTCACGTCAACAAATAATTAAAAATTATTTTGTTTCACGGTGTAACGTGTGTTTACCACAGAATTTACAGAATTTATTCATTTCAATACGATCTGGGTTATTTTTTTTGTTTTTGTTTGTCTGATAGTTACGTTGCTTGCATTCAGTACAAGCCATAGTTACTGCGTTACGCATCAGTTTACACCTCTCTTTAAAGTGCCTAGACGGCTATTACTTCATAAACATACTAATATAGACTACCACAAGTGGAAGTCTATGTCAAATGCAATCTAAAAAAGCCAGGCAATTCCTGACTTCTCTATTATTACATAGAACCTTTTAAATAGCAAGTATTTACCTATGTAAATTATAAATTTTTCGTTTACAAATTTGAATGATAGGACTATAATAAAGCCATAGATTACTACATCCTATGGAACACTAGCTCAGCTGGCAGAGCATCTGACTCTTAATCAGAGGGTCCAGGGTTCGAACCCCTGGTGTTCCACCACACTTAGAACCGCATTACAGTGCGGTTCTTTTGTTTTGTAATGCTAAAATTGATTGTTGTAACTTTTTCAAGTTGACATCTTTTTGACATCAGTTTAACATCACTTTATTTTTTTTAAACTTGATTAATTGAAAATGCACGTAGTCCACGGAGTATTCCTCATGTTTAAATTTTTCCTATCTAATCTTATCACTTTAATCGATGTCCTATTTATGTTATTCCAATCTATTGGTATATTAGTTTTTTCCTTAATTCTGTTAAGTATAGTCCTCATCGTAGTTGGATGTTTCTTTATAGTCTTATTTAGCTAATTATGATATTCATTGCTCAATTCCTTACTCCGTTTAATGTATAATAAAACCATAATCCTTCTTACATAATCTCATACAATAAAGGACTGTCACAACAATCTATGACAATCCTTTTACTTTATAACACCAGCGCGCCTACGACACCGCCTACTAACAAGGTAATGTCATAGAATATAAATGTGGGCACGCAAGTATCCCATATATGATTATGTTGTCCATCTGCATCGAGTCCTGATGTAGGTCCTAATGTAGAATCTGATGCAGGAGATCCCGCATCACCTAATGCCGCTGCAATACCGATTAGCAAAATGATAGCTGGCACAGAAAAGCCTAAATGCAATCCCATAGGAATGTAAATAGAGGCGATTACTGGAATGGTACCAAAGGATGTACCAATACCCATAGTAATCAGTAGTCCCACAACGAGCATCACGATAGCTCCAACTAATTTAGAGTCAATAATAGATACTGTGGCTGCTACTAAATGTTCTACGGAGTTTGTTTCTCGCAACACATTCGCATAGCCCGCAGCAATTAACATGACAAAGGCTATGGTCCCCATCATGCGAATACCACCATCCACATCTTCATCCATCTTAGACCACTTGATCAGACCTGTGGCAAAAAATACTGCCAATCCTGCTAATGCCCCAATTGGTAGAGATTTAAAATAAAGTTGCGCCACAAAGGCTACCGCAGCCCCAGCTAATCCTTTCCAACAGTCCGCCGTCATACGAGGTGTTTCATCGGCACTTTCCTCTTGGGTCAACACAATATCTTGATACTCACGGTTTCGACTATAATAGGCAATGGCAAGCAACAATCCTACCACCATTGATATGCCACCAATCCACATGACAGAGGCTATATCTGATATAGATACATTCACACCATTGGCTACCATTTGGTCTTTAATAATAGTCATAAACAGTAAACCAAAACCAACTGGCAACGATACATAGGGTGCTTTCAAACCAAATGTCAAAGCACATGCCACTGCTCTACGATCTAATTTCATACGATTCATAACCACTAATAGAGGGGGAATCAGTATAGGAATAAAGGCAATGTGCACAGGCATTAAATTTTGTGAAAAACAGGATACGAAGGCAATGAGCAAGGTAAATGCCACTTTTTTCGTGCCTACAATATTAGTAATCTTCTTAGTGACTACTGTGGCTAGCCCAGAACGACCAATGACAATGGCTAAGGCGCCCAATAAAATGTAACTAAATGCGGTTTCCGAATTGCCTCCCATACCACTAATCAAAGACTCAATCGTTGTAGTTACTGTCATCCCTCCTGCCAAACCTGCCACTAAGGATGCCACAATAACTGAAAGCAATACATTGAATCGCATTAAACAAAGAATCGACATAGCAATCACTGATAACACTATGGGATTTAACACTATATCCATTTAGGATCTCCTTCTTTTGTACTTACTCGGCTTGGAGCAACTGATCTAGGTATGTCCGTTCCCATACATCTCCATAGCCATCTAATTGTTGCAATGCTATTGTACCATAGGTGTTCAAACTTTTTGAAAAAGTTCGATCCACTTCTACACTAGGATACTCAGATTTGAGGAAACAAATTGCCCAATGCACTCGACCTACTTCTTGATGATGTTGTTCTACCATACCATCCTTATAAGCCGATTCTAAATATCGCAAAGCCTCTTCCTTTTCACCCTCTATCTGAGCTAATAACCCTAAATAAGCCTCTATTGTCGGCTTCCTACGATTGATTGTATATTGCAAACAAAGTTCATAAGACAATTCGAAATATGTAGCTGCCAAGTTATAATCCCCTAAGGCAAACGCTGTCATACCAGCATTTGTAGCAAAAACAATCCAAGAACTATACAACTCCGATCTATCACAAAACTCCAATGCTTTTTGATACATTTCTAAAGCCGAGTATAACTCACTTTGACTTCGTTCTATATCCCCTAGGTAGTTATAAGCTGCTGCTATATTAATAGCATATCTTCGTGCCACCGTTTGGGTCACTGAGAATAGGCGTATAGATTCTTCTAATAGCGGCTTTGCCTTCCCTATATGACCTTCCATGATATAAGCCAATGCTTGCAAACGTAGTATAACACCTATTTCCTTTTTGAAGTGACAGTTTTCAGCTAATTCTAGTGCCTTAGACGTATATTGATGAATTTCTAGAACATGACGCATTTGTAGATGATAATAAATCATTTCTTTATACGCCTTTAACTTATAGTTAGACGCTTCTTGTTGAGCACTTTCTTCCAGCAACTCCTGAAAGTATCGTAGCCCTCGTTCTTTATCACCTATACTCATATAATATTTGCCTGCCCCATATAAATAGGGTAGCTCCAAGGCCTGTATTTCTGGCACGTCACCATATAATGTATAGACATAATCCAGCTCATCTTCTATTTCTTGGAGCGCTTTTCCTGTAGCTTCGCCCGTAAAATAGCCTGCATATACAGACGACAACTCTTCTACACCCAGTTCTGGAGATGCATCTTTATTAAAATTCAAATAATGCATAAATGATTTCAACTTATACATTACTGCCTTTTGGTACTGTCCAGCTTCACGGAAGTGAAATTCCAATTGCTTATAACGGATCATATCTTCCTTAGAATGAGTTAATCGTTTTTCCCACGCTTCACCTAAATAGGCATGTAAAATTTGACGTCGGTCCAAGGCAATTTGATCTCTTAAATATTCTTTACATTTATATTGGCGCAAAAAATATTGTACCTCTCCATTCTGTGTGCGGTAATCAATAAACCCTTTACTTTCCAAACCTTCTAAAGTCTGCAATAGTTGTAACTTATTCAATCCCATATAGGTTTCAATCATCCCTAAAGGTGCTTCATTATAGGATAAACTAATAAAGTCTACCAATTTGCGCTCCCCCTCCGATAGGGTATCACATTTTTTGTTGTACAAGATCTCCATATCTTTTGTGAGACCATAAATTGAACCATAGTCTTTCCAAAGTTGCATACTTTCAGTAAGAACTAATAGATTGCCTCGGCTTACTTCTACTAATTGATCCACAACTTCTGTACCTTCCAATGTAGGCTCCCGATCCAAAATGAATGCGCGCACCCGTTCCTCTGTCAATGGTAGCAAAGAAATACAACGCAAAGAACCTCTCTGTTCCAAACTCTGTAATGTTCGTTGATGCATGCCCTTCATTTCATCTACATCCGTTACTATCACCATTAGTCGCTCAGAATTATGATGTAATAGTAATAGACTTAGCAAGGAAAAGCTCAATGAATCCATCCATTGTATATCTTCAAAAATCAAAGTAATAGGAGTTTCTTCTGAAACACGTTCTAGCAAGTTCGACACTGCTTTATATACTACATCAAATGGCAACGCTTCCGTTACTTCTAAAAAGCCTAAATCACGAGCCATCCGACGATCTAATTGCGGAAAAATCTCATAAATACGTCGCAAATCAATATCTTCTAGACCTTGTAATTCTATTTGTTCAAGCACTTTTCCTACCACAGGAATCCAAGCATGTAAGAGTAAACCTTGTTCTTCTTCATAACATTGACTTTCCAATACAAATCGAATCGGTTCTACTTTATCTTGCAAGTATTCAACTAGACTAGTTTTACCACTTCCTGCATCACCTGTAATTCGCAAGGCCACTGGTGCCGCTTCGAAATGATGTAAATAATTTTGCACCATACTAGCTTCCCTATCTCGACCTTTTAATATTTTATGCTCTACAAAGGCCACTGCTTCCTGTTTTTGCGTTTTCGGCAACTGCATAGCTTCTCGAATACAAAGCGGTACACTTTCATCTAGATCATCCGCATAGATACACTGTAATTGATGATACAATTGTTTTCCCAAGTTACTAAACCCTTGACTCATCATGAGTTGCAAAATAGCACCAAACCGTTCCTCATTATATGGATCATAGGATAATAATACAGGAAGATACCGTTCAATGCAGGCTATATTTTTTTCTTCAATTCCAGCATCTACAAATTCATACACCGCATCCATATAGAGAGATTTTAGCCGGCTCCGTTCTGCTAAATACCAATCTTCGTAGGCCTCTGCATCTTTCACATAAAAGCCTTGCAAAAATTCACCTTTATAAATATCTATATACTGCTTAGGATTCGATTGAAATTGATGTACATCCACATAGATATTTGCTGTACTATTCCATTGTAAAACAGCATTTCGTGGCGACAAAAATACATCTGTGCCCAGCAATTTTTTTGCCTCATAAATGGCATTTCTTAAGTTTTTTCTTGCATTTGTCTCCGACTTTTCCGGCCATAATAAACCACTAATTTCATCTCGGAGGGCTACTCCTTTCACCACCATATAATAAATAAGGGCTTGTACTTTTCCATAGGTAAAAAAGATATCTTTCCCATCTACTTGTATCCGTGGTGTCCCTAATAAATGAATCTCTATCCCCATACAACTTCCTTCATGCAATAATCATTCGTCTTATACGTTAGCAAGACCTAATAATCGTTGCTCTTCTGCATCCAATGAAGACTCTATCGCTTCCATACTATCTGCTAATTCTTTTACAAACTCTACATCTTGTATAGACCCTAGATTGATTTTAACATTTAAGAATGCACTCTTTACAGCTGCTCGCACATTGATTACGGCAATCATTCCATCTGTAATAGCATTCGTATTACCTTTTACAATGACTGTCTCTGTGAAAGGCAATAAACTATGCGCTAACTTGCCTATTTCATAAGGTACCAATGCTGCTTGTTTCGTTCTGCCTTGAATCTCCGCTTTACGATGCGCCTTTTCTTCATCCGTTTCTTTCGGCAATCTGAAGGCTTTCATTAACTCCATAAAAGCCGCACTATCCTTATTAATATACTCTACAAAGTCTTCTTTTACTTGGCACATCTTTTCCTGAATGCTCTTCATTTCCTCATGAACTGCTTCATACTTTGCATTCCCTATAGTTAAATTAGCTACCATTTCAATCAAAGCCGCTGCTGTGGCTCCATTCATAGCAGCTACACTTCCACCTCCTGGTGCTGGAGCACTCGATCCTAGATCACGAATAAACTCTAATACTGACACCTTATGTAATTCCATGAATCCTCCTTAAAACAATCCTTTAATCGTTCCTTCTATAGTCACATCCATACCAAGGGCTGCCGGTTGTTTAGGCAATCCTGGCATCACCATAATATTACTAGTTTGACATACAATAAACCCTGCTCCATTGGCAATGCGTACATCTTGTACAGTAATTGTGAAATCCTTAGGTGCACCTAACAGTTCTGGGTTATCACTTAAAGAGTATTGTGTTTTTGCCACACATACAGGCAAGTCAGATAATCCCCACTCTTCTAATTGAGCAATTTGTTTCTTTGCAGCACTAGTAAACTCTACACCGGTGCCACCATAAATTTCTTTAACGATAGCTATCAACTTGTCAGGAATACTATCTTTCACATCATATAGAGCAGTTGGCTTTATATCTGTTCCTTCAAGCATACCCATCACTTGTTTTGCCATATCAATACCACCGGCACCACCTTTTTCCCAACATTCGTTAAGGCTTACATCTACACCATAATGGTCGCATAATTGTAGCAATGCATCGATTTCAGCTGGCGTGTCCGTAGCAAATTTATTAATGCTCACTAATACAGGTAACCCAAAGGCTCTCATATTGGCGATTTGTTTTCCTAAATTTACAAAGCCTTGTTCCAAGGCTTTCACATTTTCTTTCGTCAGCTCAGATTTTGCTACACCACCATGCATTTTTAAAGCTCGTATAGTGGCCACAATCACTACGGCATCTGGGAATATATCACCATAGTGACATTTAATATGCAAGAACTTTTCCGCTCCTAAATCAGCACCAAACCCCGCTTCTGTAATCACTACATCCCCTAGTTTCAACCCTAGCTTTGTGGCAATGATAGAGTTACAACCATGAGCAATATTCGCAAATGGTCCCCCATGGATTAACACTGGTGTGTGTTCTAAAGTTTGTACTAAATTCGGTTTAATAGCATCTTTCATAAGAAGCGCCATAGCTCCTTCACAGCCTAATTGATGTACAAATACTGGCTCTCCCGATAGGTTTGTACCAATCACAATACGGCCAAATCGCTCTTTTAAATCTTCTAAATCACGGGCTAAACATAAAATCGCCATGATCTCAGAGGCCACAGTAATCATAAAATGATCTTCTCTTGGGACCCCACTCATAGGCCCCCCCATACCAATGACCACATTCCGCAAGGCACGATCATTCATATCTAATACACGTTTCCAACTAATACGCCGTACATCAATTTGTAAGGCATTACCTTGGAAAATATGATTATCTATCACAGCTGACAGCAAGTTGTTGGCTGAAGTAATCGCATGCATATCACCTGTAAAATGAAGATTAATATCTTCCATAGGTACCACCTGTGCGTAACCACCACCTGCGGCACCACCTTTTACACCAAATACAGGTCCTAAAGATGGTTCACGTAAGACTGCGATACTTTGCACTCCAATTTGTTGCAAAGCTTGGGTCAATCCAATGGTTGTCGTAGACTTACCTTCCCCTGCAGGTGTTGGCGTAATAGCGGTAACTAACACCAATTTACCATTCGGCTTATCTTGTAATCGTTCCATCGCATCAAAAGATACTTTTGCTTTATATTTTCCATATAACTCTAATTCATCTTCTGTTATATTGCATCGTTTAGCTATCTCCACAATAGGTTCCATTTGCGCCTGTTGAGCAATTTCAATATCAGTTAACATAGTTTCCCCCTCCTATCTATGGTCATACACTTGCATGACACTAACATACTAATTGGACTCTTTCTCTTAAAAACTTCTACGCTTTTTATTAGTAGTATAGTAAAGAAAGAGTCTATTATGAACATCATACAATGATTCACCTTATTTCGTCTATTAATAATTACACTGAAAGCACTTTACTTTCCTATAACAGGTTATAAAAAAACACCATATATCTATGAAAATAGTATATGGTGTTTCTTATGCTACTATTAATTATGCATGTGTGTTAGCCATAGTTTCCAAATGTTTTTGTTCTAAAGCCGACACTTCTTCATCTGTAAGTGGATGATCGATATATCTTGTTAAGTCTTCTGCTGATACTTCCTTCTCCCAACGACCTACAATAGCTGCTGCAATACAGTTACCCAACAAGTTACATACAGTACGTCCCATATCTAAAACACGGTCTATTCCTAAAATTAAGGCTAACCCTTCCACTGGTAGACCAAATGCCGCACTTGTAGCTGCTACTACAATCAAGGAACCACCTGGTACACCTGCAATCCCTTTCGTAGATAACATCAAAGTAATCATCATTAAGATTTGTTGATCAATAGGAAATGGGACACCGTATACTTGTGCAATAAAAACGACGGCTAACGCAGAGTACAAAGTCGAACCATCTAGGTTAAATGTATATCCCAAGGGAAGCACGAAACTTACAATATGATTCGGAATCCCCATTTTTTTCAACTTTTCCATTGCTATCGGTAATGCTGCCTCAGATGCCGCCGTAGTAAACGCTAAGATAGTCGGCTCTTTCAACGCGAAGAATAGTTTAAATAAATTTACTTTTGTTAAAACCGATGCAATACCAAGCACAATGGTAAGGAACACAATTAATCCTGCATATAAGGTGAATACTAGCTTTAACAATGGGATTAACATTTCAAGTCCAAATGCACCTACTGTATACGCAATGGCACCAAAAATACCAAGAGGTGAAATATACATCACATAATGGGTCACTTTAAACATAATGTGAGCAACGCTTTTGGATAAGTCTACAATTTGTTTTCCTTCTTTACCAAGGCTTGCCGCTGCAATGGCAAACATACAGCTAAAGAAGATAATCTGCAACATATCTCCTCGTGCCATAGCATCTATGATATTCGTAGGAATAATGTTCACCAACATTTGTACATGATCCATTTGCCCTTTAGATGCAGCTTTATTGACAATATCCGTAGCTCCGCCACTAGCCGTCAAATTGACACCTACTCCAGGCTCTACCACATTGACTGCGAAGAGTGCAATAAACAATGCCAAAGTAGTAGCTAGCTCAAACCATAGAATCGCTTTTCCCCCAAGGCGACCTAGTTTTTTAAAATCACCTGTCCCCGCAATCCCCATCACAAGGGAACTGAATATTAAGGGTACTACAATCATCTTAATCATGCGAATAAATACATCACCTAAGGGTTTTAGTTGTTTCGCCACATCTGGTGCTACTGCACCCACTAGAACACCAGCCAAAAGGCCAATGCCAATCCATCCAGATAAACCAATTTTCTTTAGCATAGAATCTCCTTTTTACATACCAATCCTTGTTAAGGTCATATAAAAAGAGGCGATGGTGTACAAGTACAGAATGTCTCTTTCAAAACCTATCCTAAAATTCTATAGACCATATTATAACAAATCGTAATTGTAGATACAATAAGTACACCTTTTGTATACAAAATACTATTTTTCTTCAATTCCATAAAATAATCAGATTTTGACATATATATTTGACAGTTTTTGGACGCTTATCATTTATACTACAGATAAAGAGTAGCAAAACTATGATACTCTCTTTCTTGTGAAGTGATGTACGTATATTATAAACTCCTCAACTCCTTTAATAGGGCCTCATAATATATGTATGCGACATAACCAGCTACCTCTACCATGCTACCTCAATGGTATGTCGCTTATAGATAGACATCCTTCATTCATATCTTTAGGTCTTCTCCTCTACTCTTCCCTACAGATGGCCTAAAGAACTCTATCAATAAATACCATGTCCATCTTTTGATGCACATGGTATTTTTTTATGCCTACATAAATGTCTTACCTTCTTGCTCGGCTACTACTATGCTATACAAAAAGAGACTGTTCAGATGCACAAGCATCCAAACAGTCTCTTCTCTATAATTTTTATTCATGTAGAAATATTAAGCTTTTTCTGCACCTACATGTTCAAAGCTTGCTTGCTCTAAAGCATCCACTTCTTCATCTGTTAATGGATTTTCAATTAACTCTGTTAATCGTTCTGCAGATACTTCATTTTCCCAGCGTCCTACAATTGCTGCTGCTAAGCAGTTACCAGACAAGTTACATACAGTACGAGCCATATCTAAGATACGGTCCACACCAAGGATCAATGCTAATCCTTCCACTGGCAAGCCAAAGGCTGCTGCTGTTCCGGCAATAACAATCAAAGATGCACCTGGTACTGCGGCAATCCCTTTAGTGGATAGCATTAAAGTTAATACCATCAATAATTGTTGTTCAATCGGGAATGGTACACCATACACTTGAGCAATAAATACAACCGCTAAGGAAGAATATAATGTAGAACCATCTAAGTTGAATGTGTAACCTAATGGTAATACAAAACTTACAACTTGGTTAGGAATACCAACTTTTTTTAATTTTTCCATGGCAATTGGCAATGCTGCTTCAGAAGCTGCTGTAGAGAATGCCAACACGATTGGCTCTTTCAACACTTTACCAAGTTTGAATAAATTCACTTTTGTAAAGAAAGAACCAATGGCAATGACTAAAATTAAGAAGAATGCTAATCCACCATATAGAGTAAATACTAATTTCATCAATGGTACTAACATACCTAGACCAAATGTACCTACTGTATATGCAATAGCGCCGAAGATACCGATAGGGGATACGTACATAACATAATGTGTTACTTTGAACATGATATGTGCTAAATCTTTAGATAGTTCAACGATTTGCTTTCCTTCTTTACCAATACTTGCTGCTGCAATAGCAAACATACAGCTAAAGAAGATAATTTGCAACATATCACCACGAGCCATCGCATCTACGATATTCGTAGGAATGATATTAACCAACATTTGGATATGGTCCATTTCCCCTTTTGCTGCAGCTTTGTTAGCAAGATCTACTGCATTCCCACTAGCTGTTAGATTCACACCTACACCAGGTTCGAATACGTTTACTACGAATAAACCAACAAATAATGCCAATGTTGTAGCAACTTCAAACCATAAAATTGCTTTGCCCCCTAAACGACCTAATTTTTTAAAGTCGCCAGTACCAGCAATCCCCATAACAAGGGAACTAAAGATCAATGGTACCACAATCATTTTAATCATGCGGATAAATACATCACCTAATGGTTTCAATTGTTTAGCAAAATCTGGTGCTACAACGCCTACTAGCACACCTGCTAACAAGCCTACAACAATCCAACCAGATAAGCCCAGTTTTTTTAGTGCTGCCATAGAATCTCCTTTTTCATAATACCACCCTTAAAGCCTATACAAAAAGAGGCACAGAGTACAAGTACAGTGTGTCTCTTTTACAGACCTTACTTACAAAATTCTATAGAATTATTATATCAGATATTTTCTACTTTTACAAGATTACTTCTCATAAAATAGGGTATTTATTCATAATTTTGTGACTTTATTCTTCTTATCATTTACATTGTAATACTTGTACTAACGTTCCTATCTCCATACGGTCCGTATTGCCAGGAACTTTTATCAGTCCATTCGCCACAGTTAACGCTTTTAACCCTCCAGATGTCATACCTAAGTTAGGATACGCCCAACAAGCACCATCTTTATACACAATATTTCCTTGATAATAGCGATCAAGTGGATGCTTTCTATCTACGATTTCACCCAAATAACAAGATATCCAGGGATCCGGAGATTCCTCACCCGACAGAAGTCTCAAGATAGGTGCTGCCAACAAATGAAATTGATTCATAGCCGCTGTTGGATTCCCCGACAAACCTAAGCACCATGTGCTGTGACTATCTCTTTCAATGATACCCCCAAAAGATGCAGCTCCTGGTCTCATATGTAATCGCCTATACAAAGACTTGGCTCCTAACCGTTCAAATAACTCTGGCATCGTATCGTAATCCCCTACAGAAACACCACCTGTGCTAACAATCATATCTACAGGAGCCAATGCCTCTAACATTTGCTCCAAGTGAGCAATATGTCCTTCTAACTGATCCGGTGCATCTGAAAGGTGAGCAATCCCCACCACTTCAACCCCTACAGATAACAAGGTTCCTTCCAATAAATAGCGGTTAGAATTAAAAATGTGACCTGCACGCAATGGTTCTGTTGGTTCTTGTACTTCACGCCCTGTAGTTAAAATAATCACTCTGGGTTTACGGCATACGTTGACATGACCATAGCCCTGTCCAGCTAATGTACCTATTTGTTCAGCCCCTAGTACAATCCCCTTTGGTAGTAGCTTTTGTCCAATCTGTATATCTTCGCCTTCATGAATGATGTGTTGTCCTACTTCTACACGACTAGGAACTGTAACCTCCGTATCAGTTGCCCATGATAAGGCTTCTTTCACGACTACCGTATCTGCAGATTCTGGTACCATCGCCCCTGTCATGATACGTATTCCCTCGCCAGGCTCCAGTTGTCCTTGAAAGACTTCACCGGCTCCAATAGTTGCTACAATGCGATAATTCCTTGATCCCGGATTGTATCGAATAGCAATTCCATCCATAGCCGATCGTCTAAAAGGAGGGTAATTCATTTTTGCTAAAGCCGTAGCTCCTAACACCCTGCCATAGGCTTCTCCAAGGGGAATCATTTCTGTATCTCTTATATACATCCTATTTATAAAAGGAGACTTCAGTAGTTGCAAGCCTTCTTCCACTGTTACTACTTGCATTATAATAACTCCTTCACTATCCAATCTGCTAAACGCTCTATATCTTCATCGCTGAAACTAAATTGTTCGCAGATTGTATTTCCTTCTAATGTATCCTCTATATCGGTAACCACCGCCACAATATCCTCTAATTGCGGCAAACGTGTGTCTGTATGATTAGCACGCACCACTTCTATGATAGGGGCTACACCATGGCTACGACTCTCTAAGAACACCAAATCGACAGGCATTTCATTCGCCAATTGAATCAGCTGATGTTGTCGTTGCATACTTTCACCATGCACCACCATCGCATATCCATTGGGGCCCGCTATAGCTACTGCTTTCGCACCCGCTTGGCTAGCCTTCCATGTATCAGTACCTTCCATATCCATAGTAAATCCATGTCCATCACTTTTTACCATTCCCACTACGATACCTCGTTGTGAAAGTCTTTCAATCAAAGAAGTAGCCAAAGTCGTTTTTCCTGATTTAGATTGGCTAGCACTAATTGTTACAATGGGAACAGAACGCTCCCTGTTAAGAGATTTCGCTTTCGCCAATTTATAAGATAATCTAGTGTTTACATTGCTGTATAACTCAGCTTCTTCAATCATATCCATTTCCATATAAGGAATTGCATCTAACAAACCATGCATAGATACATCTTCACCGGTTAGCATTTCTTCAATCGTATCTAATACTGCCCGCTTATAGATAGCTGCCAATGGTTCATACTCTTGCAATCCTACATAGGGAACCATAGCCATTAACTCACCTTGTAAAAATGTATCAATATGTACTTCCCAAGATGGTAACCAGTGAAAGGAAAACCATGGCATATCTGCTGATACCACAATATATGCTGCTTTATTCCCCACTGAAAGTGCTGCATGTAATCCACTCAAAGGGCCTTTCATCGAAATCGAATCAGCCACTAATTGAATGTCTCTACCAAAAGATCGCGCCTCTTCAACAATATGCGCCTCTGACTCTTCTAACTCTCGGTTAATGGAAACTAAAATTTCTCCACACTCTGTAAGTACCGCCTTGCGAAGCATTTCTCCTAACAATGTTGTGCTTCCCCAAGGCAGCCTCGTTTTATCTGATCCCATACGAGTGCTAAGACCACCCGCTAATACAATAATTCCTAATTCAGAAATCATAGATATCTCCTATTCTAGTTGTTCTTTTATTTATGGGTTGATGTCTCACGCCCTAATCCACGCATGACTGGCACATATAACAATGCCAATACCACCAAATTGATCACCATATCTGGCAACATATATGTTGCATTGTATGTCAAGGAGTAAATCCAAGGGCTTGTTCCTTCTGGAGCATAGGAACCAAACACAACCACACCACTGATTGCTGACAAAGCAAAGCGTGTTAAGATTGCATACACCGCTCCAAAGAATGCTTTTACAGTCCCCGAACCGCCAAAAAATCCAGCAATACCAATTGCTCCATAGGCCAAAATATAATCCAAAACAATACTCATATAATGAATAGAAAATTTAAAGCCCAATAAGAAATGAACAAGTCCATAAGCAATACCCGTTAAGATACCTGCCCGACCACCCCAACGATAGGCGTAAATTAATAGTGGCACTAAATTAGCTGCCTTCACGGCCCCTCCTTGTGGCATTTGGTAAATGACATACATGCTTAGAATTTGTGCCATAGCAATCACTAAACCACCTTCTACTAGCATTTTTGTTTTTGTTGAACTTGTATAACTCATATATATCTCCTTTCACATATTGATTTTAATATATTAGAAATCGTATCAAAGATCTTCTTTATATTCCTTCTATTGTATCACTTTTAATCTATTTTTATCTATATGTTTTTTCACAAAAAGTATTCTTCCTCTAGTACGAATTAGCATGCGTACAACCCCAAATACATAGCTATTCATGTTGCCAAGATGACTGCTCTTATGTATAATAGATAAGGATTATCTTGTAATCCTTATTATGTCTATTTAGGGGGCAACAAATAATGATCAATACTACAAACATTTTCGATTATGAAGACGTGCAATTGATACCTAATAAATGTATCGTATCTAGCCGTAGTGAATGTGACACAACTGTAAAACTTGGAAATCGTACATTCCGCTTACCAATTGTGCCAGCTAATATGCAAACTATCATCGATGAAAAGTTAGCCAAAGAATTAGCGTCTAAAAACTACTTCTATATCATGCACCGATTCCAACCAGAAAAACGTTTGGCTTTTGTAAAAGAAATGCATGAGGCAGGTTTATTTGCGTCGATTTCCATCGGTGTAAAACCAGAAGAATTTGCATTCGTAAAAGAATTGAAAGATGCAAACTTATGCCCAGAATATATTACAATCGATATCGCTCATGGTCATTCCAACAGCGTTATTGAAATGATTCAACACATTAAACGCGAGCTTCCTGACAGCTTTGTTATCGCTGGTAACGTAGGCACTCCTGAAGCAGTTCGTGAACTAGAAAATGCTGGCGCAGATGCTACTAAAGTAGGCATTGGACCTGGCAAAGTATGTATTACTAAATTAAAAACTGGTTTCGGTACTGGTGGTTGGCAATTGTCTGCTGTTCGTTGGTGTGCAAAAGCGGCTACTAAGCCTATTATTGCAGACGGCGGTATCCGAGACCATGGTGATATTGCTAAATCCATTCGATTTGGTGCTTCCTTCGTAATGATCGGCTCCTTATTTGCAGGTCATATCGAATCTCCAGGTAAAGAAGTAACCATTGACGGCGTGGCATACAAGGAATACTTCGGTAGCGCTTCTGAGCATCAAAAAGGGGAACGCAAAAATGTAGAAGGTAAAAAAATTACTATCCAATCCAAGGGTAGTATCTTCGATACATTGACTGAAATGGAACAAGATTTACAATCTTCTATTTCCTACGCTGGCGGTACAACACTACAAGCAATTAAAAAAGTTGACTACGTTATCGTTAAAAACTCTATATTTAACGGCGACCGTTAATCACACATAGGATGATACAAAGAGGACATTTCTTTTGAAATGTCCTCTTTTGCACACTCAGCCGGTTACAGCCACTCTTATTTTTATAGTAAGTAACCGTACCTCACAGCTTTCAATGATTCAAAATTCTCTACTATATGGAAACTATACCTGTGGTAAAAAAAATGTTGAGAATACCTAAACTGGTATCCTCAACACATTCTTATTATTTAAATTTAGGGCGTCTTCCCTCTGCAAAGGCACGTACCCCTTCTCGGAAGTCTTCTGTGGCGCCTAAAGAGTTTTGGATTTTTACTTCTAATTCCGCATACTCTTCAAAGTTTGTAAAAAAGCTAGCCCACATCATCTGTTTCATAGCTCGGAAGGAATGAACGGGACCTTTCGCCAAGCGTTGCACTAAACGATTCGTAGTCCGCTCTAAAATTTCAGGTTCGCACACTTTATAAACAAACCCATATTCCTTACCTTTTTCAGCCGTTACTGCTTCACCCGTCATAGCTAGTTGCATAGCACGATTGATACCTACTGCACGACTTAATAGATACATACCACCTGCATCAGGTGCTAAACCAACATTCACAAAAGCTTGAATAAAACGACTATTAGTAGATGCTACACACATATCCGCCGCCAACACCATATTGAAAGCCGCCCCTGCTACAGCACCATCTGTACACATCACAACAGGTTTTGGCAAATGTTTCATAGCTAAGGAGATTTGCATTACCAAATGAGTAATTTCAAAAAGTGACTCTGTGTCGTCTTCTTCTACAGCACGTTTCATTTCTGTTAAGTCACCGCCTACAGAGAATACTTTTCCTTCAGCTTTGAACACCAATACACGGGCCTCATCCGTTTCTTCCACTACTTTAATAGCATCTAGAATTTCTTGACACATGGGCACATTAAACCCATTTTGCACTTCTGGACGATTAAATGTAATAGTAGCTATATTGTTCTCTATCGCAAATAAAATATTATTATATGTCATACTTCACCTATTACAACGTTTTCGTAGGATCTACCCCTTCATCTTGAGGTTCTTCTTGCAACGTAAACGGTTTACCTACCCCATCATTACGTAAGCGATCCGCTTTAATCTTAGCCCAGTCAATAGGAGCACCTTTTTCAAGAGCTTTGCCTGTAACAGCATCGACTTTTACACTATATTCTTTTTCATCAGTATCTTGTGTTCGTACAATGTAAATCACTTCATTATTTTCTGCCTTGATTTCCCATCCTCTAGTGAAAGCACCTTCTCCCACTAATCCACGAGCCGCTGTTTCTGCTTCTTTAGGAGAAATTACTTTCAACGGATTGAATACCTTTGAAGCAACATCTTTTGCCTTACTAGAACGGAATTCACGTACCACTTTACCAGTAATTACATCTACATCAATAGTAATTTTTTGTTTCGGTGTATAACCTACTACCACATATTGATAATTGCCCTTGGATGGATCTAGTGTAATAGAGCTAACTGCTGCTTTTACATAACGACCCACAAAGATTCCTGCTACCTCACGCATGGATAACACCATCGATTGGCCAGGTTGACGTACTACCACTGTTTTATCATTCAAATTAGAATATTCATTGATTTCAGCATGTGCTTGTGGAGCTACTGCAAATGTTGTGGCAAAAGCCATTGCACCCACTAAAGCTAGTGTACTTTTTTTCATTAAACTCTCCTATATACAACTCTATGAACAAAACTTACATGCCTATACCACATGCAGCTTGCATTCTCATTCTTGAGATATCTCTTTCATTATACCGTATCTATCTGAATTCTTCAATATAGTACATCCACAAGCCTTATTGCCTACATATCTCTTTATAGAAATCAAAAATATCATTCCACAAATGAAAAACGTCCCTACCTAAGCAAGAACGTTTATATGTATTATAGATATTTACCAATCACTGCCTGGAATGCTTCAGGCTGCTGATCTTTCCATACATCAAAATCTTGGCCTACTGTTTCAAGAGCTCTTACTAGGTCGACAAAGAACTTAGGAATATCTTCCACCGTCATCACTCCTATTTCATCAGACATGCGTTGACCTTGTACTTCACCATTACCATTAACGAACACTTTGAAAGCTGGCTTTGGCTGTTTGTCTACCAACTTTGTAAATCCATGGAACCCTAGTGTACCTATCTGATGGGTACCACAAGAGGATGGACATCCAGATACATGCAATTGTGGCAAACGATCTGTAGGTAAACCTTCAGATTCCAGAGTATCCTTAATACCCTTCACTAGTCCAGAGGAGTCTTGGAAACCAATTTGACAAATGGTTGCCCCTACACAAGATACAGTATGCTCAAATTTATTTTTTGCATGTGTATCACTGATGATGGCTGCTACTGCATCTGCTTCTTCACCTGTAAGATTTACGATATAAATAGATTCATCACCACAAATGCGGATTTCTGTTTCTTCTAAACTACCTACATAATCAAAGAGTTTTACAAACACTTCTATCGGTGGCGTACCTACTAATGGTTTGTATTGAATATAATACAATCCTTCTTGTTTTTGAGGTTCTGCCAATACTGTAGTTGGTGTCGAAATACCTATTTTTTTCACTTCATATGGTTCCACAGATACCGTTAAATCATGAGTCGCCTTAGATTTTGCTAAGTACTCATGGTAAGCTTTACGGAACTCTTTTTCCCCTAATCGCTGTGCGATAAAACGAGAACGAGCTTTGCCACGATTCTTAAAATCACCTAGTTCATGGTACAAATGTAACATACCTTCCACATGGTGCAATACTTCCTTAGGATCAATATCCTCATCTACTAAATAACCAAAGGAAGAGCCCCCGCCTATACCACCACCAGCATAGACATCAAACTTGCCGTTCTCTTTTGCTAAAAATCCTAAATCTTTATAGTTAGCATGTCCCTCGTTATCAACAACGGAGAAACCAATTTTGTATTTACGAGGCAACGCCAATGTACCAATCAAAGACACAGCATACTCGCTCACCGCCTGCAAATAAGGAGTCACAGCAAATGGTTCTGCTGGATGTACACCATGCAATGGACTTGCCGTTACATTTCGTAAATTATCCCCACCAGTACCACGATTATAAATATCATGTTCAAAACATTCTTTATATAACTCCAAAATTTGTTCACCTTGCAATTTATGGAATTGAATACATTGACCTGTTGTAAAATGTACATATTTTAAATCATATTTTTTAACTGCATTTACTAAAAACTTCATTTGGTATGGAAGAATGCGAGACCCAAAGAAACGTAAACGCAACATCGCACTTTCAAAGCCTCGTTCTGCATAACTGCCGAAGCCTCCACCAATCCCTTTGAAATCTTTTGGTGCGATTTCTTTGGAAAAGAACCCTTCAATCCCTTTTTGAAACTTTTCAAACTCCTCAGCAAACCGTTGTCGTACTTCTTCTGAAATAGCCATTATACTTTTCTCCTCTCCTGAGCACTCGCTCAATAGAAAACTCTTCCTTTCAAGTATAACAGATATTAAACCTGATTTCTATAGATTAAAATCCGCCTTTTTCCATAGGTTATACGACTTTTTTATACAATGTAATAACTGATTTCTATCTTACTCGATGAAAGCTACCACATGGTCTGTCAATTCATTTTGTAACTCATTAGATCGGTCTTCAGAGTCAAATGTATCATCAAAGGTAACTGCTAATCGACGTTGTTTTGCTTTCATTCCCGTCACAAGGCGCATAAACATTTTCTTCGCCCCTTCATCATTGCTATACACTATATCCTGTACATCATCTACCAATAGCAAATGTAATTTACAATATTCTTCCATATAATCTGCTACTTCTCCATAGGTCACGCTATCATTATACTCTTGTATAAACTGTGCCCCTGTTACATAGCGCACTCGGGTGGCTGCATTGCCTTTCACAGCCTCTGTTTCCATAGCTTTTAACAAATGTGTCTTACCCACACCAGATTGTCCAAATACAAATACTAGTGGCTCGAAACACTTTGTAAAATCAGTCATTGCCAAAGCAGATGCCATAGCAAATTTATTTTTCTCTGTTACCTTGAAAGTTTCAAATGTTTGCATAATTACTCCTTATTTCCTTGCCACAATAGAAAAGAGTGGCACTGGATTATATAATTCATCTTCTTCATTATAAATGCGGCTACTCACCGTCATATCTAAATACACTCTGGAAAAGCCTGCCTTGCGGATCATGTGTACATCCCAATGAGGTCGATCCATGCGACTGATAGAAAGTTCCTCTGTTATAGCAATGCATTCTTGCATCGTTTCATTTGCTACCCCTTCGTGAATATGATGAGCCGCTACTATCGGCGCTTTAAGCTCTACCCCATAATCACCATCAATATTGATGAACACCCCTTTCGGCGCTAGTACACGATACCATTCTTTATAGGCCGATTCTACATCGGGCAAGGTCCAAGTCAAGTTTCGAGCCAGAATCACATCAAAAGATCCATCAGGAAAGTCTAATTTCATCGCATCCATACAACGAAAGTCCACCTCACCAGCTAGAGAATCCTGCAATTCCAAAGCTTGCTCCTTCGCTACTGTAATCATGTCTTCTGTTAAATCTACACCCGTCACAGAATACCCTTTTTGTGCTAAGAGAAATGCAAAAAAACCTGTACCTGTTCCCAAGTCCAAAATTCGTTGATGACTATCTTTAATATGGGGTGTAATCTCTCGTAGCCATCGTGGCGCCAAATCGGAAGTCAATTCCTTTTTACGGAGCGCTCCAAACTCAGCACTGCGCCCCTTCCAGTAGGCAATTATCCTATCTTGTATCGTCATAGGCCCTCCTTGTATCTTTCGTATTATACCATGAGAAACGAGGCTTTGTATGTAGCTAGAGTCACGAACAGATATATAGCATATTCTTTCATTATTCTTTATTTATTAGTCGTCTATCTTTACTTTTCACCCCAAAATCTTTACTTTTTACTCATTTTTTATATGATAAGTAAAGATGAAGGAGGTGTCATATGTATAATTATCAGGGATGAATAACAAAATTAGAAGAGAATGATATACGTAAGTCAAGCTTAACACATTTACTTCACATATCTTCAAGAACCATTTATCATCGAAGATAGGAAAAAACATTTTTATTATCGAGGCTTAACAGAGTTTTTACGTGAACCAGGATACCTCATCGAAACCTGTTATGATGGACAAGACACTATCAAGCGATTACTAGAATACCTTGAGATTCCACACTAAATAACGTAGTTACAAGTAGTATTTTTTCTGTAACCATGCTATAATATAGGCATAAAAAGAAGAGCCATCAACGTGTGAACGGCGTTAGGCTCATCTCAATACTACAAAAGATGAAAGGCCTAACGTGTATAAGTGCTACCAACACTTATCTGTAACGTTAGGCTTTGTCATTTCTAATTAAAGAAACGATAAATATCTATAATTAATTTTAAAAACTTTACTAATAATAGCAACTTTTTCAAAAACTTCATAGAAATCACCTCCTCCCATGCGGAGAAGAGATGAGCCCAACTCACGTTGATGACTCTTTAATTTTATTATAGCACAAATCACACAAAACGTTGATACTAACTAACAAAAACTTGAGGAACGCAGTTAGGCGTAGCAGCCTTTGTGGCAGTCTTTATTAACTAAATCAAGACAAACGCAAGATGACCGCAATATACCTTGAGTATGCTAAATCTTTATCACGTTCACTTATGTCACAATTACATATACCATAGAAGAGCACGGTGTGCCCCGAACAAACATTATGAAATACCGTTTGTGAGGGGTATGCCGTGCTCTTCCCTTTGCCTAATATATATAATTGAACGTGACAAGCAACAATCACAGTCTATTGCGGTCATCCCTTTATCATATTCAGTTAAAGTTGCCACAGGCTGTATAGCGGAGCAAGTGACTACCGCATCACTTTCTCTAGTAAGGATGTATAACTATCCACCACATCATACACCACATTTCCCGAGCTAATAGCCTTAAAATGTTCTTTCGCACAATGAATTTTAGATTCTTCAATACGGCGCAATTGCATAGAGTTCATAGACCCTTTCGTTTCTGCTATGAAGTAAATATGTTTAATATCACCTTCACGGAAAGCAATGGCCCAGTCAGGATTATAACGCCCTACTGGCGTTGTGATATAGAAACCATCTGGTAACTTTACATACACCGCTACCTCTTCTGAGCAATCTAGTTTTTCAGCAAAGTTCAATTCGTTCTTAGAGTCATACATGACATGGTCATACAAATGCTTTTTCGCTTTCATCACATTCATATCTAAGCGACCTTTCATGGTCACATCCGTAAATACTGATGTTTCATAAGTTTCATCCAACACATGATACGTAATATGCTCAATGATAGCTGTTGCTTTTTCATCGTTAATTAAAGATGATGCCCGAAGGATAAACTCCTCTGGGTTCCATTGAAATTGGTTAAATATATCAGGTCGAATCCCCTGTAATATCCGAATCACAGCTTTTCGCGTTAATCCAGTTTCCTCCACTAATTTACCAATCAAATCATACTTAATACTAGAACTAGCTTCTACTGAAATATTGCGGTTTTCCGCCTTTTCTTTTACAAAAGCGGTACCTGATTGTAAAGCACCTTTAGACGTAATCGTATCCATGGCCCCAGACTCTACTGTGACATAGATTTTAGACACGTGCAATTTTGTGTTTAAGGCACAAATGGACTTTTTCACCAATTCGTCTGTATCAAAATCTACCACGTACACAGACTTCACATTGATCTTAGACCATAATACCTTGAACTCTGGCATGGCTAATTTATCTTCTTCTAGTGAAAGTTCCACATTATTTTGACGCGCATTATCTGGCATCATACAAGAACTATCAACAACCGTATCTAAGATCTTCACAATACTTGGCAGCATAGCATCCACATCATCAGAGATAGATATAGTACCATTTTGTTTATCCGCATAGTAGGTTTCTGTAATCTGCCCTTGACGATCAATATATCCATTTAAAAGTAAATCCGTATAGATATTGGATGCCATATGGGCATCTACAGTATGCTTTTCCCCCTCACTATCGATTAACACTTTATCTTTAAATAGGTCCGCACTTACCGCCACAGGTCGGTCTGCTATGGCCTCGGCTAACTCACTTTGCAGACCTTTCGCAAAAGTATCGTAGCTTTCACTGGCAATGACAGTAAGCACATTCACCGCATGCACATCGTTACCTAGAACATTTTCATCCATCCGTTCCCCTTCTTGGTTCACGCAGAGACGAAGACCACGGCCCACCTCTTGTCGTTTGCGAACATCACTAGAACTTTGTTTCAACGTACAAATTTGGAATACATTAGGATTATCCCAACCTTCTCGTAAAGCAGAATGAGAGAAAATGAACCGCACTGGAGATCGTTCAGGATTTCTATCCAACAAGAGTTCCTTGTTCTTCATAATCAGGTCATAGGCGCTCACGTCATCTGTAGTAGTTTCCTTTCGAGTCATCTTTGAATCCACCATAGCCCCTTGTTTGTCCACAGAAAAATAGCCTGCATGGGTTTTCTCTGGAGCAATGGCATCCAAATAACGCACATAGTCATCTTCTCCAAACCTAGTTTGCAGATGTCCTACAATATCTTTGTATTCCTCTTCAAACATATCTGCATAGATACCGTTATAAGGATACTTAGCCTCGTTATATTGCTTGTACTTCGCTACTTCATCAATAAAGAACAAGGATAAGACTTTGATTCCTTTATAGAATAACTCCCGTTCCCGTTCAATATGGGACAAGATGGTTTCTCGGATTTGAATACGACGAATTTGCTCTTCGCTAACCTTACCAATCACATCACCTGCATAGAGCTTGATACCGTTAATAAACTCAATGGAATCATCACGTCCATCAATGCGGGACACCACAAAACCTTCTTTGTATTCTTCCATATTCCCTGAATGGTCATACAGATTATACCCTTCCTTAACGGTGCGAGTAATCTTACGAATACTTGAGGCCCCTTTGCAATCAAATTGGATGGTCGCCGTCGGTGCAGACTTGGACAAATTAATCGCTTCCAAATACACATAACCATCCGTAGCCGTACTACCGGACTCAGTGATACCTTTTACAGCAATCTTTTTTACCAATCGCTTGTTATAGGCTTCCATCGCATCTAGACGATAGACCATGTTATAAATACTATCACTCTTATGAGTCGCCGAATACCGTAATGTCATAAGGGGATGAAAGGTCTTCAAATTCTCCTTTGTTTTCGCCCCTTCCACAGATTGCGGTTCATCAATGATGACTATGGGGTTCGTTTTTGCAATAATATCAATAGGCCTACGAGAACGGAACTCATCCAGCTCCATGTAAATGCGTCGCGCATCCTTACCTGATGCATTGAACGCCTGTGCATTGATAATCATCACATTGATACCACTATCCGAGGCAAACCGGTCAATATCTGTGAGCTGTTTTGAATTGTAGATAAAATAGCGAATTTTCTTGCCGTACTCTTCCACAAAATGATCTTCCGTCACTTGAAAGGATTTATAGACCCCTTCCCGAATGGCCACACTAGGAACGATGACGATGAACTTCGTCCAACCGTAGTGACGATTCAGCTCATACATAGTCTTAATGTATGTATAGGTCTTCCCTACACCTGTTTCCATTTCCACCGTGAGATTATAGCGACCTTCCAGTGTATCAGAAACTGTAATTTGGTGGTGTTTTTGTATCTCTTGTATACGCTTTAGTACAACCTCATCCGTCATAGCTTGTACTAATGGTTCATTGCGCCAACCCGTAAAATCTTCCTCAATCAACACCTGTTGTGTAGAATTGACCGCACCCGCATCCATCATATAGGACTGTGTTAAATAGGGCTGTCCAGCGAAGACATCCACCACCGCTTTCGCTGCCTCCGCTTGGAAGGACTGATGCTTAAATCGTAATTTCATAACGCCCTCCTAAATGACCTTAATCCGAGTATCTGGCGCCAAAGCTTTAAAGATTTCACCTACATTAATCTTTGATGGACTGTCAGCAAAACTGCTGTCACGGAACACCGCACGAAGTGGTTGTAACTTAGCGATGTGACGGATTACCGCATCTGGCACCTTAGTATCAAAACAAGCTATCAAATCCCCCTCATTGTAATTATGGATGGTACATCCATCCACCTCTTCAGAACTATATGGTAAGGACAATGGTAATCCCCATTCGAGTAAACAACCAAACAACAAATCTAAATCCGTCCGATCTTCCTTCACATTTTCCTCTAACTTGGCAATCAAATCTTGCGTATACACCTGCGGTGCATAGTATACATCCTTCATGTTCGTATCGTCTAACTTAAGCACACGGAAACCGATGTCGAGGTTTTCAATCCCTTCCTTATCAGCATTCTCTGAAAGAATCTTTTGACCTGCCCGGCGAATACGTTCCTTGCCGATTTCACAGATGGTGTTATAGCCCGATTTGTAGGCCTCAGAACCTTCACCAGTAGCCTCTGGAATTTGAACCATGATAAACTTACGATTTCCTCCATCTTTCGCATTTAGTTGCATCGTGGCATGAGCTGTCGTTGCAGAACCTGAAAAGAAATCTAGAACTAATCCATCTTTACTCGAAATAGATGAAATCAATAAATTTAATAGAGTAGTAGACTTCGGATAATCAAAATATTTTTTTTGGTTAAATAGTTTTTTTGTCTCTCCATCCCCATTATTAACATTGGTTATCAAATCTTTTAACAATGTTTTTTCAAAGTCTCGAATTTTAGTATATACCTCATAATGTCCTGCCGATGTAGGTAATACAATTAAATTATAACTTTCATTTTTAATCTTCTGTTTTGACCATCTCCATGCATGATATTTATGAACACCGTCACCATTTTTATGCGGAAGAATTTCTACAAACCCCTCATGATTCTCTCCAACCTTACCTGTCAAAATTTCATTTGTTTGAGGATTGTAGTAAATACTAAAAACTAAATTCGGGCGAGTTTCTTCATTAAACTTTCTATTATGATTATAAAGTGTATCACCAACCGCAAATTCTCCTAGGTCATCTTTTTTTATATTTTTATTAAATCCCTTATATGCATCTGGCATCTTCTCTTTTGCAAATGCAGCATTTATATGTAACATAGTTGCTGATGATATATTCTTAGCATATACTAAAATACTTTCCCACGTTTTTGCAGCACCAACACCAGCAATCTGCCTACCAGTAAGATTACATACCCAAGCAAAGTGATTCATATAGTTTACTGCCCCAAACACTTCATCACATATTTTCTTCAAATTTTCTTGCTCATTATCATCGATACTAATAAAGATAACGCCATCATCGCTTAGTAAATTCCGCGCTAGAAGTAATCGCGAATATATCATAGAACACCAATCAGAATGATATCGCCCCGCTGTTGCATCATTCTTAAACATCCGATTCCCTACATCATCATATTGGCCAGTTTCTTCTGCATAGTCATCTCGATCCATTTTAAAGTCATCGTTATAGATGAAATCATTCCCCGTATTGTATGGTGGGTCAATGTAAATCATCTTTACTTTACCAAGGTAGCTTTCTTGCAATAATTTCAACACTTGCAAGTTGTCCCCTTCGATATATAAGTTTTCCGTCGTATCCCAGTTTACGCTGTCTTCCTTGCAAGGGCGTAGTGTTTTGCGAATGGGTTTGTTGGCCTCTACAATGGATGCTTTCTTGCCTACCCATGTAAACTCGTAGGCTTCCTTACCATCCACCACATCGTCCGATAACATTTGGCGTAACATATCAAAGTTAATGGCCCGCTTTAATTGACCGTTCTCATCCTTAGATTCAGTAATGCAATTAGGAAATAATTTCCCAATGCGCTCCACATTTTTTACGGCTACATTCGCCGTCTCTAACTTCATCTTTTCCATTAGAAAACTCCTATTTAGATATTAAAATGAATTAGTCTCTTATATTATAAAAACACATTCAACTAGTTTATCTATACATTTGACCATAATTTTATTAAATTTGCGTTATCACTGGATGGTGATTTTTCTTTAGATAATTTATCCACTTGAACGAGCAACGGCATATCAAAGCTAGTTCCAGTAATTATACATTGACCTGGAGCAAGATTAGGTATTTGTTGCTTTGATACACTATCTAAAGAATTAATCGTATTTCCTATCATCTTTAAATCTTGATCATTCACTAACCTATGAATAAAATAATTATGAACTTGTGAAATAATTGTAGGAGAAATATCATAAGGTCGTTGACTTGCTAAGGTAATATAAAAACCAAACTTTCTTCCTTCCTTTATAATCTCCTCAAATACCTCTAGCCTATAATCCTTCCAAAATTCTTCTTCTCTTGTAGATTGTAGAGATAAAACATTATGTGCCTCATCTATAATTAAGTGAATTGTAGAATTAATATTATTGTCTTCAGAACTTTCTTCTTTATGACGATTATATAACTGTTTAGCAATTAAAAGAGGTAACATTTTTTTCGCCTCTAAGTTACAATTCCTAAGAGAAATAACATTCACTAATGACCACGGTTTCTCTTCATCACAAACATAAATGGTTTTTTCTATAAAACTAGATCTGGCAATTATCCTTTGTATTAATGGATTAATATGTTCAAAATTAACTCGACCATATGCCAAACAATATATTAAATGTAAGTTTACTATTATCTTTAATTTCTCTGTTACAGTTAAATGATCGATACAATTCTTAATTATATCTACTTTCAACACATTTTCTAATTCCGTGCTTTTTTCTCGAATCTCTTTATCATCAACTTCATTCATATATAAACTATCAAGATAATATGTATTACTTTTTGAATGCCATTTAGCCTGTAACCAGGTCTGACTGTCACTTATCTTTTCATAGTTCCTTTCACATTCACGCTTCACCTTAGAATCGATAACTTCCAATGATTTGTGAAGTAAATTTAACATTTCCTTATTATTATTTTGTTTAAATATATTATAAAATGATTCTCCTATACGTTCTATTATTCTATCAGATGTAATCTCTAGCTGACCATCTTTAATATAGCGTTTCACTGCTCCTGCTAAAAATGGTTTTTGTGTCTTCTCTGTTGCAGAATATAAAATAGAAAGCGTTTCAATATCCCAAAACACATTTTTCTCTAATGGCAACTTATTACCATTGTCTTTAATATTCTTTCTAGTCGATAATTCTAGAGTCTTCTTCTCCTTATGTAAAACTCCTTCTCTAACATATTCACCATTAAAATCAATGATAATAAATTTACTTTTATTATTAAAATCCCTACAAACCTCTTTGTCTTCTAGGTTAAATAATTCTGTATATAATTTGGTTAATGTATTTGACTTTCCACTACCAGTATTGCCAAAAATCCCTATATGTGTATTAAATAAATTTTCTCCAGATAACTCCATAGGTATATCATTAGTAACA
The DNA here is from genome assembly GCA_900544365.1 of uncultured Veillonella sp. Classification (GTDB taxonomy): domain Bacteria; phylum Bacillota; class Negativicutes; order Veillonellales; family Veillonellaceae; genus F0422. Next base: position 98,315 of record UQVF01000001.1, on the reverse strand, counting down.
CTTTTTCCTAAAAGTAGTTTATATTTTATAGCAGATGAATTTCTTTGTAAGATGCTTTTAATTTCATTGTCACTCAATAAAACTACTTCATTAAAAATCATAGGAAACCTTTTTATACCATACTCAAATTTTCCTTTATACATATCACCAATTAAACTCACTTCGATATTGCGTCTAAATCTTTCCCTTAAAAATTGATGGTTATACGGTTCTTTATCAATATCTTCAAGAAACTCTTTTTCTATCCTACCAATAATTTTATGACTACCTCTAATTATTCCAATATAACTACCAATAGAAACACCATCATAAAACACGCCATCATGATGAAATGATTCTAAATTAGAATGCTCATTCATCAATATGTTTATTCTCATTCCTTCTATGGATACCACATTGCCTACTACATAATTATTTGCCATTATCTCCACCCAATAAGCTCAACAAATATGAAAAATTGCCATTTATTTTTTGTTTTTCTTCTGGTAAAAATATTATGTTTTTGTATCCTCCGAAAGTTTGTTTTAACTTATCTTGTCCTTTTTTTGAATAGGATATTATAATAACTTGCAATTCAGGATTTAAGAGAGATCTCTCAAAAATATCTTTTATATGTTCATCAGCAAATGAAAACCCAAATACTATAAGTACTGCCTGTTTTTTCTCTAACTCATAACTAAAGGATCTTATTAGTTGGTAATAATGCTGTTCAGAAATGGTTTCAAAAAATTTATATTTATCTGGATTAATTATTGGTAGCTTTAAGTATTCATTATAAAACCTATCTGAAGCTTCACTAGAAAAGTTCCCTAAGACATCATCATTAAGAAAGTCATTTACTTTATCATTAAGCTTCTTGATAAAGTCTTCAATATTTTGATTTTTAGATTTATTAACTATATTAACTATATCATCAACTTCTTCTTTATTAATCAGACACTCCTCTATCCCTGTTTTCACTGTTTTTATAAGGTCATTATCCTCTTTAACAATTATATTATTTTCTTCTATATTCCAGGAAATAGATCCATGCATTTTAAATAAATTGATTGTTGGAACTTCTTTTCTATAAGTATCATTATATCCACTGTGCGTAATATTTAAATAAAAGTTTTTATTATTGATATATCTAGTAAATACACCTCTAGACCCATCGTTGAAATATATCAAAGGATTATCTTTTACGAAAGAATCAAATGTTTTCTCGAAAAGTAAATCATAATTAGTTGTAAATATATTTATTCGTTTGGGTCTTTCGTTACTTTCAGCTTGCAAATATTCGTACAAAGTCTGCACTAATTTATAATAATTTTCACATACAGACTTCTCTTCTTCATTATCTAATTCATTAATATTCAATTCATTCATAGGCTCTATTATTTCAAGAAAATAATACATATAAAGGATTATTCTGGCATCATCAGTAAGTTCTTTATGACATACCAACTCTTCAAATGTAGGATACTTCTCTCCAAAAGATAATGTTTTATAAACCCCTACACTAGCACCCGAACCAATCAAAAAATTAATATTTTTTCCTCTTATTATTCTGTCTAATTCATCAGATGTCATGAGTTCTCTCCCTCTATCAATACGCTTATTTTTTATACAAACTCAATAAATCAATATATATATTAATTGAAATGAGCCATACCGCCTTAATACCAATTACTATAACTCTTCATTAAAATTATTATTTATATAGCTTTTATCTGCATCCAACTAATTCTTAATACTATTATACCACGATACATTTTCACTCTTTAAAATACAATCACATCTGACTAGTAGATACCTCGTAGCGTTCATGTTTGCTATATCACTCAAACGCTAAAACGAGCAACATGTTCCTGAACAAACCTACTGTAGAATCAGTTTGAGAAGGAATATGTTGCTCGTTTTCTTTCACTTATATCATACCATCAGAACACTACGATATGTCATAGCGAAATAAGTAGTATTTTTTCTGGAACTATGCTACAATATAGACATAAACAAGAAGAGCCATCAACGTATAGTTAGCGTTAGGCTCATCTCAAATGTCAAAAAATGATAAGCCTAACGTATATAAGTGCTGCGAACACTTATTGGTAACGTTAGGCTTTTTCATCGTCTATTTCAATAGATCAATGAGTTGAATTGCTAAACTAGCAAGAGAAATCATCAAAGAGATTTTTTCGTACTTAGTCATAACAACCACCTCCTCCCATAGTAGGAAGAGATGAGCCTAACTTACGTTAGAGGCCCTTCTATGCTCTTATTATACCACAAAATTTGGCAAATCGTTTATATTTTGGTAATAATTTGCAATTCTATATAGGAACGCAGTTATGCGTAGCAACCTTTGTGGCGGTCCTTACTAGTTAAATCACCCAAACCCAAAATGCCCATGGTGTACTCCTGAACAAACATTATGCAATACCGTTTGAGAAGGAGTATGCCATGGGCTTCTCTTTATCCTATTCAGTTACCACCATTATTTGAGATATTCCTTCTAATTGTGTTATGATTAAACATATAGTAGAAATCATATTTGCTATATATGAGCATATTCATCAAAGTTTATATTCTCATAGAAAGGATACCTTTATGAAACAGTATTTAAAACAATTTGCTACTTCTAAATGGTTTGATGTCCTCGGTGTCGTTCTCGTCGTAGGGATTGCCATTTCTGCTGGTTACCTGAACTCACGTCTCGAAAAATTTGTAGATTGGGGGCCTTGGACTGCTCTCGTCCCGTTTGGTCTTATTTCTGTTATCAACGTTGGCATTTCTATGTTATCTACACGATTTACAGGACAGCTCAATAAATGGGGGAATTATCTTGGCATTGTGAATACTGTTCTATCCGGCGCCATCGATTTTATTTTAGGAAATAAAGCAGCTATCATTACCTATCCTGTTACTTTCATTATCTATACCTTTGCTATCAAAAAATGGGAAGCATCCCACGAAGGCATTCCTAATACAATGAATGCTTCGCAAAAACGATTAGTTGCTAGCATCATCACCATCATTGCTTTCACTATTTCAGGCGTTGCCAATTACATAGGTTTTGGCGGTCATATGAACTTTTTATCCATCCTAACCACCATCGTATTTGCCTTCTCACTCATTGCGAACCTTTTCAACGCTCTAAAATTAGACACACAATGGCCGTTCTGGATGATCTATAATATCGTGCAACTATTGAAAGCTTTCACCCAAGGCAATTTCGCCAACGTTGGTAAATACATATTCTACATAGTCAATGCCATGGGAGCCTTACTATTTTGGAAAGATAAAGAGGAGCCGCCACAAGCTACGTAGTGTTAGTGTAAAATATTTTTGGGAAAACAAGCTATTTAATTAAGCAAGAAAAACATATCATGTACAAGAGACATTGCCATTATCTAATAAGTTTTCATACTTCGTCATAGTATCACCTCCTCCCATAACAGGAAGAGATGAGCCCCTCCAAAGGAAAGCCGTCTCGAGTAGTAGCCTGTGGCGTTTCTTTCTGACAAAATCACACAAACGTAAGAAGAGCACGACATGTTCCGGAGCAAACCTAACCACTGTATCAGTTCGGGTCGGAATATGTCGTGCTCTTCCCTTTATCTACATCAGCTAGCAACGCCACAGGCTGCATAGTGATACAAGATCCAGCCTATTCTGGTTGAATCGTAAAGGATAAGCTAGAGAAGTATTTTGTTTGTTCTCCTTTTGTTTCTGTTGGGAATGCTACTTCTACGCCCACAACGTTTAAGCCATTAGCACTCACTGTTACCATTGCTTTACCTTGTGCATCAGCTTGACTTTCATTAGTCAAATCATTGATAACGTCTTTGATTAATGGAGCATTTGCATAGGGCATACCATCTTTGAATACTTGAATTTCGTAAGTATCGCCTTTACGTAATGTCAATGGGTTAACGCTAGGAACAATCTCAATTGGCATGTTCAAACGTTCAGGTTTTACTGCTGCATTCCAATAGTTTACATTATATTTCACAGCATGCGTAGATTTCACCGCATTTGGCACATCCTTCATCATAGCTTTATGCATTTTGCCATCTTTATCTTTTGTAAAATAGCCATAGTCAAATGTAGTTGCTGTGGTTCCTAACATTTTATTTTTTTCAATTGTTACATTATGCTCATGAGGAATCACTTTCATGTCCAATGGATTATATGCTACATCATATGCTTCAAAGCTTTTTACCATGGATGGTTCGTATGCGTTATCTACAGGGCCTTCTCCTAATACCAATGTTGGTTGATCAATGCGTTCTGCAAACCACACACCATGCGCTGATGCATTGGATCCCACAGATACCGCCCCTACTAATGCTAATGCAAGAATTGCTAACTTACTTTTTTTCATGTTGGATACCCTCCTATGAAATATAATATTATAACACTTACATTGTACATCTTATGAGAATCACTAGCAATATATATTTTTAATTATGACTTTTTTCTATAGCTGACCTTTTATTTTATCTATATATTAACAAAACGCATATATAAAAATTATAGTATTAATTGAATAATACTTTCAAATACTTCTAAAATTACTGCAAATACAGGTCTAATAATGGCCCCTAAGAAACCAAACTGTCCCAGCACTAGGATACCTATAAAAAACCATAATTGAGCACCTAATAATTTTTCCTGCCACTCATATGGCAAATATTGTAGTAGTACATAAAATCCAATAAAGCCTGGTACTGGTAGCATATTGAAAACGCCAAAGCCGATGCACAAGGTCACAATATAGGACATGACCATTTGCAAACCAGTGCTTACTGTGCTGACTTCCATAGCGATGGACATGCCTACATAGGCTAGAAACGCCACTAAAATATTAGCACCTAGTCCAGCTAAGGCAATTTGTATCATCGCAATGCGGGGGTTTTTAAAATGATAGGTCGAAAAGGGTATCGGCTTACTCCAACCTACGCTAGCAATAAGCATCACCAAAATCCCTAGCAGATCAATATGAGCAAATGGATTGATTGTATCCCTTCCCCATTGTCTAGGGGTTGTATCCCCCAAGCGGATAGCCATCTTCGCTTGGGCATAGTTAAATATGGATATAGCGATAGCTATAGCAGGTAGCATCGCAATATAATGAATCATATCTTTCATAATATCTCCTTCTATTATCAAAACTCTTCTTTTTATTATACACGATGGTCCTCTTCTTCCTCCATAGATGGAAAAAAATTTCCTACCAGTCATACACCCTCCTAACAGTGAGTAGACATCTCACAGTGTTCTATGCATACTGAAAGTAGTCTAACTTTCACTAGGAGGTATCTTATGAGCCAGCAAAAAAAGTTCATCATTCCCATTCCCTATGAATTACTGTATCAACTATATGTAACAGAACACATGACCACCAATGCCATTGCCGCACAATTACACTGCAGCCCTAGTACCATCTGCCAACGGCTACGAGAATATCAGATTCCTTTTCACAACAGAAGTCCCCTCATTCCTAAAGAGGAACTGATCCAATTATACGAAAGTGGTACATCTATCAAATCCATTGCAAAACACTTTCAAGTATCCCCTCGCACTATCTACAGCCGCCTACATGAATGGCATATAAAAGAACCTCACCCTAGTTCTACAATCAAATCATTACCTATTACATATATTCTAGAAACCTATACAGAAGGATCTAGTGCTGCTATGATTAGTCGAGAGCTACAGGTAGCTCCGTCAACGATTATTCATATCCTACAACGTCACGGTATTCCTCTACGAAACAGCCTCAAACGCATTGATCTACCTATTGATGATATTTGCCAACTGTATGCACAACACCAATTATCTACCATCCAAATTGGCAAACTATATGGAGTCAAACCATCGACCATTGCCTCACGCTTACGAGAACGAGGGATCACATTGCGTGGTAACAAAGAGCAAATTTCTGTGCCATCTGTTGTTTCTGAATACTTACAAGGTTCCTCCTTACAAGCCATTGCTAATGCGCATCACACTAAATACCATACTATTCGTAACCTCTTAATCCGTCACGGAGTCTACCAAAAAGCCCGTCGTATTCGTGACCACGCCTATGCTATACAAGACCTACACCAAAAAGAGCAACTATCGGTATCAGACATTGCCTCTCAGTATGGATGTCATCCAGAAACGATTCGACGTATCATAAAAGATGCGTCTCTTACGAAAAAAACTATCCATTGATATCCTTGCTATGAGTTCCAAAGTAACGTATACTTAAAAGTAAGTATATCGTTTTTTGAAAAGGAGTTCATTATGGAATATATCTATGCCCTATTGCCTTACTTTACGATAGGTATCGTAGCCGCGTTTATCTCTCGTTTCACAGGGATTGCCATTTCTTTCTTACTAGTTCCTACCCTATTGTATTGGGGCGCTACACCAATAGAAATAGTATCTTTTATGTTGACTTTTACTTTGTATAATACATTTACATTGGAAACACAGGATGTGCGTTTAGACTTTAAAGAGTTAACTTTTTTTCCAGGTTGGAAGTTAGCCATTCCTCTAATTATCTCTTTTGGCTTAAGCCTAGTATCTCCACATCTTTCTATCGGTCTATTTATCTTCTTCTTTATTTTAGAACTAGGCGCTGCCTTATATAAGCGTATTCCACAAGCTGAACGTCCTACACTACAACAAATTGGAATTTCCTCATTACTAACAGCTGGTTGGACTATTGTCGGTGTCTTAGCATACCGCCATATTCCTGACACTTGGTATTTCCTATTAGTCGGTATTGCCATGTTGGGGTTAACTTGGTTTGCATTCTATGCAGGAGCTAACCGCTATGCAATGCGTCAATCTTGGACTGCTATTTGGCCATCCTTGACATTACTCTTAGGTCTATTTGGTTTAGAAATATCTTCGTATATTCATGGTGTAAAGAGAAATTTCCCATCTCCTTTTGATCGAATTGTACCAATGGTCACAGTGATTGGTGCTTTTGCTGGCACGATGGTTCTATTTGTCTTAGAAAACCAATTCTCCTTAGCTTCCTTAATTGCTGCCGTTGGTTGTGCCTTCGGTATCCGCATGTTTGGATACTACGGATTCAGTAAGTCTGGTAAATTCTCTTGGTTAATTATCGGTTTAACCATCCTCATCGTGCTTTGTTTATATTTAGTAAGCCCTAGCCCTGTTGGCTTAGATGCTGGGAATCCCTTATTACAAGCACCTATTGCAGAATAATCTACAACTACATATGAAGTGACCATCACCAAATATCATCTTATAAAATAGGATTTGTACCAAACTGGCTCTAAACAAAAAAGAGGGAAGTTGATTAAAAGCATCAACTTTCCTCTTTTTTATATTTTACTAGACAAAAGAGTTCCAAAGGACTCTACCCATTCATAGCGTGGCGACAGTCATTGTCTACTCTTGTGGAAAGGCTCCTACAAATTCCCAGACACTCATATCCGGTAAGTGATTTTCTGTATACATCCTTTGCAATATATCCATACACCATGGTATGGTTACATACTTCTTCACATACATATAATTATAACCATCTTTGGATAAAGCAATTTCTAAATTTAATTGATCAGGATGGTCTTCATCCATAATGGCTTGGACAAAGTGGCAGTTTTCTTTTGGTGTGTCCCAAAACAAGCTAAAGAACAGGCGTTCATCTGCCACAATTTGTTGTAATACCGTCTCTACATCATTCCAAGTACCTTGTTCATAGGTTTCTTCATCAGTGATTAAACGAAACATTATGCTTCTCCTTGTTCGATTCGGATGACATCGCCAATACGGTTACATAATTCATCCAATTGGTCTTGGTTTGGACCTTCTGCCATAACACGAATCAATGGCTCTGTACCAGATGGACGCACCAAAATACGGCCATTGCCGCCCAATTCTTCTTCTCCTTCACGAATCGCATCTTGGATTGCCCTATTTGTTTCCCAACCTGCTTTTGTTAAGACCCGTACATTCACCAACAATTGTGGGTATTTTGTCATTAAACCGGCTAATTCCGACAAAGATTTTCCTTTTTCTTTCATAATTGACAAGGTTTGCACCGCTGTCAATAATCCATCTCCAGTACTGTTGTAATCTAAGAAGATCACATGTCCAGATTGTTCCCCGCCAATAGAATAGCCGTCAGCAAGCATTTTTTCCAATACATAGCGATCCCCTACAGCTGTACTACATGTTTGCATACCTAATTCTTTTGCAGCCTTATGAAAGCCGATATTGCTCATCACTGTACCTACAATCATATTGTCTTTTAGTTTACCTTGTTCTTTCAGATGTAAACCACAAAGCAACATGATTTGGTCACCGTCTAAGACTTGACCTTTTTCATCTACCATTAGACAACGATCTGCATCACCATCATTGGCAATCCCCACCTGAGCACCTTCACGAAGCACTGCCTCCTGTAAGCCCTCTAAATGAGTAGACCCTGCATTGTCATTGATATTCGTGCCAGTTGGCTCTACATTAATGGCTACTACCTCTGCCCCTAATTGGCGAAGAATTTTAGGTCCCACATAGGAAGCTGCCCCATGAGCTCCGTCATAGACAACTTTCAATCCAGTTAGTGCATCGCTAGTGGATACTACGAAGTTCACGTATTCTTCCACCCAGTCCTGATGATAAAAAATTTGACCAATATCACCTTTTGTAGGACGTGGCAAATCGTCATCAGCACTAGCTGTACATAATTTTTCAACTTCATCTTCTACGGCATCTGGTAATTTAAAACCATTACCGTCAAAAAACTTAATACCATTATCTGGATATGGATTATGAGATGCAGAAATTACAACCCCGGCTGTACAGCCTTTTTGACGTACTAAGTAGGCAATGGCCGGTGTCGGTGCTTCCCCTAAAATAATCACATCACCACCTACTGCGCAAATACCAGAGGCTAATGCATTTTCTAACATGCCCCCCGAAATGCGTGTATCACGACCAATTAAGAAGGTCGGGCGGTCTACTGATTGTCCAAAATAAGATGCCGCTGCGCGGCCTAAATGATAGGCCAATTCTGGCGTTAAAAATTCGTTAACTAAGCCTCGTACCCCATCTGTACCAAATAATCTACTCATGACTATCTCCTTTCAAAGGGGCATATGTATTCATGATTAGTATCGCTGTTTCAGCCCCATCTAAAGCGGCACTCATAATACCTCCTGCATATCCAGCACCTTCCCCGATAGGATATAAACCTTTCGTGGACTGTGAAAGTCTCTCTTCATCTCGTATAATACGAAGCGGTGCTGATGTCCGTGTTTCCACCCCAGTCATGCACACATGGTCTGCATCAAATCCTTGTATACGTCGCCCAAAATATGGCAAAGCATCAACTAATGTATTCGTCACATAGTCTGGTAAACATTGACGAATATCTGCTGGTGTCACACCTGGTTCATAACTATAATTATTACGTTGCACATCATTTGTTTCTGTACGGCCTAAGAAATGACCTACTGTCTGGACTGGTGCATGATAATTACGCCCTCCCAAGATAAAAGCTTGCTCCTCCCATTTTCGCTGAAAGTCGACCCCTGCTAATGGATGGTCCCCAAAATCTTTTGGTCCTACAGTCACGACTAATGCACTATTGGCAATACCACTGTCACGAGCATATAAACTCATGCCATTGGTCACAACGCCTCCCTCTTCGGAAGCACTGGCAACGACTTGTCCTCCTGGGCACATACAGAAACTATAGCAAGAACGATCTCGCTCTTTATCATGATACACCAAGGAATACTCTGCTGCTCCTAAGCCAATATCTGCTGGATGTACACCGTATTGCGATGTATCAATTACATCTTGATCATGTTCAATACGTACCCCAATGGCAAAGGATTTTCCTTCTAATTGAACACCTCTATCATAGAGCATACGATACGTATCACGCGCACTATGACCAACCCCTAACAGCACAATATCTGCTGGGATTCGCTCTGTTCCATTGATAACAACACCAGTTACGACTTGATCTTGTACCTCTACATCTGTCACATGTGCACCAAAACGAACCTCTCCTCCCCAGGCAATAATTTGCTGGCGCATAGCTTTTACCATGTGGCGCAAAATATCCGTCCCTACATGAGGTTTATGTTTATATAGAATTTCTTCAGGAGCTCCAAATTCTACGAAATAGGTAGCAATCTCATGTAGCCTTGGATGTGTCACACGAGTCGTCAACTTACCATCCGAAAAGGTCCCAGCCCCTCCTTCTCCAAATTGTACATTTGATTCTGGTTTAAAAAGACCTTCTTTCCAAAATCGCTCTACATCTAGAGTACGTTGGTCAACATCTTGACCTCGCTCTAACACGATGGGCCGATATCCCTCTCTCGCTAAATAGAATGCAGCCAACATTCCCGCTGGTCCAAATCCTACCACCACTGGTCGATGTTGCATTGACTGAGTACCACATACAATAGGTGCTGGCATTTCTGGATCCATTACCGTAATATCTTTGTGACGGCTTAACTTCTTTATCAATTGTTGTTCTTGTTCAACTTCTAAAAACAAGGTATACACAAATGTAATATTCGGTTTCTTTCTGGCATCCACAGATCGTCGTACGACATGAATCGCTTTAATACGTCCCTGTAAAGGGCTATATTTTTTAACAAGTAATTCTTCTAACCGCTCTGCATCTTGCACTGGTATCCGAAAATTAATGATACGTAACATCTTTCTCTCCTACATATGTGGTTCAACTTCCACCTTTACAACAACGCGTTCTGTCGTTGTTGTCACACCATCTGGCAATACTAAACTATATCCACCTGTAAAACTACTTATTGAGCCATGCACAGGAATATCAATAGTCTTCACCCCATCAATACCATTAAGAATAGACTCTTTTCCTATGATAGTTAATTCTTTCGGCTCCACTACAACCTTCTTCACTGTATAACCAATCGGCACATGTCCTACTAAATTGGGTTGAACTGGCACTTTTTTCTCCATTCGAATTCGCTCTAATTCATACTGGACTTGCGCCCCTTTTGGCGTGATTGTTAGCCCTTCCACTACATTTCCCGCCGAATCCACTGGCAATATGTCCGCTACTTCCGTGAAGCTTTCACGATGTTTATCAAGACTGATGCGAATCACTGTATAAGACGCTCTGCTCACCAAATGAGCTGGTCCTGAAATTGTTACTGTTGTAGGCATGATTTTAGATTCTTTAATGGCAATATCATTAGGTACAGTCCCCAATGGTTGCGCTTGTACTTGAAATTCTTTTACCATATATTCGTCCACAGTAACGGTAACATTTTCTGGTGTGATGCTATCTATGAAAGTCCCCGTAGGAGCAGTAAAGTTAATAGCTATATTCTCCTGTCCTACCCGAGCATTTTTCATATTTACATACGCTTTTAATACAGATGGGTTAATATCAAAGATAGCATTTCTAGGTCCACGCAAATGGACTCGTACCTCACTAGGCACTCCTTCTACTAAATAGTTTTGATCTAAGTTTTGCACTTGTACTGGCACGGTATAGGTCATTTCGATAACCGGGTTCTGATCTTTCATGACATATACCCACATACCAATAGCACAAAATAAACAGAATAATTTCATCCCCCAATTATGTTTTAACCCTACTATCCAATGCATCATTTCGATTCACCTCGTTTTATTTTAAGTAAAGAACTGACTGCACTTGGTGTTGGCTCTAATAAAGACAACATAACTGTGCGCAATGTATCTTCTGTAACACCACGATGAATTTGTCCACCTAAGGCATAAGAAATTTGTCCTGTTTCTTCGCTGACCACCACTACTAAGGCATCACTTTCTTCACTTTGACCTAAAGCTGAACGATGTCGTGTACCTAGCTCTTTGCTAACATCCCGATTTTGACTCACAGGCAATAAGCTTGCTGCCGTCTCAATACGACCATTACGAATGATTACGGCCCCATCATGAAGGGGAGATTTAGGGTAAAATAAATTCATCAATAACTCACTAGTTACCAGCCCATCGATACGCGTCCCCTGCATGGATAATACATCTAATTTCATATTTCTTTCAAACACCATCAGTGCCCCTATCTTGCGTCGGGACATACTACGGCATGCAATAACTACTTCTTTCACGATAGAGGTGAGCTCTTCTTTTGATATTTTAGTACGAGATGAGAAAAAGCCCGTACCGCTCCCTAATTGTTCTAAAAGACGTCGTAATTCTGGTTGAAATACGATAGGTAAAGCAATCATAAGGACCGCCACGCTCTGTTGCATAATCCAACTAATCGTATGTAAACCCATGAAATGAGCTACAATATTCAAAACAACCAATACTCCTAGACCTTTCAATAAGCCTAAGGCTCTTGTGTTTTTAACTAGACGATATAACCAATAAAACAAAGTGGCTACAAATATAATATCTACGATATCTAAGAATCGTAATGTTTCTAATGTAGTTTGTAATTGAAACAGCATAGAATATCTCCTAACCTTTCTAATACAAATGAGGGTACATGCTCATGCATGTACCCTTTTATTGTATCCTATATTGGTATTTTTTTCTAGTAAACCTAGTATTTATACATGGTAAGTTTCGATGAGTACATCCATATTACCACCACAGACCATTCCTTCTTTAACAGCCACATCGTCATTTAAGTCCACATAGATACGACGGAACCGCTCTTTTTTTTCCAATGCATCTACAGCGCTTAAGCGAATTTCATTTTCTGCGCGACCACCCCCAATAGTTCCAAAAATAGACCCATCTGGATGCACAATCATAGTAGTGCCCGCTTTACGTGGAGTAGAGCCATGGGTGTTTAAAATGGTTGTCACCGCCAATGTATGATTCTTATGTTGTTGTAAATACTCAATAAACTCATACTTCATGTGTATACCTCTTTTTCGATAAAAAACCACCTTGTTTATGATAAGACACCGCCATGTATTCTGCCACAATGGAAAGCGCAATCTCTTCTGGAGTTTGTGCACCTAATTCTAATCCAATAGGTCCGTATAACATATCTAATTCTTCTTGTGTCCAACCTTCTTCTTTTAACACTTCAAAAGCATGGAAGATACGTTTATGACTACCCATAACACCCACATAGGTTGGCAATACATGTCGCACTTGGTGTAGGCACATACTATCGAACTCATGGGCCCTAGTAACTACTACAATACCTGTATACGCATGCAGATTCAAATTATCTTTCAGCGTTTTAAAATCTAAATGCACTCGCTTCACTCGAGCATCAAAGAAGCTTTCTTGTAAATATTCCGCTCGGTCATCGACTACTGTTACGCCACAACCAATGAATAAAAACTGGTCAGCCACACAACGGCTTACATGACCAGCCCCTAAAATGAGAACTTCTGGATCTTTTTCTACCGGTTGTAAAAAGCATTCCATATCTTTAATTGTAAATAATTGTGGTTCTATCCTTTGAGGTACTGTGAAGCCCTCAATAGCGTGACCATATAAGATTTCTCCTGTATGACTATACATGACTTTATCGCCTTGTCGGTGTCCCGTTAAAATCGTTACGATTAATGACGACTCATCCTTTGTCATACGCTCTTGCGCAATATCAATCAGATTCATGGTCCTACTCCTTTATCTGCTCATATTCCCAAGCAGTGATGGCCTCCATCACACCACCGCCGACAGCCAATGCTTTATCCGATATGGTAAAGCAATGGCTCTCTTCACATCGTGCGTCTATATCCGCTAGTTTAAAACCTTTCGTCACTAATATTTTCGAGGCTAAAATACCTCGCAATGTACCCGTGATTTTCGCATGTACCGGTACATCTCCTACATAGCCAATAACAGCCCCTGCTTCTATGTGATCCCCAATATGACATTTTGCTACGAATAGACCTTCAGCGGGGGACTGTATCACTCGCTCATGAGTGTAGCCACCCACATTACCCGGGATTCCCGTATTTGCTAAAGCTGGTCCCTCATAAATACATCGTCCTAAGGTATGACCACGCATAGTTTCGATTACAACGTGTACGTCCTTACCAGCATTGAATCCAGGACCACATCCAATCACTAAAGATGCGTCACTTTTTGTAGTACCTATATTCCGCTTCGCTAAAATTGCATCCACAACAATAGTGGGACGTATCGCTTCTATTACTACTTCATAAGATTCTGTAACTACAGGAATTGCCTCACGGCTAGCTAACAATTTAGCTACCTCTTGTAAAGATACATGACGTGAGCGCAAGCGCTCTAAAATCATTTCCCCTCGATGCACGGCATTCCCATAGGACACTTCTCTACGAATCATGGTAGGAATGGCAATTTCATTAATCACCACAGGATATCCTGCTCGCCACAAACGATAAATAGCACCAGATGCCACATCTCCACCGCTACGGATGAGAATGATTGGTTTCATAACGTCCTCCTTCGCTCACGATACGGTCGTAGTCTTCTTTCGTATCAATATCAATACCACTATGCATAGTACACTGTTTTTCAAGCCATACATGCCTTACATGAGAAGCCCCTTCACCTCTAAGGATCACTCGTCCTCCCTTATCACCAGGAATCAAACGCAGTGCATGGGCCCAATATCTACCAAATACAACGGGATTCCCTGGTTCTCGATTCGGGCCATACTGAGGTTGTACAATAGCTTTTTCATCACCTATATCTCTAAAAGTTTGACAAATTTCCTTTATCACTTGTATGTCCAATAAGGGTTGATCAATGACACCACATAGAATCGCCTCTAAGCGTATTCCCTGTGTCCTTTCCCATTGTAACAAGGCCTCAACTCCCAATTGAATAGATGTACCTTGCCCCAATTGTGGTTGGTCATTAGGAACAGGAATTCCCTGTACCTTACGCACCATATCCTCCACCCCCATGCGAGGGTCAATCACTACCGCTAGAGGCTGTATACTGCCATACTTAGACAGCGCAACTTCTAGCAATGTTTGCCCCTGATACATCAGTAATTGCTTGGCACATCCCATACGTTTCGATTGTCCAGCCCCTAATAATACACAACCTATTGCCATGTTAGCACCCTTTGTATACAACAATTTTCTCGATACCCATTAGCCAATACCACTTTGTATAATGGAACCCCTTGTAAAGTATCTAACAATGCATCTGCCACCGTTGATTCTACAGTATCACAGCCTGTACAAAATACAATCCGTTTACCACGAGCATATTGAAAAATACCATTCTCATGCTGTAATAGCTTTGCCACTACTTCTGGCATAATAATATCTCCTACATGACAGCCAGTAATAGATTGTACCTCTTCTATACGATGCACATACTCTTCTGTGAGTGGCTTACCTAAGACCTGCATATTCACCACTGCAATAGTAGTAACTGTCCTAGTCGGTATGACTGGTTCATGCGGTTTCGGGGCTTTTAACCATTTTGTTTTTGCCCCGTCTGCCTCCACTATAATGGACCACTGGGGATGCCGCTCATCTAATGTGTCTAATAATTCCGGATTCAAACCTAGTACTTTATGACCTGCTACAGCTTGAAACCATGCTCCCATCTGCCCTTGTTTCATTTGCTTTGCAATATGATCCTCACCAAGCACTAGATCCTCTCCATAATAGGGACTCCATGGAGCCACCTGTGCAGAGCCCATTTTCGTAGTAGTTGTCACCATCACTGGCTGCTGTAGATCTACTGCTATGGCACCTAATTTAGATACTATAGTTGTTTTCCCACCAGCCCCTACAACAGCTGTGATACCTAGTTCTAGCAAGGACTTCCAATACTTACTGTCACTCATCTCAACTCTCCTATAGATACAATTCTTATGTATCTTGCAAAGCTTTATACACACGTTCTGGAATCATTGGTAAGGTAGTTACCTCCGCACCTGTAGCATTTAGGATGGCTCCTTGAATAGCTGGACAAGATGTGTTAATAACTACTTCTCCAATAGATTTAACTCCATAGGCTCCCGTAGGCTCATAAGATTCGACAAAATCAACATAAATCCGACCCGTATCTAACCGCGTTGGTAACTTATAATGCATAAAATTATTCGTTTCCAAGACACCGCGAGAAGAATAGCGAATTTCTTCATATAATGCCATGCCAATGCCTTGTACAATCCCCCCCTCAGCCTGTACAGTTGCTAAATTTCTATTCACAATAGTGCCACAATCGACCACTGAATAGAAATGTTCTGGCGTCACTTTACCTGTTTCAATATCTACTGTTACCTCAGCAATACCTACCATAAATGGAGGTGGAGATGTTTGACTCCCCCATGTAGCCATACCACTCAAGTAATGTCCATTAGGACCTGATACAAGCTTTGGTGCTAATTCTTTAGTAGTCATCACTTTAGAACCATCTTCAGTCCACACTTTTTCTCCATCAAACGTTAATACACTTGGGTCAACATCTAAGATACGACCAAATTCTTGTAATATTTTTTCTTTCAATTCATCACAGGCCATCTTTGTAGCCGTCCCTGTCACATAGGTTGTACTCGATGCATAAGAACCTGGATCGAATGGTACCACATCTGTATCTGCTTCATACACTACCATCATATCCATTGGACACCCTAATGTTTCACAGGCCATCTGTGCCAAGACAGTATTTGAACCTTGTCCCATATCTGTTGAGCCAGTAAAGAGCATATATGTACCATCATCTAGCATACGTACCTCTACGGATGCTGTGTCTATGTTGGCAATACCAGATCCTTGGAAGGCAAGAGCTACACCTAATCCCCCTCTATGACGATCATCAATTTTCCATGATTTTGGACGATGGTCCCAGTTAGACATATCCTTTGCTTTTTGAATTGCTTCTTTCAACAAGCCAGACTCCAACACTTCTCCCGGATGAAACGATTGCGCTGATTCCCCAACACCAATTAAATTTTTCAAACGCAATTCGATTTCGTCTATTCCCATAATATGTGCTAACTTTGTAATCGCACACTCCAATGGCCATAGTGCTTCTGTGGCTCCATACCCACGGAAAGCACCTCCTGGCATATGATTTGTGTACACTATATTCGATTCATAACGAATTGCCTTTGTTTTATTATATAAAGGCAGCGATTTATGTTCTCCTGCCGTGAACGTCGTCAATGCATGACTACCATGCGCACCTGCATCAGATACAGCGACCATATCAATAACCTGGATAATACCGTCCTTTGTAGCCCCTATACGCACATTCCAATCTCGTGCATGACGGCTAGTAGAGCAGTTATTCGCTTCATGACGATCGTAAACGATATAAGAAGGTTTCTTTAATTTCCATGTCACAAAGGCTGGGAATAGTTCCGTACAACCTGTTTGCTTAGATCCAAATCCTCCACCAATACGAGGTTTTACCACACGAATCTGAGAAGCTGGAATTCCTAATGCTCGTGCCGCATGTCTACGAATATGAAACGGCACTTGTGTAGAGCTAGTGATAACAAGGCGATTAAATTGGTCTATCGTAGCAAATGTTCTAAACGTTTCCATCGCCGACTGTAAAGTGGCCTGGTCAAAGTAAGACTCTTCTACTATATAATCACATTTTGCTAATTCCCCTTCTACATCCCCCACGACATGACTATAGGAGCAGGCAATATTTCGCTTAGGATCTCCCCCTACAGGGAAATTATAGTGGAAGTCCTCTTCATCGTGAATGATACTTGGATGATCAATAGCCGTATGCATATCTAAAACCGGTTCATACACTTCGTATTTCACTTTAATTAAAGGCATTGCTTTTAATGCAGTCCGTTCGTCAACAGCCACGATTAATGCAACTTCATCCCCTACATATCGAACTACTTGATCTAAAATTAACATATCATAAGCCGATGGCTCTGGATAACTTTGTCCAGCTAAAGTAAATCTAGTTTTTGGCACATCCTGATATGTATAAATAGCCTCTACACCTGGAACTTTCAGTGCTGCATCGATATTAATATCTACAATTTTTGCAAATGCATGAGGACTGCGGAGTATTTTAATGCATAGTGCATTCGTAGGAATAAAGTCTTCTGTATAGGCTGCTTTACCACTTAAAATCGTTGTGGAGTCCATTTTTTTATAACTTTTCCCTAAATGTTTCATTCTGTTTTGCCTCCTAAAAATTTACGAATCCCACGCATATGCGATTCATAACCTGTACAACGACATAAATTATTATTTAGGTAAGCTTTAATTTCATCATCTGACGCATCAGGGTAATTACGACTTAATGCAATAGCACTCATCATCATACCCGTTGTACAGTAACCACATTGGTCTGCCCCTTCTTCAGCTAAACAGTCCGCTAATTCAGCTGCTTCTTCAGCTACGCCTTCCAAGGTAGTAATCTCATGTCCACTAGCTCTGAAAGTAGGATACGCACAAGACAATATAGGTTCGCCATCTACCCACACTGTACAAAGGCCACAATTTGTTGTGTCACAACCACAACGAACACTGTAAAAGCCTAGATTACGTAATGTTTCTATTAACATTTCATCTGTTTCAATCAAAACTTTACGTTTCACTCCATTCACTTGTAACATTATTTCCATTGTGCCACCTCTTTTACCAATCGTTTAAACATGTTTTTTGCCATCTCTAAGCGATATTCTGCACTTGCGTGAGAGTTACTTTGAAAAGACACTTCCTCTTGAATCATTCCCACAGCTTCCTCTAGTGCATGGATTCCTTTTTCGTTAATCACTTGACAAGCCTTTGTAGCTTTGACAGGCTTTCCTGGTCGACCACCAATATATACGGATACCCCCGTTTCATCAAACCGAGCAGAACCCGTTAGATATGGAAAGTCTGAAACAGATTTTCTAAGCGCTTCAATCGCTACTGAAACTTCTTGTTTGGGTACAATAATTTCTACTAAAAGATCTCTTGTTCCATAGGACAAGTATTGCTCAATGCTCATACGGCCCGCTTCAAATAAGCGTACCTCTGCTCGTAATGCTAATAGGGCAGGAATAATATCTGAAAATCCAAATTTAGCCGCTACAGAACCACCCATAGTAGCCATATTACGGAATTGTACTCCTAAAATATCTTTCACCGCTTTAGGCAATACTCCGCCACAAAATGTTTGAAATGGTTCATACATCTCCACATCTCGTTGCGTCGCCATAGCACCAATGCGGAATTCTTTGTCATCCTCTTCAATATAGCGCAAGCCTACTTCTGATAAATCGATTACCATAGGCCACTTACGATTTCCTAATCGCGTCCAACAGCCCCCCGCTAGGATAGGTGCCATTTTTTGCTTTACCATCAATGCATGTGCCTCTTCTATTGTCTTAGGCTGTTGCACTTGCGTAAACATAAGCATACTTATACCTCCTGACTCCAACATCTTTATATCCTTATTGTATCATGTCTCTAAAGGTTTTGTCAGATGAATTAAAAAATAGGCATACACAAACATATTCTATTCATAATGAATCATCATTATTAAAGATTTTGTTTATGTATGCCTAAATTAATATGTATATTAGATATGTATCGCAAGTTACTTAACTGCTTGTATAAATTTCTTTATAACTATCTTTTTGCTTTTCCACAACCTGCTCAATATCTTCTAAAATATCTTCAGGAATATCCTCTATAATACATCGATCCACTCGGAACACCGCACATGTACCACATGATGAGCTGAGCCAGCGTGGAACCGGTTGTAAGTGTACCCTAATAGTTCGTTCCTTACAAAACTGTTCAAACTGAATCGCTCCAAAATGAGAATAAAAGGTTGCTACACATTCCATATTATTTTGTAATCGTGAGTATATACTCACTGCCCTCTTCTGTGGAAACAATACTATACCCTTGTGCCAGCACAAACCGAGTAATATTTTCTACCGCTGGTTTAGAGTCACATTGTACTATATATCGATTTTCTCCTAATGCCAATGCTTTTTGTACCATAATTACTGGTTCTGGACAGGAAAGTCCTCTTACATCAATCATAATTACCTCCCCATACTTTTATTTACGCATATTTTTAATAGCAATTACCAAGGCGATTACAAAGCCTACACCCACTGCGATCTGTCCCGCTACTGGAACACCTGTGCCCGTTGCTGCTAAGCCAAAGTTATGTGCAAATGCAGCGCCTGCTGCTAAACCCACTACCGTAATAGTAGAATCCGAGTTACCTTCACCGGATAAGATAAGTTGACGAAGCGGACATCCTCCCATCAATGTACAACATAGACCTGCTAAAGCCATCCCCAAGAAGTTCCATACTCCATCTGTATGGGCAATTGGCTGTCCTACAAAACCTGGATGGAAGTTACCAACGGAAATATTTACTACAAAAGCTGCTACCAAAATAGCAATAAAACCAAGAATTAGTTTGGTTTCTTTAAATAAAATAATATCTCGGATACCACCTACCATACAAAGACGGCTATATTGCGCTAAACCACCCACTACTAAACCTGCAGCTAAGGAAATCCACAATGGTGCATGAATCGCACCAGGCCCTTTTTCTGTAAAGAAGATAAAAGCAGGAGCCGCCACAACAAGCCCCAACAAAATAACTTGTGCCACTGGCATAATATAAGAATCCATCTTAGACACTATATAGGTTCTACCTAAGGAGTAACCTCGTTTTA
The DNA here is from genome assembly GCA_900544365.1 of uncultured Veillonella sp. Taxonomy (GTDB): domain Bacteria; phylum Bacillota; class Negativicutes; order Veillonellales; family Veillonellaceae; genus F0422. The sequence continues at coordinate 77,722 of UQVF01000001.1, read as the reverse complement.
GGAATACTGTGCCTCCAGCAATTCCACTAGCGAATCCTAAAAGCCCCATGAGCGCATTCCAATCACCACCAGCCAAACGCAATATCATACGGAATGGACATCCTAAGAAAATAAGGCAACCAATCATAGTAAAAAAGCCTAAAGTAAAGCGCATTGCCGGTGCTGACCCCCCTTTAGCAGATCGTTCACCACGGACCCAAGACAAAATAAACGCCCCTAGTACTAAGCCAATAATCTCTGGGCGAATATATTGTACTGGTGCTGCCCGGTGTAAGCCCAATCCCCCTACAGAATCACGGATAAAACAGGCAATACAAAAGCCCATATTTTGCGGATTTCCAGCTAATACTAAAAAACCTGCAATGGCTCCAATAATTAATCCAGAAATGATAATTTTCTGCCTTTCACTAACTATACTCATAGTAACTCTCCTACTAAACATTACCTCTTTAATTATGTTACTTGAAATTCTATAAATTGATATTTTACACCTAGTACTTTATACTAAATATAATATACATATTAAAAGGAGTTATAATTATGAAGTCTATCTATGTTGATAATAGCAGTACCTCTTTTCCTAAAGCACCTACCGTGGCGCAAGCTATGTATGATTACATTTCTTATAATGGGGTCTCCGTTCATCGTTCTTCAAACGAAGATGCCTACCAGGTAGAACGTATTCTCCTAGAAACACGCCAACAACTACAAGAACTATTCGGTGGTCATAGCGCAAAATATGTAATTTTTACACCTAATGTAACAACTAGTTTAAATATGGTTTTACAGGGTCTTTTTTCACCTGGCGACCACCTTCTAATCTCTAGCTTAGAACATAATGCAGTGATGCGTCCACTCCATCAATTATCCATGAAGGGAGTATCTTACTCCACCATTCCAAGCACGTATCAGGGCGAAATGATTACTTCTACTTTAGAATCACTTCTTCTACCTACAACTAAAGCTATTTTATTAACTCACGTCTCTAATGTATGTGGTACCATTCAACCTATTGCTGAAATTGGTGCATTCTGCAAAGAGCACAATCTTTTATGTATTGGGGATACTGCCCAATCTGCTGGGGTTCTGCCCATCCACATGAAAAATATGAATATTGATATCCTATGCTTTACAGGGCATAAGGGCCTCCTCGGTCCTCAAGGCATTGGAGGGCTCCTTATTAGTAAAGAGGTAGCCTCTCAACTACAGCCTATCTTGACTGGTGGTACCGGTAGTTTCTCACATACCATAGAGGTTCCCACTACCTTTCCAGATCGTTTTGAGCCAGGTACACCTAATATTCCAGGTATTATCGGCCTTCATGCAAGTCTATCTTATATAAAAAGTACCGGCATACGACAAATCTATGAACATGAAATGAACTTAACAAAACAATTCCTCAACGGCTTGCAGCAACTGCCAAATTATACACTTCATGGACTTCCTACAGAATATAATCGTAGTGCTGTCATTTCTATTGCACCTACCCATTGTGATCCAGCAGAACTCGCGTATAGGCTCGACAGAGACTATCATATTATTACCAGAGTAGGCTTACATTGTGCTCCTACAGCTCATCAAGTATTAGGTACCTACCCTAGGGGCACTGTTCGTTTCTCCTTTGGGTATCATAATACAGCTGAAGAAGTAGACACCATCCTTCGTTGTTTACATCGTTTACAGTCCATCTAACCCTCGCCATATAGACAAAATAAGCACCAATTATACATATAATTGGTGCTTAACTATTTTAAAATGTTTCTCTCTTGTATTCTCTCGAATAGAAGGGCCTCATATATGTAGTCTTACGCTCTATATAGCTTATTCATATTAGATAGATTGTTTTCTACGAATTTTGCGTTCTGCTTTCCATTTGTCCAACCGAGCAATCGCTTTTTCCCGACGTGTTGCTTGTACTACATGTGTTTCAGTTCCATAGCCATTTAATAATACATTAAGAGCTACTGCCATCAAACTACCGAATGTAATACCACTATGAAGAACGATTTTTAGCCATTCAGGGAAATGATCATAGAAAGTTGGCACTGCCAATGGAATCATACTAACACCAATACTAATAGCTACGATCATTAGATTGTAAGTTCCATCAAATTGTACTTTAGACAAAGAACGAATACCACTAGCGATAATCATACCAAACATAGCCACGCCAGCACCACCTAATACAGGATTAGGAATACTTGCTACAACAGCCGCCATTTTAGGGAATAAGCCTAATAACACCAAGATAACACCAGATGCTGCCACTACAAAGCGACTTTTTACATTGGTTACTGCTACAAGACCAACGTTTTGTGCAAATGCAGTATGAGGGAAGCTATTTAATAAGCCACCAATCATAGTTGCAAAGCCATCTGCTCGTAAGCAAGCGGCTAATTCTTTTTTACCAATCGGTTTATCAACGATTTCACCAATTGCAATACAGTCCCCTGTTGTTTCTGTCATAACAACAAGCATAACTATAACCATAGAAATAATAGAGGAAAATTCAAATGTTGGCCAACCAAACGCTAATGGTGTTACAACGGCAAACCATTCTGCTTCACCAACAGCCCCTAGATTTGCTACACCCAATGCCATAGATGCTAATGTCCCTACTACTAAACCTACTAAAACAGCTACATTACTCCAGAATCCTTTACCAAATCGATACACGGCTACTACGATAGCTAATGTTAACGTAGCTAATAACAAGTTAATAGGATTAGCAAAGTCCGGTGAACTAGGGTTACCGCCCCCTACCCAACGAACAGATACTGGCATCAACGTAATACCAATAATTGTAATAATAGTACCTGTTACTACAGGTGGAAAAAAACGGATTAAACGGCTAAATAGATGGGAGATCAAGAATGTGACTATCCCCGCTACAATAACGGCCCCATAAATACTTGTCATACCATGCTCTTGACCAATTAAAATCATTGGAGATACCGCAGCAAATGTAATCCCTTGAATCAACGGAATTTTTGCACCAATTTTCCAAAATCCTAATGTTTGGATCAATGTAGCGATACCACAAGTAAATAAATCTGCGTTAATTAATTGAATTAGTTGCGCTTCTGACAAATGCATAGCCTGTGCTATGATAATTGGAACTGCTACAGCCCCTGCATACATTGCTAATACGTGTTGTAAACCGTAAGCAAACAATTTAGGAATCGGTAGCATTCCATCTACATGATTAACTCCCTGAATTTGATGCGCCATATGAATCACCTCATATTACTTAATAGAATATACTAGTCTTATGCTTATATCATGTTTTGAATTTTGGACATCACCTGATGAAGTAGCAAGCACTCCCATACTTGCTACTTCATCGAACTTCATAGACTGAGTACACTCTCTCCCTTACTGATTATTTTCGATATCCAGTTTTCTCAAGTGGTAAAGAACAACGTTCTATACCGTCCAAACGATTATATGCATTGGCGATTGCTGGAGCAATTGGGATACTACTAATTTCCCCAATACCTTTCGCACCATATGCATATTGGTCTGGTGTACCTTTTTCTATGAATGTACATTTAATTTCTGGGCGTTGCGTTGCTCTTAATAAGCCTAATGTGCCATATTTTGTAACTACTTTTCCTTCATTATATTTAAAGTCTTCTGTTACACCATAGCCCATCCCCATGATTGTGCCACCTTCAACTTGACCTTCACAAGATTGAGGGTTAACTACTCGACCTACATCATAAGCCACATGAATTTCACTTACTTTGTTATCATCTCCAATCGTAGCTACGCAAGCTCCATATCCATAAGCCACATGGCTCTTAGGATGTTTTTTGTCCGAATCGAATGGATCCGTAACACCTAGGAACTCTTCGTATATTTCCTTTCCTTCAAGGTCTGCTAACGTTTGAGTTTTCAATAATTCTGCCAATTTTTCGGCTGCTCTACGTGTTGCTTCCCCTGTAAATACCGTTTGTCGAGATGCTGTAGTTGTACCAGAGTTTGGCGTACGATCTGTATCTGGTGCTTCTACCACAATTTGTTCTGGTGAAAGTTTTGTAGCTTCTACAACGATTTGTGCTGCCACTGTACCTACACCTTGACCAATACATGCTGCTGATGTACGAATACGAACTTTGCCGTCACGAACCTCTAGGATAACGCGTCCTGTATCAGGTAATCCTACACCAACACCACTATTTTTCATACAAATGGCAAGTCCTGTTCGATCACTTGCATAGTATGCATCTTTGACTGCTTCTAAACATTCTACGATACCAGTATCTGGTGTACATAATTGTCCATTTGGCAAGTAATCACCAGGGCGAACCGCATTTTTATAGCGGAATTCCCAAGGATCCATGCCTACTTCTTTGGCTAGCAAATCAATATTCACTTCTTGCCCAAATATCGTTTGGGTAACACCAAATCCACGGAATGCCCCGCCTGGTACTGTATTGGTATATACACAAATACCATCCATGGAGAAATGTTCAAAGTTATATGGTCCGCTTGAATGTGTACCAGCCCGTTGTAATACGGGTCCACCTAACGACGCATAGGCCCCGCAATCGGATACAATTTTAACTTTTGTAGCTAATAATTTACCATTTTCATCACAAGCTGTTGTAATATCCATTTCCATAGCATGACGTTTTGGATGCACATCTAAACTTTCTTGACGAGTTAATTGCACTTTCGTTGGAAGTCCAGTTTTCCAAGCTACAAGCGCTGCATGGTGTTGCACACTCATATCTTCCTTACCACCGAAACCGCCACCTACTAGCATACTATGTACCTTAACTTGAGATTCTTCTAAGCCTAACATACGAGCTACTTCATGGCGTTCATCATATACGCTTTGACCTCCCGTATATAATTGAATTCCATCTTCAGTTTTCATTGCAATAGCACATTCTGGTTCCATAAACGCATGGTCTGTTTGTGGTGTAGAATAGTGTCTTGTTACCACATGTGCCGCATTAGCAATGACTTCATCAGCATTACCACGATTTAATGCTTGATGAGATAGGATATTACCATTTGGATGTAATAACGGTGCATCCTCAGCCAATGCCTCTTCCGGTGTTAATACAGGCTTTAATTCTGTATAATCTACAGCTACTAGATTACATACTTCTTGCAAATATTGTTTTTCTTTTACCGCAACTACTGCAATGGCATCACCTACATAGCGAGTAATATCCCCTTCTGCAATCATTACGTCCCAATCAGGAACGATATGACCTGTTTTATTAAAAGGTACATCTTTCGCCGTTAATACAGTCACACATTGAGGATGTGCCAAAGCCTCTTCAATATGGATTGCATCAACACGAGCACGTGGATATTTAGAACGAATCGCTTTGGCATAAATCATACCATCTACCACCATGTCATCTGCATACAATCCTGTACCCAATGCTTTTTCAGCTGCATCTATACGATGTAAGCGAGATCCTACAGTACCATCTGCATCATTGTTAGGAACTGGTGCATCCTCTTTAAATAATTTTGCAGCTAATAAAATAGCATCCTCAATTTTAACATATCCTGTACAACGACAAATATTTCCCAGCAAAGCTTTTTGAACATCTGCCCTTGTAGGTTCTAATGTCGTATCTAATAATGCTTTAGCACTGATAATCATACCTGGAATACAGAAACCACATTGTACAGCTCCACACTCCGCAAACGCATATACATACACTTCTTTTTCACGTTCTGTTAGGCCTTCAATGGTAATAATTGATTTACCTTCCATTTGCGAAACTTTACCTATACAAGCTTTTACCTTTTTCCCATCGATGAGAATCGTACAAGCTCCACAAGCTCCTGCACTACAACCATCCTTTGTTCCTGTTAAACGCAGATCATCACGAAGATAATCCATTAGTCGCTTATCTTCTTCTACCTCACGCCAAACACCATTGACCTGAAATCGGTACATACAGAGACCTCCCTCCGATTATTGTTGGAATTCCCCTTTATAGGCTTCCACTAATTTTCTATCTTGCACCACATGGTGCCCACGTAAAAACACATCATCTATTCGACCATGTACAGTCATTCCCTCATAAGGTGTATAATCTGACCGACTATGAGTTTTATCCGAAGTCATACATTCTGTTACATCTGGTGAAAGTATCACAATATCCGCATCACTTCCTACTTGTAACGTACCTTTTTTCGGATATAATCCGTATAACTTAGCTGGTGTTTCGCTAGTTAATTTCATATAATCTACAGGATTCATTCGTCCACTATGAACAAACATATCCCACATCAAAATCATCCGTTCTTCTACACCCGGTAACCCCCCAGGCGTTTTTGTAAAGTCACCAAGACCCTGCGCCTTTTGCGCTAATGTATAATTGCAGTGATCTGTACATAAAGTTTGGAAAACTCCACGCTCTACCGCCGCTTGCAAAATCTCCACATCTCTTTGTTTTCTAAGAGGTGGACTTAATATATATCGTAATCCTTTTCCATCCGGCTGATTATACAATTCATCTGTCAATAATAAGTATTGAGGGCAGGTTTCACAGGTCACTTTTGCCCCATTTTTTCTGCGTTCCTCAATGACATCTAATCCGGCTGCAGAGCTCACATGCACAATATGTACTGGATAATCTGCTAATTCCCCTAGTCGAATGAAACGATGCATTGCCTCTGCCTCTATAGTATCTGGCTTTGAGAGTGGGTGATACTTTGCTTCTGTATCACCTTCTGCCCTCATTTCTTTTACCTTAGCAGCAATCATCGCTCCATTCTCACAATGAGCTGCCACCAACGCACCGGTTGGGGCAATTGTTTTTATGGCTTCATATATCGATGTATCGTCAATACTAAAACTATAGGCCATATATACTTTGAAAGATGCTACGCCTTCTTTTACAACTTGCGGGATTTCTGCTGCCACTTGCTCATTCATATCTAACAATTCCATATGAAATTTATAATCACAAGAGCAGCGTCCTTCCGCCCGTTTCTTATCGCGTCGCAAACCTTCTAACAAAGATCCTTCAAAGGGCGATGCAAAATTAATAATCGTTGTAGTTCCTCCCATAACCGCTGCTTTTGTACCACTTTCAAAGTCATCTGCCGTGGTGGCAAAAGCATTGGTCATTTCAAAATGGGTATGTGTATCAATTCCACCTGGTAGAACATACCGACCTTTTGCATCGATTCGTACATCACCAGGTTTTGCTTCAATATGAGGAGCTACCTCTACAATTGTATCGTTTTCAATTGCTATCGTCCCTTGCACGACTCCCGTTGGGAGTACAAGATATCCTTGTTCAATGAGTATCATAGATATAATATGGAAGTTCTTTAATGAACGCTTCCACTACTCCTTTCAACACCTCTGGTAAGGCATCAATCGCTGTGCGACCTGTAGCGCCTTGGAAGCGATATCCGCATTCCTTACCTTGAATATAAAAGCCATCATTATCACTTGCTAATAAGCGTTCTTCATCAATGAAGTATGTCAATTTATCTTTATATGGGAAGCATGGTTGTACGCAATGACAAGCACAGTTACCACATTCATTACATGACTCATCAATGTGAATAATCATTTTTTTACCATCCACAGTAATGCATTCATTCGTTCTATTTGGACAAACACGTACGCAAGTACCACATACAACACGGCATTCATGATTTTTATCATAAGATGTTGGGAAACCTGGTTGCTCTTCACGTTTTTTCTTAGCCGCTGCAGATTTTTTGTATGTTGGTGCTGTTCCCATTGCCTCAGCAAAAGTTTTGATATCTGTTGGTTTAATCACCTTAGCAGTATCGTAATCCTCTGCTTCCACTAATTTAGCCAAATTATCTAGCTGATTATAGCCTAATCCTTGTAACAAGGTAGTACATACTGTGATAGGCCAAATACCAGTGCGGAATAGAGCTGCAATATTTTTCGCATCTGCACCGCCACTATAAGACATTGGTAAACGTTCTCCAAATGTTTCACTTAATAATTGAGCCACACCGATGGATAATGGTAATAAAGATTTACCAGACATATACATTTGCTCACCTGGCAGTTCTTTTTCGTGAATCGAAACAGGGAATGTATTTGTCAGTTTGACGCCAAACATGAGTCCTTCTTCTTCTGCAATTGTCAATAATCGTTCAATCATTGGTACTGCTTCTTTAAAAGATAAATCTACTTCAAATTGATGCGCATCAAAATCAATATATCCAAAGTCTGCTTGATCTAATAATTCTCTTACACGATCATAGCCCAATAATGTTGGATTACATTTTAAATATAGATTTAGATGTTTTTCTTTCATTAGGTATGTACAAATCGATTCAATTTCACCTGCAGGGCAGCCGTGCATGGTCGATAATGTAATACCTTGGCAAATATTGTCATCAATATTGCGAATGTACTCTTCTGTTACATGTTTAAATTGATGTACATTAGCTAATGCCCATTCTTCGCATTCTTTCCAAACTGGTTTTGTACGTGCTGCACGTAAGCATTCCATATAAGAATCTACATCTTCACTTTGAATGCCTGCTAAGTTATAACCAACACTCATAATAAAGATGAATCCATCTGGATCGCCAATGCCCCATTCTTTACTAATTAATTTAATAGCAAACCATGCTTTAATGTATTCATCAGCTGCTGCATGGCAATGGTACTCAGAGGACCATTCCACGTTATATGCTTCATCCTTTGAATAAATACATGGTCTTGGGATGCCCAATTCTTCACCAAACATAATTTGCACTGTTTTTAATTCCAAGAATCGGGAACCGCCAACATAGGCTGCTACTAAGTTTTGAGCTAATTGAGTATGTGGGCCTGCTGCAGGACCTAATGGATTTTCTAGGTTACGACCAAATAAGGATAACCGTTGATTCGTACCTGTTGTATGCATGCGCTCCACATTATATACTCGATTGTGTGTAGCATATTCTGTTAAAATATGGTTCATTAAATGTCCGAAACTTACCGGATACATGATATCGCTCATAGTATTCACTCCTTACTGAAAGTGTATTATGGGACTAATCGTTTCCATAAACGATGGGAAATTTGTCGTACTTCTCGTAGCAATTCTTCTTTGTTCATGCCACATAATTGACGATCTAGCATACGTACCTTACCACCTGAAATAGTTGTAATTACATTTAGACCATTGAGCCCAAATAGTAAATGTCCATTGATATTATCAGCATGTAAATCTGTTCTAGGAATATAATCTAAAACAATTACATCTGCTTCCGCCCCTGGTGTTAAGGTACCAACTTTTACAGGGAAGAATTTTTCAATCATTCTTGGATTCGTATTAAATAACATGTTTGGAATTTCAGTCCATCCTACATTAGGATGTTGCATATTATGTTTCACTAAGCAGTTTGCAACTTTATAGGATTCTAACATATCGCTAGTATATCCATCTGTACCAAGACCTACTGGAATACCTGCCTCAATGAGTTTTAATACATTAGGTGCTCCTACCGCATTCCCCATATTACTCTCTGGATTATGAGCTACCATAGTGCCTGTTTTAGCTAACACTTTCACTTCGCTATCATCTACATGAATACAATGTCCAGCAATGGTTTTTGGTCCTAAGATGCCATCTTCATGCAAGCGATGCACCGCGCGCATACCATATTTTTCTTGGCTATCTTCTTGATCTGTAGTACCTTCTGCTACATGGATATGATATCCCAAATTATCTACATTTTGTTTACGAACATAGGCCAATGTATCTTTGCTCAATGTAAAAGATGCATGTAAACCCATCATAGCTGCTATTGTTTCAGGTTTTTCTTTTGCTTCTTTACCAAAGCGTACGTTTTCAGCTACCGCTTTCTCCATTTCCTCTTGGCCATTTCGATCACTCACTTCATAGCACAAGCAAGAGCGAACACCGAAATCTTGAGCTACTTCGCTAATAACAGATAAGCTACCTTCTGTTTCTCCATAGCTTGCATGATGGTCGAATATAGAAGTGACACCATTTTCGATACATGCCATATAAGTTACAATAGCACTTGCCCACACATCTTCTTTCGCAAGACGTTTATCTAAGTAGAACCACAATCCATCTAAGATTTCTTTAAAATTTGTTGGGTTATTACCTGGGATATATAATCCACGAGCTAGAGCAGAATATATATGATGATGGGCATTTACAAAACCTGGCATAATCAAGCGTCCATGAGCGTTCACTCGATATGCCTTTGGATATTGTTTGCGCAATGTTTCGTATGAGTCTACCGCCACAATTTTAGTGCCATCCATTAATACCCCACCATCTTCGATGATTGGTTGTAATGGATTACGTGTAACGACAGTTCCTTTTCCTAGTAAAATCATAGATAGGCTCCTTTCTATGAAACACTGTATATATTTGAAATGCTATTATTATAATTCGATATGTGTACCAGTTTTTCCTTCAATACCTTCTCTTGATTTCTCTAGTTGTGTAATAATAGCTTTTCTGCCCGCTTTAGATTTAGCAAATGCCACAGCTGCTTCCATTTTTGGTTTCATAGACCCTGCTGCAAATTCACCATTTTTGATGTGTTTTTCTGCTTCTTCTACGGTAATATGTTCTAACCATTGTTGGTTTTCTTTACCATAGTTAATCGCTGCTTTTTCAATAGCTGTTAAGATAATCAATACATCAGCATCAACTTCTTGTGCTAACAAGCTACTCGTCCAGTCTTTATCGATAACTGCAGATGCCCCAGTTAAATGGTTGCCTTCGCGAACTACAGGGATACCACCACCACCGCATGCGATGACTAATTCATTACCAATTAAGCCTTTGATTGCTTGTAATTCAATGATTTCTTTTGGAGCTGGAGACGCCACTACGCGGCGATAGCCACGACCTGCATCTTCTTTTACTACATAATCATATTGGTTTACAGCATGAACAGCTTCTTCTTTTGTCATAAAGTGACCAATTGGTTTTGTTGGATCCAAGAAAGCTGGATCATCTGCATCTACACGAACCTGCGTAACCATAGTTGTCACAGGCAAATCTTTAATACCTCTATTTAACAACTCTTCGCGCAATGCGTTTTGTAAATCATATCCAATATACGCTTGGCTCATCGCCACGCACACAGACAATGGAGTATTAGGCTGATCTTTTACTTCTCTTGTCAACGCAGCCATAGCATTATTAATCATGCCAATTTGAGGGCCATTACCATGGGTAACGATAACATCACAGTCAGCTTCAATTAAATCAACGATTGCTTTAGATGTTTCTTTTACTGCAATCATTTGTTCTGGTAATGTATTACCTAGGGCATTGCCCCCTAAAGCGATAACAACACGTTTTTTCATAGGGTACCTCTCTATGTTTTATATATTCCTAACTACCTTTGTAGGGATTAAAATAAGGGGCCGTCTGAACAGACAGCCCCTTTGCTTTTAGCGGAGAACTCTTTCTGTTCCCTTTTCTTCTAGCTCTTTTAATAATTCTACTGGATTTTCAAATTTACTTAATAAAATCATAGCTGCAATTACATATGGTTTGTAGCTTGCTTCTTTGTAAAGAGGTACACGATAGCGTTCGAATACAGATGCGTCAACTTCACCTTCTTCACAGCTTACACCTGTAATATCAGCTGGTAAGCAATGTAAGTATAATGCTTTGCCGTCTTTTGTAAGACTCATCATATCTTCTGTGCAAGCCCAATCTTTATGTTGTGCATTTTGCTCTAATAAACGACCTTCTAATTCTTTGATACCTGCAGTATCGCCATTTCCATATAGCTCAGTTCTTTCTTCCATAGCTGCGAAAGGTGCCCAAGACTTAGGATATACGATATCAGCATCTTTGAAAGCTTCTTTCATATCATTTGTACGTTTGAAAGATCCACCACTTTCTTGTGCTTGTTTTTTAGCAACTTCTTCAACTTCAGGCATTACTTCGTATCCTTCTGGATGTGCTAATACAACTTCCATGCCTAAGCGAGTGAATAAACCGATAGCACCTTGTGGTACAGAAAGAGGTTTACCGTAGGATGGGGAGTATGCCCAAGTCATCGCTACTTTTTTACCTTTTAAGTTTTCAAGTCCACCGAATTCGTTAATAAGGTGAGCTGCGTCAGCCATCAATTGTGTTGGATGGTCAATATCACATTGCAAGTTTACCAATGTAGGACGTTGTTCTAACACGCCATCTTTATGACCTTCTTCTACTGCATCAGCTACTGCATGCATGTACGCATTACCTTTACCGATGTACATGTCATCACGGATACCAATGATGTCAGCCATGAAGGAAATCATGTTAGCAGTTTCACGTACAGTTTCGCCATGAGCGATTTGGGATTTTCCTTCATCTAAATCTTGTACTTCTAAACCTAATAAGTTACAAGCAGATGCGAAAGAAAAACGAGTACGAGTAGAGTTATCTCGGAATAAAGAGATACCAAGACCACTGTCGAATACTTTTGTAGAAATGTTGCGTTCACGCAATGCACGTAATGCATCAGCTACAGCCCAAACAGCTTTTAATTCGTCATCTGTTTTTTCCCAAGTCAAGAAGAAGTCATTGTTGTACATATTTTTTGTGTCTAATTTAGCTAATGCGTCTACACATTTTTTGAAATCTGCCATTTTTTGCACCTCATTAATAATTTATAGCTTTATAAAATGTAAACTATTATTTGCAATAGTTTGTAGGTAAGATTGCATATACTGCTGCACATGTTACAAGGTCTTGTTTCCATGTGATTTCATTAGGAGCATGTGCTTGTGCTTCTGCACCAGGACCGAAACCGATACAAGGGATACCATTACGTCCCATGATGGATACGCCATTTGTAGAGAATGTCCATTTATCAGTTAATGGGCGAGCTTTACGTTCTGCCAATGTAACTTCTGCACCAATACGTTCTGTACCATATAAGGAGATGTAAGATTCTTCCAATGCTTTTGTTACTTTATGATCTTTAGGAATTACCCATGTTGGGAAGTAGCATTCGATTGGATATGTTAAACCAGTCCAGGATGGACGAGCATATTCGTACATGGATACTTTCGCACCGTATTTTTGTACAGCTGGTAAATCTTCGATTTCTTTTAAGCAACTTTGCCATGTTTCACCTGCTGTCATACGACGGTCAAGAGATACTGCGCAAGAGTCTGCTACTGCACAACGGCTTGGAGATGTGTAGAAAATTTGGGAAGTTGTTACTGTACCACGGCCCAAGAAACGAGCTTCTTCATAATGGTCAGGGTTGAATTTTGGATCCAACATTTTTTCTAAACCACGAACTCGAGTACTTTCCGTAGAATTATTGGCATTCAATGCACGAACATCTTGTAAAATGTCAGCCATTTTATAGATTGCATTATCACCACGATCTGGTGCAGAACCATGGCAAGATACACCTTCTACATCGATACGGATTTCCATACGACCACGTTGACCACGATAGATACCACCATCAGTTGGCTCTGTGGACACTACGAATTCTGGGCGGATACCACGTTCTTTAATGATGTACTCCCAGCACAATCCATCGCAATCTTCTTCTTGTACTGTACCAACTACTAATACACGGTATTTATCATTCAATAAACCTAAGTCTTTCATGATTTTTGCACCGTATACTGCAGAAACGATACCACCTAATTGGTCAGACACACCACGACCACCGATTTCAGTGTCACTTTCAAACCCCTCATATGGATCGAAGTTCCAGTTATCACGGTTACCGATACCTACTGTATCAATATGTCCGTCAAAAGCAATCAATGTTTTACCAGTTCCCATGTAGCCTAGAATGTTACCCATAGGATCCACTTCTACTTCATCGAATCCTAAGTCTTTCATTTCTTTTTCAATACGGCGAACGTGTTGTTCTTCTTCCGCACTTTCACCAGGGAATGCAACGATTTCTCTTAAAAATTTTGTCATTGCTGGTTCATAGGCTTTTGCTGCTTCTTTTACTGCTTGTAAATCCATACCTTTTTCCTCCTTAAATACACATATACGTATACGTTAAAGTTAAAATTAACTGTATATGACTAGTTATTTATACTAAAATTTTCCTTGCCATACGATTTCTTGATAACGTGTTGGATCTGTGTCCCCCTCTGTGGAGAAGCAAAGAACTTTAGAATCTTTTGTAAGGCCTAAGTCTTCACGTAAGTCTTTATATTCATCCATTGTCATAGCTGCGGCTACTAAACCAAACGGAACAGCACCGGATTCCCCAGATATAATGCTTGCATCACCTTTAATAGGAGCTGCACTCATACGCATACCTAAGGATGCTACCCAATCTGGAGCGGATACGAATACATCCACGTGATTTTTTAAGATGTCCCAAGAAATTGTATTTGGTTCACCGCAAGCTAACCCTGCCATGATAGTTTGTAAATCACCGCCAACAATACGTAAATCTCCATCACCTGCTTTAGCACCTTTGTATAAGCAATCTGCTGCAGAAGCTTCTACAACAACGATTTTTGGTTTTACAGGAGCATCTTTATAGCGATTTACTACATAACCAGTCACAGCACCGGCTAAGGAACCAACGCCAGCTTGAACGATAACATGTGTCGGTACATCCACGCCTGCTTTTTCTAGTTGTTCAGTAGCTTCCAATGCCATTGTGCCATAGCCTTGCATAATCCATGCTGGAATTTCTTCATAACCATCCCATGCTGTATCTTGGATAACCACACCGTGGTTTACTTTTTTAGATTCTGCTGTAGCTAAGCGTACGCAATCATCATAGTTCATTTCTTCAATTGTAACTGTTGCACCTTCTGCTGCAATGTTCTGTTTACGAGTTTCTGTAGAACCTTTTGGCATGAATACTACAGATTTTTGGCCCAATTTATTAGCTGCCCAAGCTACGCCACGACCGTGATTACCATCTGTTGCTGTGAAAAATGTAGCTTGACCAAATTCATCGCGTAATTCTTTAGATGTTAATACAGAGTATGGTAACTCGGATACTTCTTTACCTAATTCTTGTGCCACGAATTTAGCAATCGCATAGGATCCACCCAATACTTTGAAAGCATTTAATCCAAAACGATAGGACTCATCTTTGATAAACAATCTGCTTAAGCCTAAATGCTCCGCCATACGTGGTAATTCAGTTAATGGTGTTTCTTCATATTGCGGAAAACTTCTATGAAATTCACGCACACCTTCACTTGCTTGCACACTCATAATATGCGTATTTAGGTCCTCAGACCCAGGCATATTATTTTTTACCCATTGAATCCGTTCCATGTAACTCCTCCTCTTCTTTCACTTGATTAAGGTCGTTATATAATGTAAATTTGGAAACGTTAAAATACTCTGAAATTTTGTCAGAAGCTTTTGAAATCAAAAAAGCGCCCTGACAATATAAATACCGTATTGCTTCCAGGCGCTCATTCTTATTCATTAAATGTGCTGGTCGCCCTACTACTTTTTCAGCTTGAGATAACATATCGCTCAACAAATCGCTAACAGATGTAACAATTTTCTCACTCTTTGTTTCCCAAGCACGATTGCTGGATGTAATAATTCGATCTAATGAATTTTGTAATGTAATAAAATCAGTAATATCATAGTTAATACATAATAGATACTGCAGTTTATCATTATCATCACGTATGTACATTGTCGTCGATCGAAGAACTCTTCCACCTTTGGTGCGTGTAAGATAAGCTTCCTTACCCTGACACTTACCATCGTCATTTCGTATCGCATCTAGTACTGCATGCGAGGCGCCATCACCTACATTTCGGTTAGAAATATCTCCGTGCTCAATATACACAATAGAACTCTCTAATGTTTCTATTTGCACGTCGTGGATCAACACTTCACATGAAGCTCCAAATTGTGTCGCAATACCATGCGCAATTACCTTTAATTGTTCTAATTTCATAATTGTCTCCTAACTATTATTTAGGCTATCTAACAATTTATTAGGTATGCCTTTATTATAGCACTGTCATAACTATAATTCAATACTTTTTCTAAATATTTTTTAGGCTTTCTAATTTTTTGTTAGGTGACATTTTTCACAGCCTACTCTAAAAAAGATAGAGGTAGGTTGAGTCTACACTTCAACCTACCTCTATAGTATATAAGCGTCCTATATCTTAATAAGGGACTTCTGTTTTACGAGCTACACCAGTTTTGATTGCTGTTTCAGCTACTGCTTTTGCTACCGCCAATGGAACACGTTTGTCGAATGCATTCGCTACTACATAGTCTTCTGCTAATTCTTCATCTGTTACAAGAGCTGCTAGAGCCTCAGCGGCTGCCAATTTCATTTCATCATTAATTTCACGCGCTTGTACGTCGATAGCACCACGGAAAATACCAGGGAATACGTTCACATTATTGATTTGGTTAGGCGCATCACTACGACCTGTACCCATAACACGCACGCCTGCTGCTTTCGCTTCTTCGTACATCACTTCTGGAACTGGATTAGCCATCGCAAATACAATGGCATCATCAGCTAAGCTTTCTAAAATTTCTTTTGTAAAAGCACCCGCTGCAGATACACCTAACAATACGTCAGCGCCTTTTGCAATCTCAGCCAAGTTACCAGTTTTTGTTTCTTGACCTAATATTTTGATTAACTCAGCTTGTAAGGAATCAAGACGTTTATAGTCTTTATTTAACACACCAGAGCTTACCATTAATGTAATATCACGAGCACCTGCCAAGTACAATAGACGAGCGATGTTAGCCCCCGCTGCACCTGCACCATTGACAACAATTTTTACTTTGGACAAGTCTTTTTTCACAAAGCGAAGCGCTGCTTTTACGCCTGCCAAGCAAGCGATCGCTGTACCATGTTGATCATCATGGAACACAGGGATTTCCAATTCTTTTTTCAAGCGATTTTCGATTTCGTAGCATTTAGGGGAAGAAATATCTTCTAAGTTAATGCCAGCGAAGTTTTTTTGTACTAATTTAACAGTGTTAATTAACACATCTGGGTCTTTTGTATCGATAACCAAAGGAATGCAGTCTACATTACCAAAACGTTTGAACAATAAGGATTTACCTTCCATTACTGGAATCGCAGCAGCTGCTCCGATATCACCTAATCCCAATACACGAGTACCGTCAGATACAACGGCTACCATATTAGAACGACATGTTAAGTCGAAGGATTTGTCTTCATCTTCTTTGATGTGAAGGCATGGCTCAGCTACACCTGGAGTGTAAGCTACTGTCAAATCATGAGCATCTTTTAATTCGTATTTTGTTCCAGTCTGCAAGAAACCTTTTAGTTCCAAGCGTTTTTGAATCGCCTCTTGTTTTACGTCCATGGGAAAACCTCCTAGATTTTCAATGATGGTAAATTTCTACCGTAGAATATTTCCGCCATCTCTTGTTTGAGTTGTTGGTTAATTTGTTTACGCTCTTTCAGCGTCAAGTCTTCTTCGGTAATACCAAACAAATAATTATTAATGTCGTACTCTTTCAGCATCATTTTGGTATGGAAAATATTTTCTTGATACACATTCACATCGATCATATTGTAAAGATTACGAGTTTTTGAGTTAATGTAGTTTTGAATAGAATTCATTCGATGATCCATAAATAATTTTTTACCATGAATATCACGAGTGAAACCACGCACTCTGTAATCTAAACTAATGATGTCAGAATCAAAGCTATCAATAAGATAGTTCAATGCGTTTAGCGGAGAAATTTGACCGCAAGTGGACACGTCTATATCTGCACGGAATGTACTTACCCCATTATCTGGATGACTTTCAGGATAAGTATGAACCGTCAAGTGAGATTTATCGAGATGCATTACCACATCATCTTTGTCTACTTTATCAACCGGTTCTTCCGAAATCAGAATCGTTACGCTTGCCCCTTGTGGATCATAGTCTTGCTTTGCCACATTCAGCACATTGGCTCCGATAATATGTGAAACCTCTGTTAAAATATCAGTCAAGCGCTGTGCATTGTAAACTTCGTCAATGTATTCAATATATTGGCGTTTTTCTTCTTCTGTACGCGTATAACAAATATCATAAATATTAAAACTCAAGGTTTTTGTTAGATTGTTAAACCCATAGAGCTTCATTTTATTTGATTTTACAGATGTATCCATAACTTAATATCTGCCTTCCTTATAATACCTACCATTATTATATCGAATTAAATCCATATATTCAAGACTTTCGATATATTTTTTTACTTTAATTATTAATTACTTAATTATAGTGTGTCGCAGTTGCTCCACTAACGCCCGTAGCGCCTTACCTCGATGACTGATGGCCTGCTTTTGTTCCATAGAAATATTGGCAATTGTCGTTTTTAATTTTGGAATGTAAAAGTATGGATCATAACCGAATCCACCTTTTCCCATCGGTGTTAACTGGATAAGACCTTCACAGGTTCCCGCTGCACGAATACACTGTCCATCTGGCGTAGCCCATACAAGAGCACATTGATAACGTGCTGTTCTATCCGATGGAGTTACATCAGCTAATTCTGCCACTAAGCGACGATTATTGTCCTCATCACTGCGATGCAAGCCAGCATAACGCGCGGAATACACACCCGGCGCCCCACCTAGGGCATCTACTTCCAACCCAGAATCATCAGCCACGCATGGGAGACCACAAGCCTCTGCATAGTATAAAGCTTTCAATTCTGCATTTTCCATAAAAGTAGTGCCAATTTCTTCTGGCTCATCAATATCCACCACATCATCTATTGTGCGCACTTCAAAGCCTAATTCTTCAAAAGCTGCGGTAAACTCACGAATTTTCCCTTTATTCCGTGTGGCTAGTACCACTGCTTTGGGTGCATTTTCATGACCCACCATGTTACCAATTTCGCCTAATGCTTCACGCTGTGCTTGCATCAATTGTTTTGTACCAGCTTCGCCTAAATCTAATAAGCTATTCAATTCTTCTCTCGTGAAAGTCCCATGTTCACCTGTACCTTGCACTTCTACTAATTGGCCTTTGCCGGTACAGACCACATTCATATCCACAACAGCTGCGCTATCTTCTTCATAGCACAAGTCTAGCATAGGACCATCTTCACCTATGCCCATAGAAATAGCTGCTAAATAGTCTGTTACAGGGAATTTACCATATCCATCATAGATAGAGTAAATGGCATCAACTAATGCTACAAAAGCACCTGTAATCGAGGCAGTACGAGTACCACCATCAGCTTGTAGTACATCACAGTCTACCGTAATCGATACTTCCCCTAGAGCTTCTAGGTCTACAACAGCTCGCAAGGCACGGCCAATCAAGCGTTGAATTTCTACGGTACGACCTGTCTGTTTACCTTTAGCTGCTTCTCTAGGTACACGCGTATGTGTGGCTCGTGGCAACAAGGAATATTCCGCTGTCACCCAACCTGTACCAGTGCCTTTCAAAAAGCGGGGAACACGATCCTCAACACTAGCCGTACAAAGCACTTTTGTATTGCCACATTCAATTAGTACAGATCCCTCTGCATAGGCTGTGTAATGCCTAGTGATCTTCACAGGGCGTATTTCTTTTAAACCACGACCATCAATTCGCATCGTCATTCCTCATTTCCCTCTAACATCGGATTATACATACCTTTTATTATACACAATCTTAGTACTGATTGGCAATTTGTGTATGCCTTTGACTGAGGGTATTTTATCCCCGGTAAGTAGGCTATGTTTTCTTTTACTTGTCCGTCAGAATGCGGCATGCTTCCTCACAAACGGCACTGCGTAATGTTTGCTGCGGAGCATACCGCATTCTTCTCAACCTTTATCTTATATAGCAAAACTAGCCTACTTACTTGTATACCCTGACCTTATATCTCCATCAGTCAAAGGCACACCTCTACTTTAAGTCTGTTTATAAGATTGTGTATCCTCATCGTTATGTGAGGGGGATCCTCAAGGAGGGGAAGAAGAGCTTTATCTATCCTTTTGCCGATAGATTATACGCCAAGCTATATGATGGATGTCCAGCCTGTTGATAGTTCCTTTATCTCCTACCGCGTATATGTATGATTCTAGCTAGAACTATACAAAATGACATTGCTCATTTACTTGCCTGTATTCTATGAGGAAGTAAGTGTAAGGCAAGAGTATTTGTGCACAAAAATGCGACATACCTAGTACAAACTATATAATACGGTTTGTGCCTCGTTATGTCGCATTTGCTTTGCATGATTTGATACCAAAACTCGTAGCATGGAGTTTAGGTACGTTCATAATGTTTGAACCTTACACTCTCAACATAGAGTTTAGGAATGCTTGTGTCCTTGGGTTTTGTGGATTCCCGAAGACTTGTTCTGGTGTTCCTTCTTCTTGTATTTTACCATCTGCCATAAAGATGACTCTGTCTGCTACTTCACGAGCAAATGCCATTTCGTGGGTGACGATGATCATGGTCATGTCTTCTTCTGCTAGTTCCTTGATGGTCCGTAATACTTCGCTGGTGAACTCTGGGTCCAAGGCGGACGTTGGTTCGTCAAAGAGCATAATTTCCGGTTTCATCGCTAGTGCTCTAGCGATAGCCACCCTTTGCTTTTGTCCACCGGACAAGGTGCTAGGGTATACATCTCGTTTATCCCAAAGGCCTACTTTTTCGAGTAAGGACTGAGCCATAGGCAAGATGTCCGCGTCTTTCATGCCTTTTACCATACGGGGTGCGACCATAATGTTTTCTAACACCGTCATGTGAGGAAAGAGATTAAAAGATTGGAATACCATACCCATTTTTAGCAAGATGTGTTGCTGTTCTTCTTTCCCTACATATACTGCCGCCCCTGTGTTCGCCGGAGTATCCACCAAGGTCTCCCCATCCACGATAATCGCCCCTTTTTGGATCGTTTCTAATTGTCCTAAGCAACGAAGAAAGGTAGATTTACCCGACCCAGAGGGTCCGATGATGGACACCACTTCGCCCCGTTCCATGGATAGTGACACGTCTTGCAAGACCGCCACTGAGCCATAGTTCTTTTCAATATGTAACATGTCTATGAAAGCCATGGTTCCCTCCTAATCTTCGTAAATCGCCATACGGCGTTCTAAATATTGATACAATTTCGTCAACACGAATGTCATAGCCAAGTAGAATACACCAGCTACGATGAAAGCTGTAATGTCGAAATCACGTTGTACGATGCTACGCGTAATGCGCAAGATATCATTCATAGCTAATACGTACACCAAGGATGTATCTTTCAGTAGTGTAATCGTTTCATTCGCCAACGGTGGCAACACACGTTTGATCACCTGTGGCAAAATAATTTTGTACATAGTCTGCGCATAGGTAAAGCCCAACACCTTCGCCCCTTCGTACTGCCCTTTTGGAATGGATTGAATGCCACTGCGGAAAATTTCACATAAGTAGGCAATATAATTCAATACAAAGGATAACACTGCTGCTGTCATATCCGTCAGTTCAAAGCCATCAATCATGAATGGCAAACCGTAATAAATGAGCAAAATTTGTAACATCAACGGCGTACCACGCATGACGTACACATAAGCATCCACGATGGTTGTCACCACTCGGTTCGTGCTCAACCGGAGTAGTGCCAAGAGCAATCCTCCTGGCACCGACAAGATGATGACAATGAAGAACAAGGACAAGGTCACTTCGAATCCGCCGGCAATAGCCGGTGCTATCTGTAAAATATACTCCAGTACATCCATGTTTTATTTATACTCCTCTTTCGTCAAGATAGATGTGCCACCAAACCATTTTTGCGCCAATTTGTCAGCCGTACCATCATTCATCACTTCTTGTAAAGCAGCGTCAATTTTAGCTTTCAATTCTTCATCTTCCTTACGCATACCTACGCCTGCTTTTTCAGTGGCGAAGGAACCATTAGCTACGGTGAACACATTGTTACCTTTTTTGCTGATTAAATAACGGGCTACCATTTCATCCACCACGATGGCATCGATACGACCTAATTCAAGGTCCATGAAAGCATTTACATAATCGCCATATTCTTTGATTTCTTTAAAGTTTTTAGATTGTGGATCATTTTTCACCGCTTCCAACCCTGTAGAACCGGATTGCACGCCTACACGTTTACCATCGAGTTGGGCTTTTTCTGCAATGCCAGAGTCAGATTTGACTGCAATGATTTGGTCTCCACGAAGATATGGTTTAGAAAACAAGATATTGCGTTCCCGTTCCTTCGTAATAGTCAGGCCATTCCACAATACATCGATGCGTTTAGATTTTAACTCTGCTTCTTTACTATCCCAATCGATGGATTTAAATTCTACTTCAGAACCGATGCGTTTTGCCACTTCTTTTGCCAAATCAATATCAAAACCTACTAGTTCACCTTTTTCATCTTTGAATCCCATCGGTGGGAAGTTATCATCTAGACCAATAACAATTTTTTTCGGCACCTCTGTATTCGTCTGCTTCGTAGACGCCCCACAACCTGCCACTAATCCAACAATGACCAATGCACTAGCCGCTGTTAATACTGTTTTAGAACATTTTTGTAACCAATTCATAGTACTTTCTCCTCTCTACAGATATGTAATTTCTATTTCATGATTACATTATACTTTAGTTAACTAAAGTTGTAAAGAGATAAAATGCTAAATTTTATTATTTATTATGAAAGTAATTTATACTGATAAAGCACCCAACAGCGAACTGTATAAACAAAAGCGATACGGTAAGTTATATACTCACCATATCGCTGTTTTTCTCTTTACCTATATATTTTATATCAAGCCATATGCCTTGCCTATTTCATTTATTTCTTTTAATATTTTGCTTCATCTACGGCACTTTCAATTTCTCGTAGTAACTCATCCGATGCAGCATGACCGTCCACATAATCTAAGAACCGTTGCAACGGCTTCGAAATAGCATTATAAAGAAACTATGTCAGAGCCAAATGTTAGAATCTATAGATTACACCGTAAGCTAATCTTTAAGTTATATCTATATGATAGGTTAGTAGAAGAGGTCAAAGATAGCATAACATAGTCCAGAACAGAAGAATACCCAAGGCCAAATGAGTTCATTTCCAGTGCCATCTTCCCATCCAAAGTTATCATCAAGTGCTATACCAATAGCAAAGAACGAATAGATAAACGAAATAATAGGTGCAATAATTAGTCCTTTATCATAAATCATAAAGGCTCCCATAAGTGCTACTGTAATAGCATGAGGAATCACCATGATTCTAAAACTAAAGGCATACATTAAGACTGCATAGACGGCATGAATTAGAAATACACCAAACATATTGATTCGCCTCCTTCGGTGAAATAGACCCTGCCGGATAACAAACAGATATTGATCCTTGATAAGAGGGTAACATGTTTTCTAGTCCGATTCAAGTATTTTTATATCGATTCAATGCCTCTAAGACTTTCATTTTATCTCGATAACTCAAAAACTGTAAGCTAATAGGCACGATATAGATACCACCCGTTTCTGTTTGCACATACAAGGTTTTCCAGTCTTCTCCAAAACCCATGATGCCTTGATAATGCACAAAGGTTAAATATAGATCTGGCGCGAAGAATCGTTCTATTCGCTCTTTCACCAATATAGGTGTCCGTTTTAAAATAATTCCTTCTGTAGCAATATAGATTTCCACATCATCTTGTTGATACATGCGAAGTAAGGCGTAGGCAGCAACCATCACGAGGAGGATAAGCCACATATTCATCCCTGACCCTAGCTCTCGATAGATAAGCACACTACGATAGATACCCCATACTGCAATGGCTGCATATAACAGCTGAAAGCCCCATACCATGACGGTGGAATTATGCAGTTCTTCTTGGATGGTTCCGCAGGGGAATATCTCTTCTAATTCTTCATGTTTCATACGCTCTCCTCATGTGTATCGGGACATTACTACCTTCGCACACCTATGCATCAGCACGCGTCTTTGCCTTCCTATCTATAGATACGCAACCGTACCCCATATATCTCGTCTGTACCATATCTTACCATACTAAGCTATTATCAAAAAGATGTAATGAAACGCCCCGAGAGCATCTCATTACATCTTCATCATTACTTACGTCGTAGGCCCATGGCTTCTTCTACACGAGCTAATGTTACATTCGCCACGGAGGCTGCTTTTTCAGCGCCTTCTGTCAATATAGTATCTAGCTCTGGGCTGTCGATTAATTCTGCATACCGTTCATGGATCGGTGTCAATGCTCCTACTAATAGGTCTGCAATGTCACTTTTGAAAGTTCCATAATTTTTTCCAGCATACATAGTTTCAATAGCCTCAAAGGAATCTCCTGTTAAGGCATTGTAAATGCCTATCAAATTGGAGATACCAGGCTGTTTTTCTTTGTCGTAGCGCACGACACCTTCAGAGTCAGTGGCTGCTTTTTTAATCTTTTTCACCACTACGTCTGGTGTATCCAACAAGCGGATGGTAGCCCAATTATTATCATCGGACTTACTCATTTTTTTCGTTGGATCTTGCAAGGACATGACACGAGCACCACCTACGGTAGTTTTAATTTCTGGCATAGCAAAGACTTCGCCATATTTAAAATTAAACCGCTGTGCCAAGTCACGAGTTAACTCGATGTGTTGACGTTGGTCATCTCCTACCGGCACATAGTTGGTTTGGTATAACAAAATGTCCGCCGCCATCAATGGTGGATATGTCAACAGACCAGCTGGGATAGTTTCCCCTTGTTTCGCCGATTTATCTTTGTACTGCGTCATACGCTCTAATTCGCCGATGGAGCTTAAAGTTGTTAAAATCCAACCTAACTGCGCATGGGCAGGTACTTCGGATTGCACAAACAAGGTCACTTTCTTAGGGTCTAAGCCTACTGCCAAATATAAGGCAGCCAGGCTTCGAGTATTGTGGATTAAATCCTTTGGATCTTGTGGTACTGTAATCGCATGTTGGTTCACGATACAGTAAAAGCATTCATGGTCGTCTTGGAATGTCAAGAAATTGCGAAGAGCCCCAAGGTAATTCCCAATGGTCAACTCACCGCTCGGTTGTATTCCAGAAAAAATAACGGACATAGTATCTCCTATTCTACGGTTACGGATTTCGCCAAGTTTCTTGGTTTATCTACGTCAGCACCGCGTGTGATAGCTGCATAATATGACAACAATTGTAATGGTACAACGGCTAAAATAGGCACTGTGAAAGCGTCAGTTTTTGGCACGAAAATCGTATGGTCCACGTATTTCGCCAATTCTTCATCACCTTTCATACCTACACCGATGACGATAGCATCACGAGCTTTTACTTCTTTGATGTTGCTCATCATTTTTTCACGTACCGACTCTTGTGTTGCCAGTGCGATAACAGGAATTCCTTCTTCGATCAATGCTAAAGTACCATGTTTCAACTCGCCACCTGCATAGGCTTCTGCATGGATATAAGAAATTTCTTTCAATTTCAAAGACCCTTCCATAGCTACAGCATAGTCGATTAAACGGCCTAAGAAGAAGGCATCTTCTTTATACCCATAATGGTTAGCAAAGGCTTTGATTTCGTCTACGTTTTCAAAGATTTCATGAGTCAATGTAGGTAACTCTTGTAAGTTCGTCAAAATTTCATGTTTTACCGCTTCATCAATGCGACCATTTAATTGACCCAAATACACAGCTAATAACAATAAAGCTACTAATTGCGTAGTATATGCTTTTGTGGAAGCTACAGCGATTTCAGGACCTGCCCAAGTGTAGATGACTTGATCCGCTTCACGGGATACAGCAGAACCTACCACGTTAGTGATACCCAAAGATTTAGCGCCTAAGCGTTTTGCTTCTTTCAAAGCGGATAAAGTATCACTAGTTTCACCAGATTGACTGATCACGATGCACAATGTATCTTCATCTGTTAATGGTGTACGGTAACGATATTCAGAAGCGATATCTACTTCTACTGGAATGCGCGCTAATTGCTCAATGTAGTATTTCGCTACTAACCCTGCATGGTAAGCCGTACCACACGCTGTAATTAAGATGCGTTTGATGCCTTTCACCATATCTGGTGTCCAGTTCAATTCATCATACACCACTTCTGTAGCATCTTTATTGATACGACCGCTCAACGTATCACGAATCGCTTTTGGTTGTTCGTAAATTTCTTTTAACATGAAGTGCTCATAGCCACCTTTTTCAGCCGCTTCTGCATTCCATGTGACATGGTAGATGTCTTTTTGTATTGGTTGACCTGCACGGTCTGTAATGGATACGCTATCTGGTGTAACGATAACAACTTCGTTGTCATTGATGATGTATGTTTCACGAGTGCGTTGAATAATAGCTGGGATGTCGGAAGCAATGAAGTTTTCACCTTTTCCTAAGCCCACTACCAATGGATTATCTTTTTTCGTACAAATAATTTTGTTAGGCTCATCAGCACAGACTATCGCTAAAGAGTAGCCCCCTTCGATGCGTTCTAACATACGGCGAACAGTACTTTCAAAGTTGCCATCATACATATCGCTCAATAAGTGAGCTACTACTTCTGTATCTGTTTCAGATGTAAATTCAACACCTTTTGCCAACAATTCTTCTTTCAACGGCATGTAGTTTTCAATGATGCCATTGTGCACTACGGCAAATTTGCCATCTGCACTTGTGTGCGGATGCGCATTCATATCGCTTGGACGACCATGGGTAGCCCAACGAGTATGACCAATACCAATATGACCTTGATTAGGATCTGCTTTCACCACAGCTTCCAAATTCGCCAAACGGCCCATTTTCTTTTGCACTTTAATCACATTATTTTCGCCCACTACGGCAATCCCTGCAGAATCATATCCGCGGTATTCTAACTTCTCCAAACCTTCCAGCATAAAATCTGCTGCATTTTCAAATCCAATATATCCTACGATACCACACATGGTATATTCCTCCTTGATTAATTCATTCATATTGCTTCTGAAAGTAGCCTTTGTGCACCGAGTTACCTGGGTGTTTTGCTCTACTTCTACGACTGAAGCTAGCCGAGAGGCATCCGCTGAATTTCGATACTCCTCTACCTCGTCCACTGTGAAAGCTGTCTCTTTCCAGTGCTTGCGCTATTCGCCTGTACGAATTTGGTTCCTCCTTTGTCATTGTTTCGACAGTTCTGTTGACTATGCCTAAGTAATTTAAAAATAGTCATAATCAGTAGTATTATACTTCATATTCATCTATACTGTAAAGAAATAAACAAATTTAGCAACAAATATTATGAACGGCATGTGATATTGTCATAGTATACACATAGATGAACTTATCATCAAAACCACATTTAGTATTGTTATACTACACTAAGAAGCAATTCGCCATTACATAGGCCTAAACTAATTAGCTGTAACAAAATAACTCTAAATAGAATAGAGGAATGCTGATCAAAGTTCATCAACATTCCTCTATTATGCTATTGCTTCTGTTATGTAGGCGTTCATCCATCGCAATCCTATTGCATCGATTGTAAACTTGCCAATCACATACGTTTTGTGCGTCTACATTTCCCTTACGCCTCTTCTGCAATGATGCCATCTCGGCAGACCAGTCTATGGTTGCCCACGGCTGCGGCCTCTTCTTCGCTATGAGTGACCCACAGGCAGGGGATACCCCACTCAGAGATGATGTCTACTAAGTCTTGTTGCAACTGTGATCGTAGGTTCACATCTAGGGCTGTGAGGGGTTCATCTAACATGAGTAGTACCGGTTTAGAGTACAACGCTCGACCTAAGGCAACCCGTTGTTGTTCCCCACCAGACAAGCCTTTGGCTCTCTTCTTAAGATGTGGTGTCAATCGCAAACGCTCCACAATATGATCGAATAACTCTGGAGAGCCTTGTTTGCTGTAGCAAATATTTTCTTCTACGGTCATATGTGGAAATACAATATTACCTTGCGGCATATAGCCAATGTGTCGTTTTTGGGTAGGTGTTACTATCTTCTTTCCCTCAAACCACACCGAATCATTGGCTGTAATCCTACCTTCTTTCGGCATTAACAATCCACATAAAGCTTTCAAAAATGTAGATTTTCCACTCCCAGAAGGGCCCATCAATGTAGTAATACCTTCTTGTAATGTACCTTGGGCTTTCACAACAAAAGTACCTCGTTCTATGACGATATCAAAGGAAATCATCGTACCTCCTTACCGATTTGAGAAGAGGGAACCTTTTGTTAGACCTTGAATGGCCCACACAAGCCCCAATGTTAAAATACAAATATAAATCACAAGTTCAAATGCCCCACTATAATCGCCAAATTCTACGAGAGAATAAATGGCTAGGGGCATCGTTCTTGTAACGCCTGGAATATTTCCAGCAATCAAAATAGTGGCACCAAATTCTCCTAATCCACGGGCAAAGGAAAGGATAGATCCGCTAAGGATTCCTTTCCAAGCTAAGGGCAAGGAGATGGTCCAAAACACGCGAAATTCAGAGGCCCCCAAAGTGCGAGCTACATCTTCCATATCGCTATCGATAGCGGCTAGCGCTGTTCGTACAGATTGATAGAACAGAGGAAAGCTAACCACTGCGGATGCAATGATCGCCCCTAACTTAGAGAAGACAACTCGGATTCCATGAGCCTCTAACCAAGCCCCAAAAGCATTGCCTGGAGAAAATATGATGAGCAACACAAAGCCTAATACCACCGGTGGTAAGACCAAGGGCAATGTAAAAAAGGAATCAATCAGAGATTTTCCTGGGAAAGAATATCGCTTCATGACATACGTAAGGCTCAGGCCCACCACCACATTAATGAGGAGCGCTAAGAATGCGACTTCGATAGATAACTGTAATGCTATCATTTTTTAACCGGCTCAGCGAAGCCCCATTTAGCCAATACTTCGCTAGCTTCTTTACTTGTAATATAATTATAGAAATCTTCGGTTAATT
The DNA here is from genome assembly GCA_900544365.1 of uncultured Veillonella sp. Classification (GTDB taxonomy): domain Bacteria; phylum Bacillota; class Negativicutes; order Veillonellales; family Veillonellaceae; genus F0422. Next base: position 48,892 of record UQVF01000001.1, on the reverse strand, counting down.
TATTTTGGTTCTTTTTCACGATACCAATTGGATATTCGATTGGGGCATGCAATTTAGCGTCTACAGTGGCCGAAATATCTACTTTTTCTTTCAATGCTAAGGCATCTGTTTTATATACGAAACCAACATCGGCTGCACCTTCAGCGATATAAGCGCCCACCGCTTTTACGTCTTTAGCAAATACAATGTTAGGTTCTACTGCATCCCATAAATTAGCTTTTGTTAAGGATTCTTTTGCATATTTACCAGCTGGTACTGTTTCTACTGTACCGATAGCTACGCGTTTTGCATTGGTAATATTATCTAATGTCACAGCTTCTTTACCTTTTGGTACAATCATCACCAATGTGTTCGCTACGAAAGGACGGATATTATCCATTAACCCTTTTTCATTTAATTGATCCATATTCTTTTTGTTCGCAGAAATAAAGATACTAGATGGCGCTCCCTCTTCAATTTGCTGACGCAATGTGCCAGATCCAGCATAGACCACATTGATTTGCTCAGGTTTTAAGTTATGTTTTTTTACATAGTCTGCTTTTAGCTCTTCCATAGCCCCTTGCATACTAGCCGCTGCAGATACTGTAATCGTTTCTGTTGTAGATGGTGCTGTAGACGATGTAGTACCTTGTCCACCGCAACCAGCTAATGCTAACATACCTGCCATGACCAAACCCATTAACCAATTACGCTTCATAATGATATCCTCCCTAATTTAAATATATACACTTAGAAGCTTACTACATGTTCTCATTATACTAGAAAATCAATATTAGACAAAATGATTTATATTCATGTGGTACAATAGAAATGACAACTATACAACCTAAGGAGGTTATCCATTATGGATTTATTTTTTCACATCATTCTCACCAGCATCGTCCCCATTTTATTACTTACCCTCATGGGTGTCTTGTTAGATCGATGGTTTCACCTCGATTTACGAACGCTGAGCAAACTAAACTTTTATTTATTTTTGCCCGCCTATATTTTGAAATCCTTTTATGTCACTGAGTTAACCCATGAAAGTTTTGAAATTTTTGGCTGTGCCCTCATCATTTTATTTGCTAACTCCGCCTTAGCAGGCATCGTCGCTAAGTGGCAAGGTTATAATTTAGGAAAAACAGAAATCGTTCGTAATGCAGTGATGTTTTCCAATATTGGTAACTTAGGAGTAGCCCTAGGCACTTTCGTCTTTGCCAACGAACCATACATCATCGATGGTAGTACTCCTTATTTACATGATGGAGTCATCGCCATTATCGCTACCTTTATTATCCAAACTGTGTTCTGTAATTCCTTGGGATTCTATCAAGCTGGCAAAGGAAAATTAACCACTGCAGAATCTTTACGTACTATCTTACATATTCCTATCATTTATTGTGTGCCTATCTCAATCATCGCTCACTATTATATTCCTATCGATTTCACCCAAACCATTATATGGGGACCTTTAGATATTTTTGGGCGCTGCTTTGTTGGTGCTGCTATGCTGACTCTAGGAGTACAGTTAAATCGAACACCTTGGAACTTCATAAAAAAAGACGTAATGATCACGTCCTTCTTGCGATTAATCGCAGGCCCCATATTAGCATTAATCGTGGTGCTTCCTATTACCATGTATTACACACCATTAAGTGCTATCGCCGCTCAAAGTATCATTATTGCCTATGCCGTACCTTCTGCAGTTAATACGGCCCTCATGGCAGTGGAAATGAACAATAATCCAGAACTGGCGACGCAAATCGTACTAGCAACTACAGTTCTTTCTTCTTTCACTATGCCACTAGCTATTTTATTAGCCTATTATGTATTTCCCTTATAACGAATACTATGATACGTCAATTCGACTACGCATGATAAACAGATTCGCTTTTACAGGTACACCACATACATTCTATTTAGGTCATATATAAATGCTATTTAGACAGAGAACATAGCAGTCTAGATACGTACCCATACACAAGGGATACTATGATATACTCCGTTCTCACATACAACAATAAAAACATACAATAATAAAACCCTATTCAACACTACATCAGTACAATGTTGAATAGGGTTTTTCCATGCAAAAAGGGCTGCTTTCGCAACCCTTCTACACGTTCTACACTTATTGATGTCCCACGTGTTCTAACCCTTGACGAATAAGAACAATCACATGGTCATCATTTAAGCGATACCAAGCTGTTTTTCCTTCTTTTCTAAATGTTACAAGTCTTGCTTGACGCAACACACGCAACTGATGAGATATAGCTGACTGGCCCATATCCATAGCATCTGCAATTTCAGTTACACACATTTCTTTCTGAAGCAGATGTCTAACAATACGCAACCGCGTTGGATCACCTAGGACCTTAAATAGTTCAGCTAACAATTGTGTTTCCAACTCTTGTTGATTTGTTTCCATCTTAACCTCGCTATCATATAGTAGTCCGTCCTCTAATTAGAGTTCGGTATTACTATTATATCATCTTTTTCTTGTTCTGTATCACCAATTTTTTCCAAAAGAACTCGTGAATCTTTTTCTTGATCCACTACGCTCTCTGGCGTAGCTAATTCCAATGGTACCCCCTTGGCATAAACACCAGTGACGACTCCATAGCCATCACGTAATTTCAAGGTGCCAATTAAAGTACCTCGATAATTGGTATAAAACTTACTATCTACCTTGCTAAGGTCTACTTTCACACGATTGAAAGGAATTGAAAATTCCACTACACCATGATCAAATCGTTTCACATTAGCCCGAATGTATTCTTGATCTTTTGGAGTTTCATCAGTGGCGGATACCACTTGCAATACACCAGACTGTTTAGGTGTAACGATGACATACACTTCATGCCCTACTTCTGGAGTTTGCTTCCCTTCCCAATTGGCATAAGAACCCAAAAACTCTATCTCTAAGTAATCTGACGGAACCCATCCAATATGTCGACTTACTTTCACAGGCCATTGGTATTCCGCACCACCTTGCAATAAGGTTGTATATCGTTGTTGAATATAGAATTGACTTAGCAAGGCAACAATCGCAGCAAGAGCAAAGAAAATCCACTTTTGATATTTCATCGTTCTTCCTCCTTCATAGCTACCTCTGATTCTACCGTTTTAGTTTCTTCTGTCACTACTTGTGTTTCCATCGGTGTTTCCAAAGCTGATACATCTGCTACCTGCCGACGTGCTTGTCGAACACGTTGATTCATCGTAGCACGCTGTTTTCCTTTTCGCCATAAATAAATGGCATTAATTCCTAGTACAATGATACCTAGCACTAAGAAGGATACCCCTCGTTCTACAAAGGTAAAGCTAGGGTCAAAGAAACGAGCCCCAAACATAGCTATCAAAGTCAAAATGCTGCTATTTAATAAACTTACCTTTTTCACCAAAGTGCCACGAATAAACGTCCCTAAAGCTGCTACTAACACATAAGCATTAAATAAAATGGATGTCAAAATAGGAGTCGCTCCAGATACAGTGACAATATAACATCCAAAGACAACGAACGGAATTAGTCCAATACAGCTTTCAATACGTTTTGCCAATACCAAACGACGTAACACAAGAAATGCTACACCTAGGCTCAGTAACATACAAAGCCATAACCACCATACCATGCTGCTTTCACCGATGCGAATCCATGTACTAATATAAGTGCCTTCCACAATCATATACAATAGAGCAATGGCACCTATCCCCTTACAGGGTAAAGCTAAGAGAGTAATTTTCTTTTCTAGCGTACCCAAACCATAAGTAACAGCGCCTAACACACTGATAAAAAATAAATTCATTTGTGGCTCATAGGTGGATAAAGTAAAAAATACCTCACCAAAAATGGCACCTACAAATGCCCACGATACAGACACTAACAAAGGATCTTTCACCTGTTGATACTTCCCAAAACGACGAATGTAATAGGGCACTGCCACCAGTAAAAGTCCACCTACAGCAGCCGGTCCCACCCACGCATTCAAAGGATGACTAGAGAAACTCCAACCTAAGACGCCAATGAGGTACAAAATCATCCCTAAGGCGGAATCAAGGATATAAATGATCGGCAAAGAACAACACAGGATAATCAGCACATATAATCCCATGTGTTCCCCTGTATAATAGGTATCTGCCACTAATAAGGTTGACGTCGTTAAAATTGCCATATAGATGACTGTAATGGCCTCGGCAACCATACTCGCTGGCTTGGCTTTCCAAACACCGCCCCCTACAATGGTGATTGCCAGTAATAAGATGACTAATGACCAGTCAAAGCGTCCATTCGGGGAAAATCCATACCAATAGCCTGCAAAAAGCAAAATAATCCCTAGCAAAATGAGCGCAGCGCCCCCTAACACAGTAATAAGTCGTGTCCAAGATGGTCCACCTTTAGGAATAAATCCATATTTCGCTTGCAATTGACGACTTTGTTCATCTGAAATCAGACCTTCCTCACGCCATTGCTCAAGTTCTTCATGTAACCAACGTATATGTTTTATACTCATATATCTCTCCATAAAAAAAGGCTTTGCTCAGAGAACAAAGCCTTATATCCTTTTATTTAACAATCAATACTGGACATGTGGAATGACTAGTTACATAGCTACTTACACTACCCATAAACAAACCTTTTAAAGGTCCTAATCCACGGCTCCCCATAACAATTAAATCAGCGTCATATTTTTTAGCCACAGCTAATACAGCAGGTCCAGGAGATCCTACTTCAAAAACGCATTTCACTTTCATATCAGCTGGTACATCTTCAGCTACTTCACTTAAGATTTTTTTACCAGTTTCTTCCATATCTTCAGCAATTTGTTCAGATACATAACCGCCACTGATTGGAGTTTGGTCAAAGTTAGAAATTGCAGATACAATATTTGCTACATGCACTAAAATCAATTCCGCATCATTACGTTTTACAATGGCCAATGCATGTTCTAACGCTCGTTTACCATTTTCTGATCCATCTGCAGGTACAATTATTTTTTTATATTCCACCATAGTAAGACCTCCTCCATATTGTCACTATATTACTATGTAACTTATCTATATCTTTATCATTCGACATAGACTTGAAAATTCCTTTTTTTCACTCTTATTGTCTCACAAAATTCCAATCTTCGCAAATGAAACTTGCATCACGATGATATCTTTATGGTGTTCTTTTCCAATATTAGCGCACGCTGAAAGCACAGCATAGGTTCTAAATAGAAGAGCAGGGCACAAAGCCTGCCCTCTATTTCTGAATTACTCGATAAAAGGAAGAACGTGGCACACCTCTCCACAAACTGATACTGCGTTAGGTTTGCTCCGAGGTATGCCACGTTCTTCTCGGATTAGCATAGTTTGGGTAAATACAAAGATTATTTCATATACTAGAATCTATTTAGTCATCCCCTGCTCTTCATTCATTTACTAAATATAAGTAATTAATATCGATACGTATTTGCTGTGCTATCTCGACTTTATCCTACCATTGCAAAAGAACACCTACAAGAGTGTATCCTACCACTGCGTTTCTACGGAAGGGAAAGAGACATACCATTAAGAGAGCTATTTCAAGGCTCTATAATCCTATTTTAAACGAATTAATGACAACAAGATGGCCCCGATGATTGGGGATATAGATAGCGCCATTAACGCTGTTTGGTAATTGCCTGTGGCTGTTAATACTGTGGACAAGATGATTGGTGCGGTGAGGGCTCCTATTTGGTTGAACAAGTTTACAAAACCCGCCGTGGTTCCTCTTAATTCTGGTGGTGCCGCTTGGATAATGATAGCATTGGTTAGCGGGCTATACATGAATGCCCCCATACCTAATAGAGGTGCTGTAATGTATAACATATCTGGATTACTTGTGTTCGCAAAGATTAGCAAGGCTGGAGAAAATAAAAACATAACGATGGCTGCCAAATAGTTTCTTGGCAAATAGATTCTATCAGAAATAAACCCAATAGTTGGTTTAGCAACAACTGCCGCAATGCCATAAAGGCTCATGATGGCTCCCGCAAAGATAGGTGTCACATGCAATTGTTTCACCAAATACAAGTTAGCCCACGTGGTAACACCCCATGTGGTACCGGTTGCGAAAAATCCCATCACTGCTAACAATAAAATATTCCGATTCGTTCCCACAAACTTTAAACTTTGTGCTAATGACATAGACTGTTGCTCTGTTCCTTGTGTTTCTGCTGTATGTTTATTTCTGAAAGCTTGTACTTCTTTCACAGTGAATAGAGCCAAGAAGAATACAATCAGTGGTAATAAAGCGGTCATCAAAAATGCCATTTGCCATCCATAGTGTACAGCTACAAATGGCGCATATCCGTTAACCACAGTAATGCCAAAGGATGTACAACTCATAAAGATACCTACCGCAGTACCACGTTGTTCTGCACTGAAATGTTCTCCAATAGCTTTCAAACAAGCTGACTGCACAGGACCTGATACAATACCTAATAAGAATCGCAATACTAAGCCATATTCATAACTTTGTACGGTGCTCATAAGCCCCGTTACAATAGCCATAGCCACTAAGCTGCCTAGAATAGACTTGCGATAGCCAAATCGATCTGCTAACAAGCCTCCTGGCAATACAGTCAATGCATACCCAAAATAGAAAGCTGTTAAATAAGACGTTCCTTGCTGTGCTGTAAAATGTAACGCTTCATTCACAATGGGCATCAACGATGACCAGGATAATCGCATGACAAAACTTAATAAAAATGTTAACCACAAAGTCAGCAGTATACCTGTTTGTGTAAGAGTAAACCCCTTTTTCATGTAATACCTCCTATGGAATACCACAAACCTATATAAAGAATATAATCTGCATAAAATTATAACATATGTAACATAGTTTCACACCTATTTCTAATTGACAAACCCCCTCATTCAATGATAGACTATATCTAGTTTTTATATTTGGAGAGGTGTCCGAGTGGTTTAAGGAGCTGGTCTTGAAAACCAGTGACTCCGCAAGGGGCCGTGGGTTCGAATCCCACCCTCTCCGCCACAATAAGCTGTTACCAATATGGTAGCAGCTTTTTTTATCCCCCCGTAGAATCGCAGTTATGCGTAGTAGCCTCGTGGCGTTCTCTTTTATCCAAATAACACAAACACAGGAAGAGCACGGTGTGCCACACGTAAACTAAGACAATGTCACGTTCCCTTATATCATAATTGCATATATGTTAAAAGAGCACGGCATGCCCCCACCGAGCACCTCCCAGAAAGAACGGCGCAAACCTGCTACTTCCATATGTCACATTCATTTTTTATCAAGTATCATCTATGCTAAAGAGAGCGATATACTCCGGAGCAAGCCTAACAACTGTATCAAATTTAAAAAAATATCACACTCTTCCCTGTAGAATCGCAGTTATGCGTAGTAGCCTTGTGGCGTTCTATTTCTGTCTAAATGATACAAATACAGGAAGAGCACGGTGTGCTCCGAACAAACATTATGAAATACCGTTTGTGAGGAGTATACCGTGCTCTTCCTTTTTATCATATTCAGTTAAGAACGCCACAGGCTACATAGCGGAGCAAGATTAGTCTTTGAGTTCCTCATTCCATAGTCCTGTTTTACGGAAAATTGCAAATAGAATACTCAACAAGATAGCTGTTACTGTTGCCAAGCCCATACCCTGTAACACAACTGGACCGATGGCTAATTTAGCACCGCTCAAACCAATAACTAGTACTACAGATGTTAAGATTAGGTTAGAAGATTTTGTATAATCCACTTTACGTTCTACCAACATACGTAAACCAGAAGCAGCAATGATACCGAATAGTAAAATACTTACACCACCCATAACTGGAACTGGAATGGCATGGATTAAGGCTGCTACTTTACCAATGAAAGAGAACAAGATAGCAAGCACTGCAGCACCAGCAATAACAAATGTACTGAATACACGTGTAATAGCCATAACACCGATATTTTCTCCATACGTTGTATTTGGTGTAGCCCCAAATAAACCAGATAATATATTAGATAGACCATCTGCAAATAAAGAACGGCTCAATCCTGGATCCTTCATTAAATCACGACCAATGATATTACTTGTTACTACAATATGCCCCACATGTTCCGCAAACACTACGAATAAAGCTGGCATAATCATCAAGATAGCATTGATATTAAACTCTGGCTCATAGAAATGTGGAAGTGCAAACCAAGGTGCATTCGCTACACTTGTAAAATCTACAACTCCCATAAAAGCAGCCGCTACATACCCTGCAACTACACCAATTAATACAGGAATCACTGCAAAGAATCCACGGAATAACACAGTTCCCAAAATTGTCACCGCTAAAGAGAACAAAGATAAGAATAGAGCTTGCTCATGAGTCATTCCAAATGTTTGCCATTGATCACCAATGATACCTGCCATACCCATTGCAACAGGCGCAACTTCTAAGCCGATAACGGCCACGATAGCACCCATCGCAGCTGGTGGAAACAATACATCAATCCATTTAATTCCAATAAATTTTACTAATAGAGCTAATAGCATAAAGGAAACCCCAAAGGCAATGAAACCACCTTGGGCTGCACCATAGGTCATACCAGAGGCTACGACTGCTCCTACAGGGCCAATGAAGGCAAAGCTAGATCCCAAATAAGAAGGAATCTTTCCTTGGCAAATTAATACGTATAAAATAGTGCCAATACCATTCATGAATAAGGACGTAGCTGGATCGACTTTTAATAAAAATGGTACCAATACTGTAGCCCCAAACATAGCAAATAAATGCTGAAAGCTAAGTGGCAATAACTTAGCGAAAGACGGGCGCTCGTGAACATCAATAAAATCTTTCATGGTGCATCTCTTTCTGTGTGAATCACACTTAAAACATTAAGACCTAGGTTGAAAACGATGTCGCGTTTCTTCACCAATAGATGGTAAGTAACGTGTCGTTCCAATTTGTTTGCGTGCATATTCATTTCGGCGCGCAATATTTAATAATATACCTATGACTGCAAAATTTGTCACCAAAGAAGAACCGCCGTAACTAATAAACGGTAAGGGAACTCCCGTAACTGGTACCAATCCTGCTACCATAGCAATATTAAAAAATCCTTGAATAGTAATAAAGAAAGTAAGACCTACGGCCAACACTTGACCTAATACATCTCTAGATTGACGAGCAATGGATAATCCATATTTTGTAAACCAAATAAAGAAAAACATCACTAACATTACACCTAGTAAGCCAAATTCTTGGGCAAATATGGAAAAGGCAAAATCTGTATGTGCCTCAGGCAAATAATTGTATTTGGAAATGCCTTTGGTAAACCCTTCCCCCCAGAATCCGCCAATGGACACACTCAATATACTCTGTGTCACTTGATATCCATTAACAGTCGTATCTGACCAAGGATCATAATACGCTACTACACGGTCCCAACGATATTGTACATATCGTACCAACGGATATACTACAGCCGCTAATATAACAAAAACGATACCTAAATATTTCCAATCTTGCCTTCTATATCCTACACAAAAAGTCATGATTGTAGGAAAAAATAAAATGAGTACTGCCGTTCCCATATCAGGTTGGAACATTGTAATCCCTGCATAGGCTAGGGGTACAAAAAATGCAGATGGCAATAACAAGTTAGGGTGTAACTTCCCTGGCGTTCCACGCCATCGCTTCCATAGCATATTACATTTAGCCGTCACAAAGGCCCAAATAGACCATATCCATCCTAAACCTTTATATTTCTTCCATTCAGTAGGTTCAAAAAGATACATAATACCATATTGTTTCACTTGTAAATCAATACGATAGGCCGCCCAAAGTATCGCTGCTAATTTAGCAAATTCAGACGGTTGTAATGTCATCCCCAAAGGCAAGCTAATCCAACGTCTAGCCCCATTGGCACCATGCCCTAAGAACGGAATGAAAACAACACCTAATAAGGCTAATAAAGCAACAAACACTCTCCGCTGTATCTTTGGGTCTCCCCATTTACGGTAATCAAACCGATAAAATCCATATGCTACTAAGAAACCTACCGCTAAAAATACCATTTGCTTTCCTAGTAAAAGCCAAAACGGTCTCCAATTATCTCCCCCTTGCAGGGTCGTCGTATAAGTGGCACTATAGCCATTTAAGAATCCTATCAATATAATGCCAAATAAAGGCACTAAAATACCTTGTCCATCATGCTTTATAACACTCCTATATAAAGCTTGGATTTGTTGCCACATACTAAGCGATGAGTTTGGTGTATTATTTTTCTCCTGCATCTGTCGTATCACTTCCTTTAGCTGGCTTAATGGCCTCTAAGCGGAAAATTGGTTGCCCTTTAGCACTAAATTTCTCTTCATATTCTGTGCGCACATTGGGCATATCTGTGCGATGTAAATCGTAACTTACATTTTTCAATGTCCATCCAGAATTTTTAAATTCTTCCAAAGAGAACATAAACAAACCTTCATTATCTGTTTTAAAATGAATCTCTCCATCATCTTTCAGCAATCGTGCGTACCGATCTAAGAATGTATGATACGTCAAGCGACGCTTTGCATGTTTTGCCTTTGGCCAAGGATCACAGAAGTTAATATAAAAACGGTCAACCTCACCAGGCGCCACAACTTCTTCAATACCTGCAATGTCAAACAAACTTACTTTGCCATTATTTGCTTTTTGTTCATATAGTTTTTGAGCTGCATAATATAAAACGCCAATTTGTACCTCAAAGCCAACAAAATTAGCTTCTGGATGCACTTCACACATGCCCGAAATGAACTTACCTTTTCCTGTTCCTAGTTCCATATATAATGGCTTGGATGGGTCTTCAAAACTTTCACGCCATTTTCCCTTGAAAACTTCGTGATTCTCTAGTACAGTATATGTATTATATTCCAGGATTGCTTCATCAATCCATGGTTTTCTACGTAAACGCATAATATCTCCTTTTACAACAATCTTATCTTTACTATTATAGTACAACATCAGTTCTATGTCAGTACTCACTTATAATTTTTTTATTTCCGCGAAAGGTTTTCCATGAAAGCATTAGTATTATCCAGTGGCGGTGTAGATTCTACCACCTGCTTAGCCATGGCCATCGATGCCCTCGGCACAGACAACGTGAGCGCCCTTTCCATTTGGTATGGGCAAAAGCACAAAAAAGAATTAACTTCAGCCAAATCTATTGCCAACTATTATGGCATTCCTCATTATGAATTAGACCTGACTCAGGTTATGTCCTATTCCAACTCGTCCCTCTTGTCTTCTTCTACTGAAAGTATTGATCACCGTACCTATGGCGAACAAATTGCAGACACCGGTTCAGTATCCACCTATGTGCCATTCCGCAATGGTCTTATCCTCTCTATGGCAGCTAGCTTAGCCCTAAGCCTCTATCCAGACGAGGAAGTAACCATCTATATTGGGGCCCACGCCGATGATGCTGCTGGTAATGCCTACCCAGACTGTCGTCCTGACTTCAATCATCACATGAACGAAGCCATTTACATCGGATCTTACAACAAAGTCCACCTCTATGCTCCCCTCAATAATATGAACAAATCGCAAGTTGTACAAGAAGGTTTACGGTTGCATGTCCCCTACCATCTTACCTGGTCTTGTTACGAAGGTGGGGACACCCCTTGCCATACCTGTGGCACCTGTCGTGACCGTGAGCAAGCATTCTTAGATAACGGACAATTAGACCCGTTATTATAAATACAATAATACAAAAAAGCTATTCACGCCTCTTTGGAATGAATAGCTTTTATTGTTCTTTTGTGACTTCCACAATCTGACTAGAATTAGCATCAATGGTAACATACATAGTATCTCCCAAGACATCTAATACCATATGATATTTTGCTATATAACCTTTTGTTTCAAGCTCCCATCGCAATACACGAGCTCCACTACCTAACATAGTAATAGCCACTTGTTTCGCCTCATCAGGGTTAATAAGATTCCCTAAATCAATAGAAACTGAATCTTCTTTCACCTCTTGCGGTATATCTACTTCTGATTTTAACACTTTTCCTGTCATAGCATCTATCATAACACTATGACTTGCTTCAGAAGAAACACCCTCTACTTCGTAACTTTTACGACCATTTTGTTCTTCAAATGTTATCCCTTTAATTTGTGCGGCCGGGTATTGCTGCTTATATAAATTTACAGCCCCTTTTGCATCCACTAGAATCGACTCTGCCCCATCTTCAGAGCTTCCTTTATCTGCCCCTGCAGATACAATCTTTGTCTCTGGTAATGGCGTTTGTTTTATCGTAATAGACCTCATATCTGGCGATACAGATGTAATAGGCATAACTTTTTGTGTTGTACTATACCAACACCAAGAACCTACTCCTATAGAGGCAATTGCACAAATACTAAGGATACTTATGATTAATTTTTGTTTCATTTTGCATCCTTCATACACACTACTAATTATATACATTTACTATACACAATTATTATGAATGTATTATGAACTACTACATTACACTTTTACAACATAACGCAATATACCATAACTAATTTCATATAATAAAATCATAGGTCCTGCAATCATTGTCTGTGATAGCATATCTGGGGTTGGAGAAATAACCGCACCGATGATAAACGCTAATAAAATAAATATTTTACGATATTGTCTTAAATGTTGTGAAGAGAGGACACCGATTACACCTAAAGCAATCAATATTAGTGGCAGTTCAAAAGTAATGCCAAATGGTAGAATAAAAGCAATCACAAAGTCGATATACTGTCCTATAGAAAATAAAGGTTGTAACTCATCCGTGCCAAAACCAATAAAAAATTGAATGGCCATAGGTAACACCAAATAGTAGGAAAAAAGAACACCTACTACAAACAAAGTCACTGCAGTAGGTACTACCATAAAAGTAACCTTTTTCTCACTTCGTGATAAGGCAGGTACAATAAATGCCCAAATCTGATAAAACCATATAGGACTAGATAAAATACCTCCTGCCACCATGGATATTTTCATATATGTAAAAAATGCTTCTGTTGGCTTTGTATAATACAGCTTCCCTGCTGGAGCCACTAAAATTTGTAGAATATCCTCCACATAATAGTACGCTCCCAATGTACCTATAGCAATGGCTGCAATAATCACAACCAAGCGGATACGGAGTTCATCTAAATGATCAACCACCGACATAGAAGAAGCTTCTTCCATAAGTTTCGCTTCTGTCTCTGTATAATTGTCCTGTTGCAACAAGGCGTCTTGCTCTACCTGTTGTTGAGCAAGACGCTTTTTTTGTGCTATCACACTATTTAAAGAGGGACGTTTAGCACTCATTTCAAAGTCTTTTACTTGAAATTCTTTCATACTTACACCTTACGGTTCGACAATTTTTCAAGAACAGTTTCTAAAATATCTTTTCCTTTGAAAGATGGTAATTGTTGTAATGCTGTCTCCGCTTGTTTACGATAATTTGCCTCAAGCACTAATGCTTGCTCAACACCACCTTTGGCAATGACATAATCCAATAACTCTTTTGTATCCTTACCATTGCGAATTTCTTCAATCATAGTTGTCAAAGAGCCTGTGTTTTCTGGAGTTACAATAGATAATAAGGGATACGTCAAAATTCCTTCTTTTACATCTTTACCTACAGGTTTTCCCGTAGTTATCGTCTGCTCACGATAATCCATCACATCATCGGTAATTTGGAATGCCATTCCTAAGCCATGACCATAAGTGCGCAATAATGAAATATGCTCCTTTGACCATCCCCCAAGGATACCACCTAATGCCAAGCAGCCTTCAATAAAGTCTGCTGTTTTCTTTTGTGTTTTTAAAAGGTATCGATCTGTGCCTTGATCTAATCGATATACATCTTCCATTTGCATAAATTCTCCTTCTACCAAGGCAGAAATAATTTCAGTAAAAATAGTTAGGCATGGAATAGAACCGATTTCAGACACAATACCAAACGCTTTTGCAAATAAATAGTCTCCGCTAAGAATAGCTACTTTGTTACCTTTCGTACAATGAATAGAGGTAACACCTCTTCGTACCTCTGCTTGGTCTAATACATCATCATGAATGAGTGTAGCCAAGTGCAACATCTCAATAGCTGCCGCCATGCGGACTCTATCTTCTTGTTTAGAATCTCCACTCAAAGCAATTAATAGGCACAACTGTGCTCGTAATCGTTTGCCGCCCCCTAGTGAAAGAGGGCGAATGAGTGCATTGAAATCTTCTGCACCAGTTTGTAGAGATTGTTGCAAATATGTTTCTACTCGTTCTAAGTCTTTAGATACGCGCAGTTTCATTTGTGCATCTGTAAGAATACTCATTCCTCTTCCCCCAATAAGACTGCATTAATACGTGCTAATAAACGATCACGACCTGTATGCTTTAAAGAACTATACAAAATTGGCGGATGACCAGTTGGGTAACGCTCTTCAATAGTTTTTAACTGCTTTTGTCGCTCGTTCATCTTTAATTTATCCGCTTTTGTTACCACGATTTGTAAAGGCACACCATGCGATTGTAACCAATCAAAGGCTTCCTGATCAATGGGTAGCTCAGGATGACGACCATCAATGAGTAAACACAGTAGCATCATCCGTTCGCTTTGTAAAATATAGTTGGCAATAAAAGAAGACCAAATATTGGTATTAGATCCACCTGTTTTAGCATATCCATAACCTGGTAGATCGACTAAAAACCAATCAAAGCGACGTTCCATATCATCTGGTAAATCTTCCTTTGATTCTATACTAAAGAAGTTAATCGTTTTCGTCTTACCAGGCGTACCACTGACTAGCGCCAATCCTCGATGATTACATAAGGAGTTGATGAGAGATGATTTTCCCACATTGGATCGTCCCAAAAAAGCGATTTCAATCGTATCACCTTCTGGGTATTGATCTGCCTTCACTGCAGATGCTATATATTTTGCTGCTATGATACGTGGTCCTGTCGTCTCTTTTCTAGTATACACTGGTTTTGGATGGCGTTTTACTGCAGGTTTCTTCTTCATAGTAATGCCTTTTCTAATACTTCTTCCATCGTTTTCACCGGAGTGATCATCAATCCTTCTTTTACGATATCTGGTAAGTCTTGAATATCCTTTTTATTACCTTCTGGAATCAGTACTTCTTTCACTCCGTAGCGAAGAGCTGCCAATAATTTTTCTTTCAATCCACCAATTGGTAATACTCTACCACGTAAGGTAATTTCGCCAGTCATAGCAATATCAGATCGCACTTTTTTACTTGTCAAAGCAGACACGATAGCCAATGTCATCGTAATACCTGCAGACGGACCATCCTTAGGTGTAGCCCCTTCTGGTAAGTGCACATGAATATCCAGTTCCTTATGGAATTTTTCTGGTAATTTCAATTCTTTTTGACGATGACGAATGTAGGACATAGCCGCTTGACCAGATTCTTGCATCACTTTGCCTAAGCTACCAGTCAAACTTAATTTGCCTGTTCCTTGCATTGTTGTCGCTTCACATGGTAAGACAACTCCACCTACGGAAGTCCAAGCTAAACCATATACAAGTCCAACTTGCGCTTGTTTCTCTCGAGATTCTTCCACAAATTTAGGCGTGCCTAGGTAGTCTTCCAAATTTTTCACCGTTACTTTAGGTGCTTTTTCACCTTCCGTAACCACAGCAAATGCCAATTTACGGCAAATCTTAGCAATTGTTTTTTCTAAGGTACGCACACCAGCTTCACGAGTATATTCGGAAATCACACGTTTTAACACAGCATCTGAAAGTTTCACACTGTGTTCTTCTAAGCCATGTTTTTCAATTTGTTTTGGCACTAAATAACGCTTAGCAATTTCTAATTTTTCTTCCTCAGTATAGCTGCTGAGTTCGATAATTTCCATACGATCCAATAACGGTCTAGGGATGTTTCCTGCCACATTGGCAGTAGTAATCCAGAATACATCAGAGAAGTCAAATGGAATTTCAATATAATGGTCACTGAATGTACTATTTTGCTCAGGATCTAATACTTCTAATAAAGCGGAAGATGGATCCCCTTTATAATCGGATGCTAATTTATCAATTTCATCAAGCAAGAACACAGGATTACGAGTGCCTGCATTTTTTAGTCCTTGAATCATACGCCCCGGTAAGGCGCCGACATAGGTACGGCGATGACCACGAATTTCAGCTTCATCACGTACACCACCTAATGATGCACGGATAAACTTACGATTCATAGCTTTAGCAATAGAGCTAGCTAGGGACGTTTTACCTACCCCTGGTGGTCCTACTAAGCATAAAATAGAACCCCCTTGTTTGCCAGATAACTTACGAACTGCTAAGAATTCTAAAATGCGTTTCTTGATTTTTTCTAAACCATAATGGTCACCATCAAGCACTTCGCTAGCTTCTTTTAATTCCAAACGATCATCAGACAAAGTATTCCAAGGTAATTGTAATAACCAATCAATGTAATTACGCAAAATATTAGATTCTGGCATCATTTGTGGCATACGACTATAGCGAGTAATCTCTTTGTCGATACGTGCATGAATTTCCTCTGGTAATTCTAATTTTGCTAGTTGCTCCCGTAATTCTTCGGCCTCTTGATCAGGGTCCATTTTATCCCCTAATTCGTCATGAATAACACGGATTTTTTCACGCAAGAAATATTCCTTTTGTGCTTTTTCCATAGATTGACGAACCTGATTATTAATGGAGTTTTCCATATCCGTAATTTGTAGTTCTGTATTTAATACACCTACAACCATATTCAAACGGCGATTTACAGATAATTCTTCTAGAATACTTTGACGCACCTTCATTTGGATAGGCACAAGGAATGCAATTTGATCCGCCCATTCGCTAGCATCAGAACTACCCAATACATGATCTAACCCTTCGTCTGTATTAGGTTTAATCACTTCTACCCATTGAGCAAATTTAGATTGCAAAATGCGACGGTATGCTTCTTCTTCCATTGGGTCTTCATGAATCGACTCCAAAGGGGTCACTGTTGCTTCATAGAAAGGTTCTGTAGATAGAATCGCATCAATATTAGCACGACTTACACCTTCTACTAAAATACGAACCACTCCACCCGGCAAGCGAAGCATTTGATTTATTTTAACAATCGTCCCAACCTTGCCTAATTCTTCCAAGGTAGGAGTTTCGATACTTTCATCTTTCTGAGTAGATACCACCAAATATTGATCTTTATCCATAGCTGCTTTTACAGCTTGTACAGATGTAGTACGACCAATATCTAATTGTGTTACTACTTTGGGAAATACGACCATTCCACGTAGGGGAACCATCGGTAATGTCATAGGTTTAGTTTCCATTGAACCTCCCAGTACTATATGATAAAAAGAAACTCATTCCGCCTTTGAAATGAGTTTCTTTGCCTTTACTATCTGATTACTTCAGCGTGGACTCATTTATTGAGTATTGGCTCTTCTTCGCCACGAACCGCTTTATCTGTTACAATGCATTCTTTTACATCTTTCATAGATGGTACTTCATACATCACACGTTTCATAACTTTTTCGATAATGGCCCGTAATCCGCGTGCTCCCGTATTGCGTTCTAAGGCTTCCTTCGCAATCTCACGGAGTGCATCTGATTCAAAGACTAATTTTACATCATCTAAAGACAGCATTTTTTCATATTGCTTAGTCAATGCATTTTTAGGCTCTGTCAAAATTTTAATTAATGCCTCTTCATCAAGTGGGCTGAGCGTAACCATCACTGGCAATCGTCCGATAAACTCAGGAATTAACCCGAATTTTTGTAAGTCTTCTGGCACAACTTCTTTCAAGATAGAGGCTACATCTTTTTCCTCTTTCTTTTGAATATCTGCACCAAAACCTAATGTTTTTTTCGCAGTCCGTTTCGTGATCACTTTTTCCATGCCATCGAAAGCGCCGCCGCAAATAAACAAGATATTTGTTGTATCTAGATGTAACATCTCTTGATTTGGATGTTTCCGTCCTCCTTGTGGTGGTACAGATGCTACTGTTCCTTCTAGAATTTTCAGTAATGCCTGTTGAACACCTTCCCCAGATACATCGCGAGTAATGGACGGATTTTCTGATTTCCGAGCAATCTTATCGATTTCATCAATATAGATGATACCACGTTCAGCTAACTCAATATCATGGTCAGCAGCTTGGATAAGTTTAAGAAGAATATTTTCTACGTCTTCCCCAACATAGCCTGCCTCTGTCAAACTAGTAGCATCTGCCATAGCAAATGGTACTTGTAGCATTTTTGCTAATGTTTGAGCCAGTAATGTTTTACCACTACCTGTAGGTCCAATGAATAAAACATTGGATTTTTGTAATTCTACATCATCGATAACATTATCATGTTGCAGACGTTTGTAATGATTGTATACGGCTACAGATAAGGAAACTTTAGCATCATCCTGACCAATTACATATTGATCAAGATGAGCTTTAATTTCTTTTGGAGTCGGGATATCGTTTAAATCAAATGCTTCTGGTAGTTCTTCCACTTTGTCTTCATCGATAATATGTTGGCACACATCGATACATTCATTACAAATAAATACATTGGGACCAGCTATTAATCGTTCTACCTCTGTTTCTGCTCTACCGCAAAAATTACAACGTCTTTCTTTATCGTCTTTATTCAAACCCGAGCCTCCTTATTTTCCTGCTAGGGATGGACGAGTCAACACCTCATCAATCAATCCATATTCTTTTGCCGCTTCTGCTGACATGAAATTGTCACGATCTGTATCTTGTGCAATCACTTCAATTGGTTGACCCGTATGATGTGCCAACACGCCATTTAATTCTTCTCGCAATCGTAATATTTCACGAGCGTGAATTTCAATTTCAGACGCTTGACCTTGAACACCACCCAACGGTTGGTGAATCATAATACGAGAATGTGGCAACGCATAGCGTTTACCTGGAGCTCCCGCTGTGAGCAATAAAGATCCCATACTAGCCGCTGAGCCTACGCAAATAGTAGATACATCAGGCTTAATATATTGCATGGTATCATAAATCGCCATACCTGCTGTTACCACACCACCTGGGCTATTAATGTACAAGTGAATATCTTTATCTGGATCCTCAGATTCTAAGAACAGCAATTGTGCTACGATGCTATTAGCCACCGTATCATCAATAGGGCCACTCAATAGGATAATTCGATCTTTCAATAGACGAGAATAAATATCGTAGGATCGCTCACCACGACCAGTTTGCTCCACTACGATTGGCACATACATAGACATCTAACACCTCTTATACATGTACCTGTATCAGCAATTATTCAGCTTTTTCAGCACCTTTAGCATTCTCTACGATGAAACGAGCTGCTTTTTTACGTGCTACGGAACTTGCTAACATAGATACACGACCTTCTTTTACAATGATATCGTATACTTCTTTAGGATCAGCGCCGAATTGTTGGGACATAGCAAAGATTTCATAGTTCATATCTTCTGGAGTTACTTGAACGTTTTCTGCTTTTGCAATTTCATCTAATACTAAGTCAGCGCGAACATTTTCAGCAGCTGCTGCTTTATTTTCTTCACGTAATTCTTCAATAGTTTTGTTGGAGAATTTTAAGTAGTCTTCTAATTTCAAACCACGGCCTTCAAGATTCATTGCTAACTCTTGAACCATTTGTTCAGCACGGTCTTCAATCATAATTTCAGGAATATCTACTGTTGCATTTTTAACAGCTAATTCCACTAAACCTGCATTGTATGTATCGATAGCACGACGTGCTGCATCATCTTCCATCCGTTTGCGAAGATCCGCTACAAACTCTTCTGCTGTATTGTAAGCTGGTTCAGTTTTACCTTGACCTACAGATACGGAACGTACAAATTCATCAGTGATTTCTGGTAATTCTTTGCGTTTAATATCATGGATATGACATTCAAATTTTGCTTCTTTACCAGCTAATTCTGCTACGAAGTAATCTTCTGGGAAAGATACAGTCACAGTTACATCTTCACCAGCTTTGTGGCCGATCAATTGGTCTTCAAAGCCAGGGATGAAGCTGCCAGAGCCGATTTGCAATGGGTAGGATTTACCTTCACCACCATCAAATGCTTCGCCATCGATGAAACCTTTGAAGTCAATTGTTGCAAAGTCATCGTTTTGTACAGTTGCACCTTCTGGAGCTGCTACCATTTTAGCTTGTTGGCTACGGATATTGTTCAATTGTTCTTCTACTTGTTCATCAGTAATAGTAGCATCTTGTTTTTCTACTTCCAACCCTTTGTAGTCACCCAAAGTTACTTCTGGTTGTTTTACTACTGTTGCTTTGAAGATTAAATCTTTACCTTCTTCGAATTGTTCACGTTCGATTTCTGGATTGCTAACAGGAACGATTTCGTTTTCACGAAGTGCTTCTGTGTAAGCACGACCTGCTAATAATTCAAACGCTTCTTCAGCGATAGCTTCTTTACCATAGTTCATTTCCAAAATTTTGCGAGGTGCTTTACCTTTACGGAAGCCTGGAATATTAACTTGGCCAGCGATGCGTTTTACAGCTTGTGCAAAGCCTTTTTTCACGTCTTCCGCTGGAATTTCGATTGTAATAGATACCTTGTGCTGATCAACAGCAGTTACAGTTGCTTTCATGAAACTATTTCCTCCTTAGGGTATACTGCACCCAAATTATAAGTTTTAATATTGCATTCTTAATATTATCATAAAGTTGTCAATCGTGCAATTATTTCCCTATTTACCTTGTTCTTCTGCGATAAGTTTCATGATATCATGACGACTTACCATGCCAATCAGATGATATGCATCATCAACAACCGGCAAGTTTTTCAAATGTTTTTCTACCATAGCCCCTACTGTCGCTTCCACTTCAGCATCAGCATAAGCAGTGATCACTTCTGTAGTCATAATTTCTTCTACATGGGTAGCCATCAATTTTTTGAATTGTCCATCGTATTCACCGATGCCGCCGTAGTAAATATTAGCACCTAGAATATTAATATAATGTGGTGCATGAGGACGCACTTTTTTATACAATAAATCTCCTTCTGACACAATGCCAATCAACTTGTTATCTTCATCTACTACAGCAATAGCTGTTAAGTTGTGCTTTACCATCAGTTTAGCTACATTTGTAATGTGTTCCTCTTTACCAACGGTAATTGGATATTTGTTCATAATCCCTTGTAATGTCATAGTGAGTTCCTCCTATTTCATATATACATACGCAGCAAAGATAGCAATAACTATCGCTGTTACAACCAAAATGGCAGCCAAACTTTTACGGTTACCACCATCGCCCCCTTCATGGGTTCCGATATGATTCCCTTCATCATCATAGGTGTGGCGATATTGACCTTCTAAATCATGATAATCTGTCACATCCTCGACTTTTGCTTGTTGGCGCATTTCTTGCAATCGTTTTCTACGTTCCTCTACATCATTCGCTACGGAATGGACTTGTACCTTCATCACATCTTCTCGCAGTCCTTCAAGACGAGGTACCATTAATTGCAACCGCTCTACCAAAGCCTTATTAATGTCTACACAGGAACTCAGCGCTGTTTGATGCAAGAATAAAATTTGCACCGTTTCTTCTTCCGATACGCCTGTCGCCCCTGCTAGTACGGCTTTCGCTAATTCAGTTTCCTTTACAAGCATATCAACTACTGTAGAAATATAATAATCTACACGGTCAAATATTTTATTCAATTCTACATTCTGTTCTAATAATTCTTGCTTACGATGTAATAAATACACTGGGTTACCACCAGATGTTTCCATCTGTTGAATCATATTGGCCATATCTATATGGGTATCCAATACAGTGCACACAGTATCTGTTACATTTGTATATTCTCGTATGCCATCAGTAAACATAGTATAACGCTCTTCTAATGCCTCTGATCTCCCCTTCTCTTGTAATTCGACAAAGAGTGTCTCATATCCTTGTACTAAAGTTCTGATTTCACTTTGAATCTCAAGAATATCCTCTTTTCCTTCTGTTAATTCTGTTGTATAGTGTCTTACAAAATCTGGATCCTCTAGGGGCAACTCCTGTATATCAGCTGACACATAAGTGATTCCTTTTTCAATTGCACTTGCCATGCATTTCTCCTTTCTTACCAATGATATGGTTCATTTCTATTAATTTTACAAGCTCTATATAATTGTTCTACTAACACAAGTCGCACCATTTGATGGGTAAAAGTCATAGGGCTAATAGATAATTTCCACTGTGCCCGTTGTCGTAATTCTTCGGACACACCAAAAGCGCCACCGATGAAAAATACCATCTCACTACATCCTTGTACTTCTAGTTCACTAATCCGTTTTGCTAACTCCTCAGAACTCATCTGTTTTCCATATACATCTAGCAATACCACAAAGGATTGAGGAGTACAATACTTCAACAATCGCTGCCCTTCATCGTAGAGGGCTTTTTGCTTATCTGACGAACTTGGCTTATCTCCTAATTTACTCTCTGGTAACTCTGTAATGATCGCACCACCATAGGGTTGCAATCGTTTGACAAATTCTGCTACCCCATCTCGTAAATAGGGCTCCTTTAATTTTCCTATACAATAGATAGAAAACTTCATATCTTACTATCTCCTACGACGTATACTATACTCCCTCATGAGAACCTTATTGACCACCAAAAACATCAATAGATACTATTATTTGCTATCGATACCAATGGATGTATATTCCTTCGGATCCCCGTGATACGCAGTAAATCCTTCATGCCCATTTTTTTTACACCAATCTAATAAGCGTTCTGATAATTGCTCAACTAAATGAAGGGAGTTATTTTGCTCGGACCGATGAGCAAAGACCACTTCCATCCCCTTGGGTCGTCTTAATGCTGCTAATACTTTCATCGCTGTCATATTACATAAATGACCAACATGGCTCCTCACTCGACGTTTCAACTCTGGTGAATATGGTCCATAGAGCAACATATGCTCATCATAATTCGCTTCTAAGACTAATAGATTCGTATCGTGTAAATGCTCTAGCATCTCTTTGGATACCATTCCTGTATCCGTCAATAAGGCCGCTTTCGTTTGGCCTTTATAACAGGCGATACCAATGGGATCTACCGCATCATGGCTAGTAGAAAATGGATGTAACACCATATCTCCTATAGTTACTTCTTTCGTTCCTAATGTTTGAAAGCACTCCGCAGATACGCTAAATTTATCCATAAGGCGCCGAGCTGTATTAGGTCTTGTGATAATGGGTAATCCCATTTGTTTAATCATTTGAGGTACCCCTGCAATATGGTCTGAATGCTCATGGGTAATGACAATGCCTTCTACCATATGCTTCGGTATTTCCAAATCTTTCAAGGCAGTGGTAATCCTGCGACAACTAATACCTGCATCAATAATCACTGCACTACGGGAACTACGAATAATGGTGCAATTCCCTTTACTACCGCTAGCTACGACATGAACTTGTAATTCTTTTTCTTCCAATGTCATATGTCTCCTAGCTTCTTTCTAATACATCTATGAAAGCTTTCATATTGTCTGTTAAATCTGGTCCTCGTCGGAACATATCGCCCCCCACAAGGAACATCGTATCCTTACCGTAAATACTAATCAATTCTGGCAATCGAGCCTCAGTTACACCCCCACCTGGAGCTGGGCAAGATGCTTTGATAGTTGCCAATGATTTTCGATTGGCATCACAAATTTGACGGCATAATTCCGGTTTGAATGTAAATCGCCCACCGTAGGATACAAAAATATTCATATCACCGCCGAAGATACGTGGTAATAAGCCCATCCAAATGGTAGCTGCAATGCCCGATGTACCCGGTAACGTGAATCCACCCATCATAGCAGGATGTACAATTAATGGCAGGTTCAGTGAATCATCCGTAGCCAACCGATGGAGCCAACCAAATCCGATTAAGGACGGAGCCACCATGAGAGCCGTAGCACCCACTTCTTTTGCATAGTGAGCCCGTTCTAGTACATCGGTGCCATCCCCAGATACATTCGCTGCATAGAGGGTATGATGACCACTTTTAGCATTCGCCTCTTGCACCGCTTCGGCACAACGTGACACACGATCTTTGAATGGAGAAAAGGACTGATTCGTCAATCCATGGTCATCCTTAATCACATCCGCACCGCCCATAGTGTAAGCACGACACATACGAGCTAGTTCTTCATTGGGCGTCCCCATCGGTTTAATAACGGCTTGAATCATAGGACGAGTCGGAGTTTGACACAACTCTCGAATGCCATCTAAGCCAAACTTAGGCCCCTTGAATGCGTCGACTAAACTTGGGCATAGCTCTATGTCCACCACCCAAATGTGTGGTTGCAACGAAGAGTTGCCAAAGACTACATTTAAAAACTGTGTTACTTCAAATCCTGATGTCTCCACCGGATAGGCAATTTTTGCCCAAAAACAATCTTCTTTTTCTTCCAACGAAAGCAATTGACCCACCATATGACGGCGCGCATCGCTTTCACCTAATAATTCATAAGGAAATTCAATGGTTTGTTCCACCTGGATAGACCAAGCCACTTGCTTCGCCTCTTCATAGGTGGGAACATGCAATGCATAGGTAACGGAAAATGTTTCCATCGGTAACTCCTTTCCCATCATTACAACTTTATCTATTCTAACTTCTTAATATCTATATTGAAAGTGTATTACAATCTCTTAAGTTGTAACATTTTTTTCGAGACTATTTCTCTACTCTTATAGTATGACATAAGTTCTCATGAAATGCTATGCCATACCTACAATTATACACTATATGCAATAAAAAAGAACCTCTTATCGACTAGGTTCTTTTCTTAGAATGTGGTACACTGTTACTATTATTAAATCTATCATTCTACTGGGTATTGTATAACTACATACAGAATAAACTGAGCTCTATTCTGTTAAGAATACAATTCCTTATACTCGTATATGATACACGCTATATCATGCTTTCTACTTAGTGTCTGAACCATTGCACATAGTACAATGCATATAGAGATATAGGTTTATCGGAAAGGACACCTTATGAACTGGAATCACTATCTTTCAAATATAACACAAACACTTCCCCCATCTGGGATTCGTAAATTTTGGGAAAAAGCCATGGCTATGGACGATGTTATTTCTCTTTGCGTAGGGGAACCCGATTACATTCCTCCCCAACCTGTACTAGACGCACTTGTAGCTAGCGTGGAACGAGGAGAAACGAACTACTCTCCTAATGCAGGTATCTTGCCACTACGCAAAGCTATTAGCAATTGGTATGACCGCCGTTACCACGTACACTACGGCACAGATGAAATGATGCTTACCATCGGTGCTAGCGAAGCTATTGACTTGTCCTTGCGAGCACTCCTAAACGAAGGTGACGAGGTGTTAATCCCAAATCCATCCTACGTAGCTCACCAAGCAGAAGTCCACATGTGTGGCGGTACAGCTGTGCCAGTGCCGACGCATTTAGAAGATGGTTTCAAACTTCGTGTAGAAGAGTTAGAAAAACTCGTCACAGAAAAAACAAAAGCTATTTTGATGTGCTACCCAAGCAATCCTACGGGAGCCATCATGGACTATGAGGATCTGTTGCCTATCGCAGACTTTGCGAAAGCCCATGACCTAATCATCATCTCCGATGAAATTTACTCGGAGCTTACCTACCACAAGGATCATGTATCCATGGCATCCTTGCCGGGTATGAAAGAGCGCACCATCATTTTAAATGGTTTCTCCAAGTCCTATGCTATGACAGGCCTTCGCATTGGCTTCCTCTGCGCTCCAGCACCATTCATCACAGCCTGCATTAAACTTCATCAATACAGCATCGTCGCACCAGCCACGCCAGTGCAACATGCTGCCATCGTTGCTCTCAACGAATGCGATGACTCCGTAGTGGCTATGCGCCAAGATTATTTGGAACGCCGTGACATGATTGTGAAAGGCTTCCAAGATATGGGCCTACCGATTGCCGTACCAGAAGGCGCCTTCTATGTGTTCCCAGATATTTCTCAAACAGGTTTATCCGATGAAGATTTCTGCGAACAATTACTAGAACAACAACATGTTGCGGTTGTACCTGGATCTGCCTTCGGCACCTGCGGTGCTAACCGTATTCGCTGTTCCTATGCCTCGTCTAAGGAAACCATCCATGAAGCATTGCGCAGAATCAAAATTTTCTTAACATCACTACAGAATTAAATACTATATAACAGACTAGAGAAAGGTGAACACTATCATATTTGCCTTTCTCTGTGTATACATCAATTTCACACTGTTTGCCTCACATACTCTATGATTGAGAAGAATCTTCCTATCCGCTGCAACATCCTATAGATGACAGCAAGTATCGGTAATATAGAACTCATAAAAGGGTTGTACCAGCACTACCTCTACGGCAGTGCGGTACAACCCTTTTTCTATCTCATCGATATGTAATTATGCACGTTCACAAGAGGCTGTGGTGATATACACAGAGTTATTTTCCACCTCTAGGAATCCCCCAGGAAGGATAAACTCTTCACGTTTGCCATCATGGTCAATGCGGATAGCCCCTGGCGCCAAAGCGCTTACTAAAGGCATATGATGTGGTTGGATACCAAATTCTCCATCGAGCGCTTTCCCTACCACCATAGTAGCATCTTCAGAAAACACTGTTTCATCAGGAGTAATAATTGTTACATGCATGGTACTCATAGATTATTCTCCTTTCCCTAACATGTCCCTTCCTTTGGCAACAGCTTCATCGATAGTTCCCACCATGTAGAAAGCACTTTCAGGTAAGTCATCATGTTTACCTTCTAGGATCTCACGGAAACCACGCAATGTTTCTTTCAATGGCACATATTTACCAGGACTGCCTGTAAATACTTCGGCTACGAAGAATGGTTGACTCAAGAAACGTTGAATTTTACGAGCACGAGCTACGGTCAATTTATCCGCTTCAGACAATTCTTCCATGCCTAAGATGGCAATGATATCTTGCAAATCTTTGTATTTTTGAAGTACTTCTTGTACACCACGAGCTACGGAGTAATGTTCTTCCCCTAATACTAATGGGTCCAAGATACGGCTTGTGGAATCCAATGGATCCACGGCTGGGTAAATACCAAGTTCTGCAATGGAACGAGACAATACTGTAGTAGCATCCAAGTGAGCAAATGTTGCCGCTGGCGCTGGGTCAGTCAAATCATCGGCAGGCACATATACGGCTTGTACAGACGTAATGGAACCTTCTTTAGTAGACGTAATACGTTCTTGTAAGGCCCCTACGTCATTGGCCAATGTTGGTTGGTAACCAACGGCAGATGGCATACGACCTAGCAAGGCAGATACTTCGGAACCAGCTTGGATGAAACGGAAAATGTTATCTACGAATAACAACACGTCTTGTTGTTGTACATCGCGGAAATATTCCGCCATAGTCAAACCTGTTAAGGCTACACGCATACGAGCTCCAGGCGGTTCATTCATCTGTCCATATACAAGAGCTGTTTTAGACAATACGCCAGACTCTTTCATTTCGTTCCAAAGGTCATTCCCTTCACGAGTCCGTTCACCAACGCCTGCGAATACGGAGTAACCACCATGTTCTGTAGCGATGTTGTGAATCAATTCCATGATTAGAACTGTTTTACCTACACCGGCACCACCAAATAGACCGATTTTACCACCTTTAACGTATGGAGCAATTAAGTCTACGACTTTAATACCAGTTTCTAAAATATTAGTTTCTGGTGCTAATTCATCAAACTTTGGAGCGGCCCGGTGAATTGGCCAATGTTCATTCACTTTCACTTCTGCTGGGTCGTGGTCTACTGTTTCGCCTAATACGTTGAAAATACGACCTAGTACACCATCACCAACAGGAACGGAAATAGCGGCACCTGTGTCCACTGCTTCCATGCCACGAGTCAATCCATCGGTGGAGCTCATGGCTACACAACGAACTGTGTCATCACCTAAATGTTGCATCACTTCTACAACAATCTTAGATGTTTCTTGTTCGCCGCCTTTTGTAATAGTAATTGCATTGTAAATAGCAGGCAATTCACCTTTCGGGAAGACAACGTCTACCACCGGTCCAATAACCTGAACTACTTTACCTATATTTGTACTCATATACGAGATACTCCTTTATCTATTATTGCAATGCGTTTGCACCGCCTACGATTTCAGAAATTTCGTTAGTAATACCTGCTTGGCGCAACTTATTGTATTCTAAGTGCAATGTACCAATCAATTCGCCTGCATTATCTGTAGCGGATGTCATGGCCGTCATACGGGCACCTAATTCACTAGCCGCCCCATGTAGCAATGCATTATATACAGTGCTTTCCACATAGGCTGGCAACAATTGTTCCAGTACAGAGCTTTGATCTGGATAGAATAAACTTTCCCCAGTTGCATCTGTATCCGTTTCTAATGAAAGAGGTAATAAGCGCTCATGAGTCACTTCTTGCAATAAGGAGTTCACAAACTTAGTGTATACCAATATCACTTCATCTACCTCACCAGATAAGAACATTGTTTTCACTTGTTCTACAATATCTTGAGCATGATGAAAGCCTGGTTTATCAGAAAAACCTTGCAAATCAGAGACTACAGAATAGCCATGGCCTGTGAAATATTCCGTTGGCTTGCGACCCACTGTGAATAGACCATAGGCATCTGCTGGCGCATCTTTGAGCAATGATTGCACGTATTTAATGATATTACTAGTATAGGCACCAGCCAAACCTTTATCGGCACCTACCACCACATAGGCTACCTTCTTCACAGGACGAACTGTAAGTAGTGGTAAGTCCGCGCCTCCATCTAGTGAGGACATGCTTTGGTGTAGCATGTGGCGGAGACGTTCTGTATAAGGTTCAGTACCTTTCGCTTTTTGTTGTGCACGACGTAGACGAGCAGATGCTACCATTTTCATAGCTTTTGTAATTTGCTGCGTATTAGTGACACTTTTTATACGCTTGCGTAAGTCTTGTGCACTACTCATAGATTACGCCTCCTCTGGTAATAATTCGTGAGTAGCACCAAAGACATCAATACATTCTAAAATCGCTGCTTGCAATGTTTTTTCTGTATCCTCTTCTAATTTCTTAGTATCTCTAATTGATGCTAATATATTGGCATAATTTCCATGTACATATTGTAATAACGCATCTTGGAAAGCTGGTACATCATGAACAGCTAATTGTTTGAAATAGCCATTAATGCCCGCATATAAACATACCACTTGTTCTTCTACTTTTAATGGAGAATATTGTGGTTGTTTTAACATTTCTGTTAAGCGTTCACCACGATCCAATTGTGCTTTTGTAGATGCATCCAAATCAGATCCGAACTGTGCAAAGGCCGCTAATTCACGATATTGAGCCAATTCCAAACGCAATTTACCAGCTACTTGTTTCATCGCTTTAATTTGTGCACTACCACCTACACGAGATACGGATAAACCCACGTCAACAGCTGGACGGACGCCAGAGTAGAACATATCTGTACCCAAGAAAATTTGTCCATCTGTAATGGAGATTACGTTCGTTGGGATGTAGGCAGATACGTCACCTGCTTGTGTTTCGATGATCGGTAAGGCTGTAATAGAACCGCCACCCAATTCGTCAGATACTTTAGCAGAGCGCTCCAATAAACGAGAGTGTAAGTAGAACACGTCACCAGGGTACGCTTCACGTCCTGGAGGACGACGTAATAACAAACTCATCGCACGGTATGCAGCGGCTTGTTTTGTTAAATCATCATATACGCAAAGTACATGTTTACCTTGGTACATAAAATGTTCGCCCATAGCAACCCCAGAATATGGTGCTAAGTACTGCATAGGAGCCCCTTCCGATGCCCCTGCAGATACGACGATAGTATATTCCATAGCCCCTGCTTCTTCTAATTTTTGAACCACGCGAGCTACAGTAGATTCTTTTTGACCAATCGCTACATAGATACAAATCACATCTTGTCCTTTTTGGTTCAAGATTGTATCGATAGCAATGGCTGTTTTACCAGTGCCACGGTCACCGATAATCAACTCCCGTTGACCACGACCGATTGGCACCATCGCATCAATGGCTTTCAAACCAGTTTGCATTGGTTCAAATACAGATTTACGATCTGCAATACCAGGCGCTGGATATTCAACAGGGCGATGTGTTTCTGCCACGATTTCGCCTTTACCATCGATAGGTTGACCAAGAGCATTCACAACACGACCAATTAAGCCATCTCCTACAGGTACTTGCATGATGCGACCTGTACGGCGCACTTCATCACCTTCTTTAATCAAGAAGTCGTTACCTAGGAGAACGGCGCCTACATTATCTTGTTCTAAGTTGAGTACCATGCCATATACGCCATGAGGTAACTCTAACAATTCGCCAGCCATAGCTTTTTCAAGACCGTAGATATGAGCAATACCGTCCCCTACTTCCAGAACAGTTCCTACATCATCTACGTTTAATTCAACATTATAGTCTTGAATCTGCTGTTTAATAATGGCAGTAATTTCTTCAGGCGTCATTTTCATAATTAACCATTCACCCCAATCTTATTGGTACTTGCATTAAGCAATGATTTTTTCAATTCTTCCAATCGTCTAGCCATACTTCCATCAATCCGAGTGTCTCCCACTTGAATCACCATACCACCTAAGATGGACGAATCCACGTGCTCTTCGATGACACATTCTTTGCCAGTGATATCTTGCAGTTTTTTCAATACTTTTTCACGCATTGTTTCTGAAAGTGGTTCTATAACGGTCACTTTTGCTTCCAAGATACCACGGCTTTCACGGGAGCGTTTTACATAGGCACGGGCTGTTTCCATGATATATGGACTGCGACGGCGGTCCACCATAACATAGAGAAAATTCATAATCAATGGATGCACTTCGCCACCAAAGATTTGCTCAAGAATCTTCTTTTTTCCAGCTACTTCTAACATAGGATTGATTAAAGTTTGGCGTAATTCCTCATGGGTGGAAAATAAATCTTGCACATAGGAAAGATCTGTATCAAATTGCGGTAACAAACCTGATTCCTGTCCTAATTCAAATATAGCGGAGCTATATGTTTCTGCAATTCTTTCTACACTCATCGTATCACGACCTTATAGTTGTACTATCAAGTTTTGCAATGGTATCCTCTACAAGAGCTACATTATCAGCACTGGAAAAATCTTTTCCAATTAATTTGCCAGCTACCTGTACAGATAAATTCACTACTTCTGCACGAATTTGTTGCATTGCTTTTTCCCGTTCCCGTTCAATTTCTTGACGGGCAATTTCTTTTTCTTTCACTAGTTGAGCTCGTAACTCTTTGATTTGTGCTTGTGATTCTGCTTCTGCTTGTTGTTTTGCGGTCTCGATAATGCCTTGTGCTTCTTTACGAGCTTCTTGCAATTGCGCTGTATATTCAGCTTTCAACGCAGCCGCTTCTTCTTTAGCTTGTTCTGCACTGGTAAGATCATTCTCAATACGACGTTTCCGTTCTTCCATAGTTTGCAATAACGGTTTATACGCATACTTTGCTAAAATCAACACTAGCACGATAAAGTTTAAAATCTGAAGTACGAGTGTGCCGTTTAAATCTACCAACGGTCATACCTCCTCTTAGCTAATGTCTATTATTTAAGTAAGTCTACCAATGGGTTTGCGAACACTAATACAATCGCGATAACTGCTGCGATAATAGGCACCGCTTCGATCAAGCCTACAGAAATTAACATATTTGTGAACAATTTACCAGATTGTTCTGGTTGACGAGTCATACCTTCTAAGGCTTTACCAGATACAAGACCGTCACCAATACCTGCGCCAATCGCAGCTAAACCAATTGCTAAACCAGCGCCAATGGCAGAACCAACCAATACATACGCTTTTGCTAATAATAATTCCATTATGATTTCCTCCTAAACTATTAATGTCCATCTCCAATTGTCATCCCCAAATATGAGGTAACGAGCATGGCAAAAATAAACGCTTGAATAATACCGATTGCTAGACTAAAAGCTAACCATACGATAGGAAGTACATAGGGTACCAAGGCATATAATAATTCTAAAAGAATTTCTCCCGCTAGTATGTTACCAAACAAACGGAAGGCTAATGTGACAGGTTTCGCTATTTCTTCCATTAAGTTGATGATGATAAATAATTTAAATGGCTGTACAAAATGCTTAAAATAGCCAATTCCTTTTACTTTCAAGCCCACAATCCATACAAGAATTGAGCTTGAAATGGCTAGTCCCAAAGTCGTGTTAATATCATTTGTTGGCGATGCCAAGATATGCGGACTCGGTATCAACCCTAACTCATTACTTACCAAAATAAATAGAAAATACGTAAATAGTATGGAGCTTAAAAACTTCCATTGATTGCCTAAGTTTGTTTTAAACTGACCAGTCAATCCTTCTAACACGCTTTCCATCACATTTTGAATCCCTTGTGGTACCAAGGCACGTGACCGTGTCGCTAATAGTGTGACCACAATAATAATCGCCATCACTAGCCACGTCATATACAACGTATCCATATTAAAAGAGATTCCCATCCATTGAACAACATGATGATGCCCTGCATGCAACTCCATATTCCCACCCCCTTTCACATAGATGATTACCTAATACGTTGGCGTACATACATACTATACTCAATATACTGCATAGGAGCAAACACACAAATGCCACCTAAAACACCTTTCATGGAAATCGAAGGTATTTGCGTACTTATGCCCACCAACAATACAATTAAGCTAAATCGACTCATAACACCAATCCAAACTCGTCGTTTTACATCTTCTAAGGTGGCATCTTTCATCTTATAGGTTTGTAATGCTAAATACAGGAAATAGATAACATAGGTCATCATCCCCCACAGCCAACCTGTAATATGACTAGACCAATCTAGGAGCCATAACACAACTACACCTAGTATAGCCACTGAAAGTATCCATCGGCAATGAC
The DNA here is from genome assembly GCA_900544365.1 of uncultured Veillonella sp. GTDB lineage: Bacteria > Bacillota > Negativicutes > Veillonellales > Veillonellaceae > F0422. Next base: position 15,954 of record UQVF01000001.1, on the reverse strand, counting down.
TTTTGATATAGGTTATATATTCTTTCATACAGTCTCCTTACATACACTGACGTATGACACCATATAGACCTAGAAATCCACCGATTAATCCACCTAGAAGCACGCCCCAAGGGTGCATTCCTACATAGTGATCAACGGCATAACCAAGACCCATACAGATACCGATAGAACAAAGTATAGTAAATCCTGTGGTAGATGCTTTGGAGATAGCCATCCATAGTTCTGATTTTTCTTTCCCCATAGATACACCTCCTACACCCCTAACATTGTAAATTATACCATTCTTAGTGATAATTTTAACAATATATATATTTTATACGTATCAAAACTAATTCCCGTATACCATTCGAAATGACATGATTCTACCCATCCTAATGCGATTAAAAGTAGCTATCAACGATATATGACTTTTACGCATACAACTATTACTTTATGCAAAAAGAAGATGGTTTTTCTTGTGTCTTATCAAACTCATGGCGCAATGCTTGCACAATTCGTTCCGATGCCAATCCATCTCCATAGGGGTTCACTGCATTGGACATTTCTTTATAAACGTCTTCATTAGTAATCAACTCCTTGGCTGATTTGTAAACGGAGTTTTTATCTGTGCCCACCAATTTGACTGTCCCAGCTTGAACCGCTTCAGGACGTTCTGTAGTGTCACGAAGCACCAATACTGGCTTACCCAAGGATGGAGCTTCCTCCTGAATACCACCAGAATCCGTCATAATAAGGTAGGTACGAGCCATTAAATTCGCAAATGGTTCATACTCCAAAGGCTCAATCAGGTGTACACGTGGCATATCCCCCAGTACGTCTTGCACAATACTGCGTACCTTTGGATTCCGATGCATTGGGAATATCACTTCTACCTCTTCATGTTCTCCAATAATATCACGGATCGCCTCATACACATTGCGCATTGGATCTCCTAAGTTTTCACGACGGTGGGTGGTAACCAAAATAACCTTTTGATTCACGTAATCAATCTTGTTCAACAACTCTTCAGTAAATGTGTAGTCTTCATTCACTGTAGTTTGCAGCGCATCGATAACCGTATTTCCTGTTACATACAAGTGATCTGGATTTATATTTTCTTTCAACAAGTTTGCTTCCGATGTGGTTGTAGGTGCAAAATGATATGTTCCAATAGCACCAGTCAACTTACGATTCATCTCCTCTGGGAATGGAGAGTAAATATTACCCGTCCGAAGACCTGCCTCCACATGGCCTACAGGAATCCCCTCATAGAACGCCGCTAGAGCCCCCACAAATGTTGTGGTAGTATCTCCATGAACAAGCACCACATCAGGCTTCGCTTCTTTCAAGACTTCTTGCAAGCCCATTAAGGCACGGCAAGTGACATCATACAATGTTTGCCCTTGGCTCATAATATTTAAATCATAATCAGGGGTGATAGAAAATAAATGCAACACCTGATCTAACATCTCCCTATGCTGCGCCGTTACCGTTACAATAGACTCCATATCAGGCGCTGTTTCCAAAGCCTTAACAACAGGCGCCATCTTAATTGCCTCAGGACGTGTCCCAAATATGGTCATGACTTTTAACATAGTACCTCCCACATATTTCGTTTACTTCCTTTACCGTGAAAGCTGTCATACACAAACTTTCCTAAATCACTTTATTAAGCTTTTTTCAATTACCTCTATTGTATCATGTACAAGCCTTCCATACTAGTACAAACTCTAAAGAAGTATACCCAAGCAATACGCCATGAGCCAAAAAGCAGATTGACTAAGGCATATGGCATTGTATTGCTAGCATTAAGCAAATACAAAAAGACCGCGGTATGTTCCTGAACAAACATTATGAAATACCGTTTGTGAAGGAATATGCCGCGGTCTTAATTTCTAAAGTTAACGAAAAACGCCATATGCCCCTCAGAAAATCTTCTGAGGCGCTCCTGGCGTTTTGCATAGCTATTTACGAACGTCGTTGTCTTTGGATATAATCCCAATTTTCGTTGCTGTCCACACGCATGCACAGAGTATGGCAAGCACTAGCAACACTCCAATAACAAAGTTTGCTTTTGCCGCTACGATAGACACACAACCTAAGAGTGCCGTGATAGCATACATCAACAACACTGCTTGTTTTTGTGTGAGCCCCATCGCCAATAAACGATGGTGCAAATGTCCTTTATCTGGTTGGAACACAGGACGTCCATTAATACGTCGACGTACAATGGCGAATAAAGTATCTAAGATAGGCAACCCTAATACGATAACAGGTACCACCAACGCCACAGTCGCTGCCGTTTTTACACTGCCCATGACAGAGATAGCCGCCATAGTATAGCCTAATAGCATACTCCCTGTGTCACCCATGAATATTTTCGCAGGATTAAAGTTATAGCGCAAGAAACCGCAGGCTGCCCCCGCCAATGCCAAAGTAATGCATGCCAATTCAATTTGCCCCATTTGTAAAGTCACGATACAAATCGTAATACAAGCTATAAGAGAAATCCCTGCTGCCAATCCATCTAATCCATCAATAAGATTCACAATATTCGTAAACCCTACAATCCAAAATACTGTTAAAGGTATGGCAAAATACTCTAAATACAATAGATGCTCACCAATGCTGATAAAATGCACGGCATTGCCAAACAATGGCAACATAAGAGCCGCCAAAATTTGCCCCATCAATTTCGTCTTCGGTCCGATTTGCTTAATATCATCCCAAATTCCTACTGCTACTAGGATGATAGAACCTACAATCAATCCTTTCACCGAGGATACATCTTTCACACTATACAGCAAAGATACCATATAGCCAATATAAATAGCCAATCCACCTAACCGTGGAATCGACACTTGGTGCACTTTACGTGCATCTGGTTTATCAATAGCACCTACCTTAACAGCAAATTGCTTTACTAAAGGTGTGCAAATATATGTTACTACGAGAGCAATGACAAAGGCCCATAAATATACTGTCATTCCACCACCTCCATACGTGGTATTTCATGAATATAACAAGTGATTGTCAATAGTCTGTCATTAGAATACTAAGTTCATTGTATATAGACCATATTCATTAATTATATCAGTTAAACACGGCACATACAAGAACTGACACAGCAAACACATAGGATCACTGCTCTTCATCCACTTGTTAGAGACCTCTGTGAATTAGTCAGTAATCGTTACTAAGCCTTCAATAATACATTTTCCGTCTTCCATCAGACGCGCTAATCCCTCTTCTCCTAGATAGGACTCTGCATACATTTTATATAAATTTTCTGTACCTGATGGGCGTGCCACAAACCAACCTGTATCTGTTACAATTTTAACACCATCGATAGGTTGCTCTTCAAATAAAGAAGTAGTACGAACATCCAAAATCGGACTACCTCCTAATTCTGTCATACTCACATCACTCGGTTTCATGCCTTTTAAAGCACTTTTTATTTCCGCTGTACAAGGCATATCTACACGTTGGAATACTGGAGTTCCCCATTGTGACGTTATATCTACATACTGTTCAGCCGGAGTTTTACCTGTGGTTGCTAACATTTCCACCGCTAAAAGTCCTAGAATAATACCGTCTTTATCGGTCGTCCAAACAGTTCCATCCTGTTGTAAAAAGGACGCACCTGCACTCTCTTCAGCACCTATGCCAATACGTCCATCAAACAATAAAGGCGCAAAATATTTAAAACCTACTGGCACTTCATACACAGGATGATTGGAAGCGTTACAGTACGCATCCATCAATCCTGTAACTACCGCTGTTTTACCAACGCCCTTTCCCTTCCATGGGCGAGTTTCATTTAGGTACTTAGCTGCAACCACTAAATATTGGTTAGGTGCTAGTAATCCTTCTTCTGTGACGATACCATGACGATCATAGTCAGGATCATTTCCGATAGCTAATATATGGTCTCCCAGTTTTTTTGTCACTTCTGCCATAGCATATGGCGAAGAACAATCCATCCGAATAGCTCCATCATGGTCATAGGACATGAAACTAAATGTTGGATCATAGTCACTATTAATGATAGTAAAATTTAAATTGTATTCTTTAGCGATAGCATGCCAATAGGCACCTCCACTACCGCCTAAAGCATTAATTAATACTTTCGGATTGGCTTGTTGGATAGCCTCCATATTAATAATCTGCGGCAACTCTTTTACATAGGCCATTTTGAAATCATAAGCCTCTAGATATTGGCCTGCTTCTTCTAAGGAAATAGCTGCAGGGGCTACTACTTGTTCTTCTTCATGATGACAACAACCGCAATGGGCACTTTCATGAGCTCCTACCAAATGATGAAAGGAGAATCGATGAATACTATCTAATCCCTTTTCTAAATATTCATTGGCTAACGCTTCAATCCGTTTTGTCACTGCTGTATCGGCTGGCCCACCATGAGGTGGATTGTATTTAATACCTCCATGTTCGGGAGGGTTATGGGATGGCGTAATAATAATACCATCTGCTACATTATCTACAGCTGCCTCTGCATTATGACGCAAAATAGCACGAGATACACTTGGGGTAGGCACAAACTCACGATGTGCATCCACTCGTGTTTTCACACGATTTCCCAATAAAACCTCAATTGCCACTTGCAATGCTGGTTGTGATAAGGCATGTGTATCTTGTCCAATATAGCAAGGTCCTGTGGCGCCAAATTCTTGGCGTACATCACAAATCGCTTGCACAATGGCTGCTACATGTAATTCATTGAAAGTACCTTTCGAGGCAATTCCTCGATGCCCCGAAGTACCAAAGCTTACCCGTTCTTCTATCACCTCATGATTAGGGATAATGCGAAAAAAGTCTTTCACAATTGTATCCACCTGAATTAAGTCTTCTTTTTTTACAGGTTGTCCTGCCAATGGATGTACCATATTATTGTTCCTCCTTATTTGCTTTGGAAGGGATCTCATTTCTTGCCATTTGCACATCATGAATCATTTGCTCTGCTTCAGCTGCTTTTACTGGATCGCAAGTTTGAAACACTCGCTCTACAGCACCATTCGTAGCTCTTGTCGAAAAACCTGTGCCGATAACCTCTGCCGCATCAGTGATAACCATAAATGCTGTTGGATCTTCTGCTTCGACGGCAGCTTTCAAACGCGCTACTTGTAATAAACTAACTACTACCATAATAACCTGTTTTGGTTGATGTGTATAGGCACCCTCTCCATTCAAAATCGTAGCACCACGACCAATTTTATCAATAATTAAATTACAAATTGTCACTGGTTTATAGGAAATAATAAACATAGCTTTCCGTTGGTTAAATCCAGTAATGACCTTATTTGTCACCATAGCGGCTAAATAAGTGCTAATTAACGTGGTTGCAGCCGCTTCAATATTAATGACAATTGCACCGATGATGAGAATCATCATATTGATACCAAATAAGATACTACCAATCTGTAGCCCAAATCGATTACGAATAATCATAGCGATGGGATCCATACCACCAGTATTACCCCCACCACGATAGACAATACCAAGGCCTAATCCAGAGAATAAGCCACCTAAAATACCCCCAATAATTGGATTCTTAGTTAATTCCAGAGCTGATAGTGGAGATAATAGGTTAATCAAGATAGACATGATAATCGTTCCTAAAATGGTGATTCCTAGATGCCATCGTCCTAACCATCTCCATGCTGCATAGAGAACTGGAATATTAAATAGAAAGTTGATGGATCCTAAATTTAAAATACCTTGGGTAATATAATAAACAATCAAGCTTAAACCACTAATGCCACCACTCAAAAGCTTATGTGGCACAAGAAATCCCTGTACGCCTACCGCAAAGACAGTCGATCCAAGAATAATATGTATAATGGCTTTCACCGTACTTAAATATTTGGGTTTACTTAACATACTTTCACCTATTCTATCACTACTTCTATCACTATCTAACCATAAGCAAAAAGCTGCCACATTACAATCATAATGTAACAGCTTTTTAGTACTCATTACACCGCTTATGGTATAATACGATATACTATTCTGCTAGGGCAATCACTTCTACTTCTACTAAGAAGTTAGCTGGTAATGTTTTAACTGCCACACAACTACGAGCTGGTTTAGAGGTAAAATACTCAGCATAAATAGCATTAAATTTAGCAAAATCACCCATATCTGCTAAAAAGCATGTTGTTTTAACAACTTTAGAAAAATCAGTGCCCGCTTCTTTTAAGATAGCTTCGATATTTTTCATCGCTTGCAATGTTTGTGCTTCTACGCCACCTTCTACTAGAGCGCCTTGTGCTGGATCAATACCACCTTGACCAGAAATAAACACAAAACCATTTGCTTTGTAAGCTTGAGAATATGGTCCTAATGCTGCTGGTGCTTGCTCTGTATACACTTGTTTCATAGTTGTCCCCTTTCATTACCAATAAGACATTTATAACATATCACTAGTATAGCATGTAATGGTATCGAAGTGTAGCTATTTTTCATACTTCTATTGTACTTTATTTGCATACCTCTATAAGGAGTACCTATATGTCCATTAATTATACTACTTATGAAAGCCCTTTGGGCACTCTCACACTATACGCCACCGCATCTGCCTTAGTAGGGCTTACCTTTCCTACCCAATCTATACACTTTCTAGAACCAGTAGTCATAGATGAAACCATTTCCTCGTCTATTTTACGACAAACTATCCAGTGGCTAGACCAATACTTCGGTGGACAAGTCCCAATTATAACAATCCCCTTAGATCCACAAGGCACAGAGTTTCAACAAAAAGTTTGGGATCAGTTACAGCATATTCCCTACGGTACATCCCTTACCTACGGCGAACTGAGCCAACATGTGTTCAACTCACCCACTCCAAGAGGAGCCCAAGCCATCGGATCTGCAGTTGGTGCTAATCCTATTTCTCTTATTATCCCCTGCCACCGTGTCCTAGGCAAAGGAAAAGCCCTCACGGGGTATACCGGAGGGCTGTCCATTAAGCGAGCTTTGCTATCCATCGAACACATCGATTTTGTAGACAAGTAGGCTTACTTGATATGTTGTAACATTTGCAAGAAGTAGGGCTTAAAGAATGTTCCTTCCACTTCACTAGTTCCCATTACAATCGTTGTAAAATAGTTTGGTGTTCCCACTAATGCTATCCGTAGATAAGCAGGGTATTGAATCCCTTTTATATCATAGGTTATAGTTCCCGCCGTTGTCATCGTACCATATTTGCTATCTGTTAACGTATGTAATGGTTCCATATTTCGTAATCGTATCTTTGCTGGAATTTTATCTCGAGAATAATCAATATCTTTATCTTCTCCAATATTAACTTTAAAATACTTTAATAAGGCATTCATGTCATTCGCATACGTATTCATTTCCGCCGGTGAAAGTCCCTCTTTTCCATATGATTCTGGGGCCATTACCCATTCTTTAGGCAGCGGGAATACAAGAACCCAAGCTGTATTTAATCCATACTGATCCGCGCCTTGCAATTCATAGACATCCATATAATGTCCTAGATTAAGTCCTTCTTTCATGCTCTTCAGCCCTGTATAGTCCTTTACTTTAGCAACGGTAGTACCCACTGTACCTAGGTTAGCATAGACATATCCTTTTCCTACCTCTGCTAACTTTGAAGAAGACAATTGCTTAACGGTAATCTCTGGTCCCATGGTTTGACGCAAATCAAGCAATGGATTCTGATCTAGCATCGCCACGAACTCTGCTGCTTTTTCTTCGCCCGTTTTTTTCTTTTCTTGTTTTTTCTTTTTCTCCATAGCTAAATACTCACTCAAAGGAATTCCTACTTCCTCATCTGACATTAATTCACTAGTACCAGCTATACCATATGTTATTGATGTACTACTATCTGCTATCCCATCTGGCGTTGATGCAGTACTACCTACCACCTCATAGGTAGTATCATGTACTTGTGCAGATACTTGTCCATAGCCCATCACAAGGCTAGCCACTAAGACAGCCAGTCCCATTTGCTTCCAAAATTTCATCTACTTATTCTCCCTTCACACCTAACAGACTCTTGATAACAGGATTCCAATAGGCTCTCGATGTATCCGCCGTTGTAACCCATGTGATAGATACCCCATCCTGACCATACCGACCTACAAAGCTAATATACGAAGGTACTACAAATCCATCTACATCTAATTGTACTCTACCATGCGTATACAACCCTGTATCGCCTTGTAGACGTACAGGTTTCATCATCTCTCCATCAAGAAATCTTACGTTCACAAGGGGTAATACGGCTTTCATAATCTCAGTACTACTGAACTCTGGATTAGTACTTGTAATAAATGGAACTAATGCTGCCCCATTCTTTTCTATACGTTTTCCACCCATAAGGTTCACATTGTAGAGTCCTATATTTTGTACTTCTTTCACCATTTTGTTATATAATGTTTCTCCTACAGATTGTGGCGCTATCGTCGTTCCTTTATATTTTATCTTCCACAATTCAGCTGCTTCTGCACCTGTCATATGAAGGTGTACCAACTCTGCCGTATGTAAGCCCCGCTCATCACGCCCTTGTAACTGATAGCGTTGACCACGTTGTACTACACCTTTGACAATTGTATCTAGTACCTTAGCCTCTGTTTCATCTATATGCCAATCATTAGAAGGTACTACACTAACTGTATCTTCTTTTTTTATAAACCCTTCCATTAAATCATCATGATTAGCAACTGAAATATAGCTAGGCAGCTCCACACTACCTTGCCCATCCAATGCAATTGATGCTGCATTTCCTGAACACATCATCCCTACTAATGCCACACTAGCCATCACACATTTCCAATTCATAATAACTCCTTCCTAACTAGGGTCCCCTACTTTTTCCAACAATAATTTAGATTTCAACTGATGCAATTCTTCGCTGATGTTGACTTTCACCTCTGGTGCTCTACGAAGTCGCAAAAATTCCGGCCACAGCAATTGAATTTGCTCTTCTCCATAGGCTTTCACTTGTGATAAGGTTGGTACGTCGTACACTAACTCTCCGTCTACAAAGATAGGTACTAATAATTCTTGTACTCTGAACGTATTTGCTTTCAGCACTGTTTGCTTCCATGGGTGTAGCGGATTTTTAAACACATAGTCCTGTGTGGTGTCCACTGTTTCATGGTCCAAACAAATTAAGTCGCCAATGAGCTTGTTATTTCGTACATTAATGAGGCGTAATACTTTTTTCTTGCCAGGGTTTGTCACCTTTTCAATATTATCGGAGAATTTCATAGCAGGCATAAAGGTGTCCCCTTCCCATTGACCGGCTAATTTGTATACACCACCTAAAGCTGGTGTTTCATCAGCCGTAATCAGTTTAGTGCCTACACCCCACGCAGTAATGGCAGCCCCTTGCTGTTTCAAGTCCGCAATTTTATATTCATCTAGATCATTGGTAGCAAAAATTAATGCCTCTTTAAATCCTGCCTCATCTAACATCTTACGGGCCTCAATAGATAAGTACGCTAAATCACCACTATCCAGGCGAATACCATACACAGACGGCATAGTGCCACCACGACGTTCACGAATCTCTTGGAACACTTGAATCGCCGCAGGCACACCTTTATGCAGTGTATTATAGGTGTCCACTAAAAACACCAAATTATCTTCATATTGATTTGCATAGGCACGGAACGCATCAATTTCAGTTGGAAAACTCATGACCCAACTGTGTGCCATAGTCCCTACCGGTCGCATGCCATACAAGGCAGCACTGTATACATCACTAGTACTATCAAATCCACCAATGAAAGCCGCCCTAGCCCCTTGTACTGCTGCGCTTACCCCTTGAGCACGACGCATGCCAAATTCTGCTACCCCATCCTTACCAATAACAGATCGGATACGGCGGGCTTTGGTCGCAATCAAGGACTCATGATTCAAAAACATGGAAAGCGCTGTTTCCATTAAAATAGCCTCATCCTTGGCCGTTTCTACTCGAAGTAACACTTCCCCAGGAAATACGACAGATCCTTCTGGCGCTGCATAGATAGTGCCTGTGAAGCGGAATGTTGTTAAATATTCTAAAAATGCCTCAGTGAACACACCCGTTTGACGTAAATAGGTAATATCTTCCTCTGCGAATTGCAAGCCTTTCACATACTCGATGACCTGTTCCAATCCGGCTACCACTGTATAAGCACCTTTGAACGGATTTGTCCGATAAAAACGATCGAACACGCAACGGGTACGATGTTTGTTTTGTGTAAATAAACCTTGCATCATGGTAAATTGATACATATCTGTTAATAGAGCATGTGTAATCATGAATAACTCCTATTCTTATAGGTCTAGCCTATAGCATACTAAGCACTTTTCTATGACATTTGAATACTATGCCTATCCTCTACTTCTTTCTATTATACTCTACTATTACATTTCATGTATAATTGTTTTTCATCCTATAATTTGTCATAATCTCCTATTTAGGTTAGAATGATACCATATATTATATAACTTCATAATGATGAAAGGATGACTATGAATCTGTCACAATTTTTTGCATTAATTCGGCCCCGCACCTTAACGGCTGCTTTCAGTCCCGTTGTCTTAGGATCTGCCATAGGGGCTACGCAATTTGAAACCATACAACCTATTTGGCTATCCTTGGTCTATACCCTAGGCATTCTAATATCTGTACTAAGCGCGCAAATCGCTGCCAACATTTGGAATGAATACTTTGATTTCAAATCTGGCCTTGATCTCACACAAGTTTCGGGCAACAGTGGTTCCATCGTTCGTGATGGTATCGCCCCTACTGTGATTAAACGTTGGGGATATGTTACGACTATACTTCCCCTCATCTTAGGCATCGCTCTCGCTAATGCTATAACTTGGTGGTATATTCCTGTGGGTATACTTTGCATACTAACTAGCATCCTATATTCGGGCGGACCTAAACCCATTTCTCGCACTCCTTTTGGTGAACTCGCCTCTGGTCTTGCCATGGGTTTTGCCATCGTAGGCATTACCCTCTACGCTTGGACGCATACCTTGCACTGGATTTTTCTGATTCCAGCGATACCTTCTACTATCTTAATCGGTGCTATTATGATGACCAACAATTTGCGAGACTTCACTAACGATGCTAACCACGGTCGACGCACCTTAGTCATTCTCCTAGGCCGTGAAAGAGGCCTTAAGCTTTTACAAGGACTCTTCCTCATTAGTTCCCTATGGATACTACTGTGGACTATCTTAGGACTTATTCCGTGGCCTTCCCTAATAGCTTTACTTTCCCTACTACCTGCTATGAAAGTCATTCATATCTTCAATATCAATGCTGATCCAGTACGATTAAACGAGGCTATGAAATTTACCTCTATATCTTGTACATTGTATCATTTCTTATGGGCTATAGGGTTGCTACTGAACACAATTTCATAAATATGTGTGACAGCACTCGGTTTACTACTGAATGCAGTCATATAATACTAAATATGTGTTTTTATGACATACGTATATGTAGCCATATATAAAAATAACGAATCCCCTCATCTTGAATTAACATATTCTGAAGAGGGGTTTTTATATTTTCATATTCTTATATACTTTAAGTCTACGTATTCTGCTATAATAATCCACCTTGGTTTCAGATATATACAATTACTTTCATAATATCAGCAATTCATATTATAGTCTATTATTATAACAACTTAGATATATAACATATTTTACTTATAACCAAACTATTGGTATACTAAGCAAGTAGAAATTCACTATGTAAGTACACAAAAGAAAAGGAGATAACACATGAAGAAATTATTTAGTTTAGCAGCAACAGCTGTATTAGGCGCTGCCTTATTAATCGGTGGCTGTGGAACCACTGGCACTAGCTCCACTGGTTCCGATGCAGGTAAAACATTAAAAATCGGGGCCTCCCCAGTACCTCATGCTGAAATCTTAGAGCAAGTAAAACCAATCCTTGCTAAAGAGGGCATCAAATTAGAAATCGTTGAGTTCAGCGATTATGTACAACCTAACGTTTCCTTGAATGACAAAGAACTTGATGCGAACTTCTTCGCTCATATTCCTTACCAAGAAAACTTCAACAAGGAAAAAGGAACTCACATTGCAACTGCAGGTGCTGTTCATATCGAACCAATGGGCGTATACTCCAAAAAAGTAAAAGATTTGAAAGACATCGAAGATGGAGCTCAAGTAGCTATCCCATCTGATGCTACAAATGGTGGTCGTGCATTATTATTGCTTTCTAAAGCAGGTTTAATCACATTAAATGACCCTAACAGCATCTCTGCTACTGTACAAGATATCAAAGACAACCCTAAACACTTAAAATTTGTTGAATTAGAGGCTGCTCAATTACCTCGTACATTAGATGATTCTACGATTTCTGTTATCAACACTAATTTTGCTTTAGGTGCAAACCTTAACCCAACTAAAGATGCATTGTTCTTAGAATCTAAAGATTCTCCATATGTAAACATTGTGTCTGTTCGTGAAGGCGATGAAAAACGTGATGAAATCGTGAAATTGGTAAAAGCTTTACAAAGTCCAGAAATCAAAAAATTCATCGAAGACAAATACAAAGGTGCTATTCTTCCAGCATTCTAATAGAGCCACTAGAATAGACTCCTCCAAATAAAAATAAACACTAACAATTATCATACATACTTAACTATACAGCAACAGAGGCAAGTTGATTCGCTCAACTTGCCTCTGTTGTATTTGCATATAGTAAGATATTAAAAAGGGTCCCTAAGGACCCTTTTCTAATCAATCTACTGATGCTGAATAGAACAGTATGAAACTGATTACTTTTCCCCTATTTATGAACCATAGCTCGCAACGCTTGCATTTCTTGTTGCAATACTGCGATATCTTGTCGTAGATGATTGTTTTCTTGTGCCAACACTGTAATCTCACGGCCATAAGCTTCTTTCATAGCGACCATTTCATCATGTAATACGAGTACAGAGGAAATAGGACCATTACGATAACGCTCTGGTACCGCTTTTTTCTCTGGACTATCACCAAATTTGAAAGTAGCGCCACCATTAATCATAGTGCCACCACGTACCATGGATACACCTGCATGGAACATTGTTGATTCTTTTGTATAATGAGCGATACCGATAGCAAAAGCATTCGCATTTTTATAATGTCCAATACCAGCCATAAACTGTGTTGGCTCTAAAGGATCATATTGGATTGGTTTTAATGCTGATAAAGCAGCACCCAAAGCATCACCTTTACGACTTTCCTTGCGCAACTCTTGTAGATCATTACCAAGTTCTCCAATTTGATGCTCTAACTTTTCGTACTCTTGAGTATTGCTTTTTGTTCCACCTTCTAACGCTTTTCGGAAGTCATCTTCTGTTTTATTTTCATTACCTTTGATTTCTTTCCAATATTCATAAGCAGATTTACCATCAGATCCATCTTTACCAGCCGTGCCAGTCTCGCCTTTTTCACCTCTAGGTCCTGCTACTCCGGTTTCACCCTTTTCTCCTTTAGCACCTGTTGCTCCGGTTTCACCTTGTAACCCTCGCTCACCCTGTGGACCTTGTATACCTGGTTCACCTTTTATGGCTTTCAAATAGTCTTCTTTTGTTTTTTCACCATTTCCTCGCATGTCCTTCCATACATCGTAGGCGGACTTACCATGATCTCCTTTATCTCCCTTGTCTCCTTTAAAGTCAGGGTCACCTTTCAACTCAGTCTTATTCAAGCTAAGTGTATATGTTTTACCGTATTCTCCCCCATCCTTTTCAGTGATTTTAATACCTGATTCGGCCTTTAATACATCTTTTAAAGAAGCCGCTGTCAATACGGGGCTTGTTGTAGATGTTGCACCATCACCTTTACCACTGGTAGTCAATGTTAAATGTCCTTTATCATTACTTCCTAATGAAATATTCATAAGAGGATTATCAAAATTTATCCCGGTAAATGTCGGCGCTTTCAGCAAACCGATACGCAAGATAGAGTCAGTTGAATCCTTATAGGTAATCAAATTATCAGAGCTATATAATGTTGGCGCTGCATAGTCACTTTTACCATCAGGAGCTTTAGCACCTGCTTGAGGAGCAATTCCATACACGGTATTCGCCTTACCTTGAATTTTAATTTCTTTATCCCCTGGCGTATATACACGTGTATCCAGTGTAGCATCAGATACAGTACCATCTGCCTTAAAGGGCACATCATTACCTGCCAATATTGTATTACGTTTTTCTAATGCTTTTAACTGAGCTACGTTGACAGCGTCTGTATCTTCTCCACCAGCTGCCACATTAATGATTTGGCGAGTTTTATGATAACCAGTACGACTGTCACCTACAGATACAGCTGAGTCAGTGGCTTTCCATATACTTCGTTCTGAGCTTGCTACTGCTGCCTCTGTCGTAGCATCAGTAAAATGAGGTCCATGCAAAGATGGATCATATCCTCGATTAGACCTAGAATTTACAGCCCGATCTGCATAAGACCCTGTACCTAAGGCAACACCATTTCTAACTACTGTTTTAGAGTCCATCCCAATACTGATTCCACCGTATGCTTGGTTGCCACTTTCTCCAACTTTACTATTATGACCAATAGCGATAGATCCATTTCCATGAGTTTCTGTATGAGCGCCTACTGCAATAGATCCAAATTGATAAGCATGTGCACTATATCCCACACTGACAGACTGACTTTCATCTGAATTTGCTGAGTCACCTAGCGCTGTAGCTCCTAGTGCACTAGTTCCAATTGTAGCTGCGCGACCTACTGCCACACTATTCTTACTTTCAGCTTTAGCTGAACCACCGATAGCCAGTGCAGAATCCCCTGCTTTTGCCCCTTGCCCCACAGCTGTACTATATTCACCTGATGTAGTTGTACCTTCCCCAATATTTACACTATGGATACCCGTTTTATCAATTCCAATACCAATAGCTACTGTATTTTTTGAGTTTTGACCGATTTGTACATTACGCCCAATAGCAATGGCATTTTCACTTTCTGATTTTGCCCTCGGGCCAATGGCAATGGCACCTTCTTGAGTAGCACCATTATTATTTTCATTGCTATCTACACCAAGGTCTCGACTTTTTATGGAAATATAACGTGGTTTTTCTCGCTCTAACCGATTACGAAGCACCCGTAGTTGCCCCACTGTAGCAGCATCTGTATCTTCATACCCTGCTGCTACATTGGTAATTTGACGAGTATGTTGTTTCCCATCTTTTATACCGCCTACAGACACCGCCCCATCTGTAGCATTCCAAGCACTACTAATAGCATCATTATCCGTTTTATTTGCTTCCTCTATCGCTGCTGTATAAGCTTTCTCTGCATTAACCAAATCTTGATCCGCTTTGGCTTTTTGAGCATTTGCACTTGCTACCGCTTCCTCTGCACCACGTTCTTTCTGTTTTTTCTTATACTCAGCTCTTTCAACATCCTCTTCTGCTTGTAGTACTTTATAATTAGCTTGACGAATTTTTTCATATAAGGCTTCAAGTTTTGGATTATCTGCCCCAGCTTCACCATATTTATAATGTGTATTACTCATTGGATTATAACCAATATAACTAGCCGTTTTGCCTGATCTATCTGCAATGGAGTTAACCCCTATAGCAACCCCTCCATCTACCGTAACCTCTGCACTATCCCCTATTGCGATAGCAGACATCCCATTCACACTGGATCCACTACCGATGGCTATGGCATGGGTACCCGTACCGGTCACTTGTCCACCATCCAACACATACGTATGCGTATCACCGTCAGCATAACCTACTACATGACTTCCCAACACTAACATACTTGCTACATAGAATGCTACTTTTTGTTTCTTCATGTTGTTCCCCTCATTGTTCGATCTAGTCGTCTTGCCCGGCTAGTTCTGTCATCATCAATTTGAAACATATATATTTATAATTATTATAGACCTTTTTGTAGATTATTCAAATTGAATTTATTAAATTTCATTCATATTAT